>CBFCWO010000192.1:0-1638 GCA_965601625.1 uncultured Flavobacteriaceae bacterium | reverse complement strand
GAGCTGGACAGCCTGCAGCAGACCCAAAATGTACTGGCCCACTGGCAAAAGCTCGGACAGTTCCGGCGGGACCACCCGGCCGTGGGCGCCGGTAGGCATAAACGCCTGTCAAGTAAGCCGTACGTATTTAGCCGAACCTTCCAGAATGACACCTTCAGGGACAAGGTGGTCATTGGGCTGGACCTTCCGGAAGGCAAGAAAAACATTAGGGTAAAGGGCTTTTTCGGGGATGGTACCACGCTTCGGGATACATATTCAGATTCAGAGGTGGTGGTCAAAAATGGGCAGGTAGTACTGGACACACCCTATGAAACCGCCCTGCTTGAAGCCGTCCCTTCAGAATAAGGCTGAAAATAACCTTTCCGCGGTACAAAAAAACGGAGATTAACCGCTGCGTATGTCTTTGAGTAGATTTATCCCTCTATGTCTCCCGATCCTTTTAGGACTGACTACATTTTTCGTAAGGGCCCAGGATCCAGCCGTGCCAGACACCCAGGAGAAAAAAAAACTCAGTTTCAAGGACCCGGAGGACGGGGCCATCGACCTCAGCCAGTTCCTGTTGGAGGCACACGGGGTACTGCCTGTACTGATCCCGATTACCGAACCGGCCGTTGGCTATGGAGGGGCTGCTGCCCTGCTCTACTTCCACAATCGAAAAAAGAAATACGACTCCTATGTGCCTCCGAGCGTCTCCGGGGTCATGGGGCTGGCCACGGAAAACAAAACCTGGGGGGCCGGGGCCTTTCACCGGCACATCTTCGGGGAAAACCGGGTGCGGACCATGACGGCGGTCTTCAAGCCCGACGTCCGGTTGGATTACTACGGAAACAACAACCCCATCCTAAGGGAGAATCCCATAGGGATCCAATTGGATTCCTGGTTGGTGCTCCAAAAAGCCGAAGTGCGCCTGGGCGACTCCAAATGGTATGCCGGGGCCAGCTATACGTTCTTCAATACCGAAGTATCCTTTGACACCATTCCGGGCCAGCCTGTTATCAACGAAATCCTGAAACGGCTTAACACCAGTTCGCGAATCAGTGCCATCCGTCCTGGCATGGCATACGACAGCCGGGATAACGCCTTTACCCCCACCCGTGGGCTGCTGGGAGAAGTTTCGGTAAACATAGCCGCACAATGGTTGGGGTCTTCGGACAATTTCTCCACCCTGCATACGGATTTGTTCAGCTATCTCCCCGTTACGGACCGCCTCTGGTCTGCCTGGCGGTTCCAGGGCAGCTACCTGTTGGGGGATGCCCCCTTTTACGCCGTTCCCTTTATCAGCTTGAGGGGGATCCCTGCCATGCGCTACCAGGGCAACAATACCCTGGTGGGGGAAACGGAGTGGACCTATAATGTCTACAAACGCTGGTCCGTACTCGGCTTTACAGGAGTGGGGAACGCTTTTTCGGATTTCGGACAATTCGGGGAAGGCGACTGGGCCTGGAACCTGGGGACGGGCTTCCGCTATAAAATTGCCCGATTGCTGGGAGTAAACATGGGAATGGATTTCGCCTGGGGGAATGGGGAGGAATTTGCGTTTTATGTGGTGTTTGGGACTTCGTGGTTGAGATAAATTTTCGGCATCCTTCGGCTATAAGAATCGTGCCGTATACGAGAAAGGATAAGTGATTGATTCCC
>CBFCWO010000191.1:0-1770 GCA_965601625.1 uncultured Flavobacteriaceae bacterium | reverse complement strand
AAGGCTCAGGGGTTTCTGTTTTCAAGTACTGTTGAATGTTCAGGTAATGCATTCAAATTAGAGAGCAGACAATTCCCAAGAATAAGGGGAATAGGGATCTAAGCGGAATATTTCAATTATATATGGACCTGAAATTTGGTTGGATCGAATTGAAACCCCATCATTTTTCCCTAATTTTACGTAAGGACATCCCTACCAAATACGCGTACAAACCATGGATCCCTCAGGCAGGAAAATCTATATCATTGGTGCCGGCATCAGTGGGCTGGTGGCTGCCCGTACCCTTGAAGAGCGGGGTTTTTCACCGGTCATCCTGGAGGGGACGGACTCCCCCGGAGGACGGGTCAAGACAGACCAGGTAAACGGCGTACTTTTTGACCGCGGTTTCCAGGTATTGCTCACCGCCTATCCCGAAGCCCAAAAACACCTGGACTTCGAGCAACTGGATTTGTACCGCTTCAGCCCCGGAGCCCTTATTTTTGCGCAGGGCACCATGCAGCGTGTGGGCGACCCTGTTAGGGATGCCTCCACCCTCTGGGCAACCCTGTTGGCCTCCATCGGATCCATTGGTGACAAATGGAAGATCTACCGCCTTTCAAGTGCTTTGAAGAAAAAACCCCTCCCTGAGATCTTCAGGGCAGAAGAGCAGTCCACGCATGCCTATCTGAAAGCCCTTGGGTTTTCGGACCGCATCATCCGGGCGTTTTTCAAGCCGTTTTTCACCGGGATTTTCCTGGAGGAGGAATTGCGGACTTCCTCCCGCATGTTTGAGTTCACCTTCAAAATGTTCTCGGAGGGCTATGCCGCCATTCCGTCTACCGGGATTGGGGCCATTTCAAAGACCCTGGCAGATTCCCTGGAGCGAACCACCATCCACTACAACCAACGCGTACGCAAGGTGAGTTCGGATACCATCGTCATGGAAGGAGGGGAGGTGCTTCAGACCAATGCCACCCTGGTCACCGTTCCCATGGACCCCAAAACCGGGGAGCTCAATACACGGGCACTGTCCTGGAAACGCTGTGACAACCTCTATTTTGCGGTAGCCGATCGGACCTTCCCGGAAGGGATCATCGGTCTGGTGGCCGATGAGGCCTCCCTGGTGAACAACCTCTACTACCCCTTCGGGCAATACAGCGATGGCGATCCCGTGCTTTCGGTCACCGTGGTGAAGGACCATGCGCTGGACCAGGATACCCTGGTGGAACGGATTGGGAAGGAATTGAGCCATTTTTGTGGGATCACACCCCGCAAATGCCTGAGGCACTATTCCATACAGCAGGCCCTGCCGGACCTCAATGAAGTATGCATGGAAAGCACCAATTTCCTGAGTCCTTCCCTGGAAAATGTGTATCTGGCCGGGGATTACCTGCTGAATGCCTCTTTAAATGCCGCGATGGCCTCAGGGGAGGCAGCTGCCAATGCCATGGCAGATTCACTAGATGCCTGATTTCCCGCCTACGAATCGGATACGTCCCCTATGGAAGATCAGAAGATGAATTCTACCAGGAAACGGAGGTCATAGACCGTTCCCTTGGTAGGCCGAATCACGTTTTCGAAAAACTGGGCCCCCAGGTTGAGCGTAGTGCTGGAACCGAGGGGGATCTGGTATTGAGCCCCTCCGCCAAGCGGCAGGTAGACCTTTTCACCCGCAGGCTTGTCCCAGTACACCGAGACGCCATAGGGGATATAGATCAGGTCAAACCGGGGCGCCAGGTTGTAGACCACGAAAGGTTTGATCATCAGCATGTTTACGGCTTTCCGGTCTGC
>CBFCWO010000190.1:0-1790 GCA_965601625.1 uncultured Flavobacteriaceae bacterium | reverse complement strand
TGGCCGAGGGCCGCTACGCCATACATAAAGGCACGGCCTAGAAAGACCGCTGAAGCCCCGCAGGCCATAGCCCTTGCTATGTCTGTACCGGAGCGCACACCACTGTCCATCATCAGGGGGATTTTTCCCGCCATTGAACGGTGGATGTCGCAAAGCGCCTGAATGCTGCTTGGGCCGGCATCGTGCTGCCTACCCCCATGGTTCGAAACAATGATACCGTCCAGGCCAAGCTTCAGGGCGGTTTCCGCATCCTCCAGGGTACTAACCCCCTTAAGGAGCAGGGTTCCTTTCCACCGATCCCGTATATAGGCAATTTTATCCCGGGTCATCCTTTTTTCAAAGAATCCATCCATAAAGGCCCCCAGTTGCTGGAGGTTCATCCTCCGTGGCATATAAGGCAGAAGGTTTGCAAATCGGGGCACCCCTTCACTAAGGGTATTTAGCGTCCAGCGGGGCCTGCCCAGCATTTGTATGATATTGGCCGGGGTCATTTTTGGAGGCATGGCCAGCCCCCTCCTGATTTCCCGGGGTCGGAAACCAAAAGTTGGCGTATCGCACAGCAGGACCAGTACCCGTATCCCTGCGGATGCTGCCCGGTTGAGCAGGTCGTCACGCACACGGTCCTCCGCGGGGTGGTAAAACTGGAACCATGAGGTTCCCTCGGTCAGTTTGCTGATCTCTTCCAGGGATGCCGTTCCCACGGTACTCAGGATAAAGGGCAACCCATGTGCCGTGGCCGCTTTGGCCAGGATCTTCGGGGCACCCGGCCAGATCATCCCCTGCAGGCCAATGGGCGCTACTCCAAACGGGGCTTTATAGGGATGTCCAAAAAGTTCCGTGTCCAGGTTTGCTCCGCTATAGGGTTCCAGATACCGGGGCATAAGCTGGATCTCCCGGAGATCATCCCGGTTGCGCCGCAGGTTGACCTCCTCATTACAACCGCCATCCAGATAGTCAAAGGCGAAGCCCGGAATACGCTTTCGCGCTCGCTGGCGGAGATATGAAACCGAAGGGTACCTGGGATCAAATTGGATATTGCTGCCGTTGCGCATACCCCCAAGATAGGGAAATCCCCCGATCCGAATTTCGGACCAACAAAATTAAAGGCGGCTTTTAAGAGTATTGCTTTTCACGTATTTTTAGTTGCCCAATCCAGGGGGCCGCGGCCTTTAAACTGATAAAAATTCTATCCCCATATGGAGCTTAAAAACAACCTGCAGACGAAAACGGGATGGGAGATCATTGAAAAATCCTTTGATCCAGCCCAAATAGTTACCACAGGCAGCAATTTTATGATCGGCAACGGGTATCTCGGGTATCGCGGGACCTTTGAGAACTGGGGGGCGGAAGAGTTTGTGGCCTGTATTGTCACTGATACCTGGGACCAGGCCGAAGGGAGCCGCTGGAGCGAACTTTGCAACGTCCCCAATGGGTTGTTTACTGAATTGCGTCTGGAAGGGGAACCCTGCAGTTTGTTCTCGGGCACCCTGCACGAGTACCATCATTCCCTTAACCTGCGCTACGGGATCAATACGCGCAAAATTCGCTGGGAGGGCGAAGGGGGAAAGTCAGCAGCACTGGAGAGCCGCAAATTTGCAAGTAAAGACAACCCCCACCTGTTGGTACAGGAGTTCCGCCTCAAGGCACTACAGGATGGCATATACACCCTGCGCACAGGCATTGACGGAGAGGTTTGGAGCCTCAACGGGGAACACTTCCGGTCCTGCATCCCGGCCGGGCATGGAGCTGATCTGCTCAGTTTGGACCTGAAAACAACGGAGCTGGGGACC
>CBFCWO010000189.1:0-1810 GCA_965601625.1 uncultured Flavobacteriaceae bacterium | reverse complement strand
AGGTCCAACCGGATTCGTAGATGTAATGGTTAAAATAATCCTGCGGGTCAAGGGGTGAGCTGGGTGCATTGTTGTCTTTGGTATGCACGAACTCATAGATGAGTCCCCTAACCGCACTATAATCCGGGAGCTCCCAGAAAATGCCCCATACCCCATCAGGGAAGTTCTGGAACTTTAAACCTTCACTGTTCTCAAAGATGTGCTGATGGTAAAGGGAAAAGGCCCCATTGTTAAGCTCTTGCCTGTATTTAATTTGATAGGACCCCAAATGGTTTCCCAGGGCGGGTTCATCATTTTCTATCCCCAACGCCTCCGCTCCGGCGATCCCAAAAAACACCTTCCAGTAATCTGAAAAACCGGCCGTTTGGGCACCAAAAACCGGGCTTATCCCACCCCATTGGGCAAAGTGCTGGAGTCCAATTCTGAGATTTGAATTTTCTGAGGTTCTGAAATTCAGCGCCAGATATTTATAGTGTACATAGGCTCCCGTAACATAGCGGTCTTTATCCAGCCAAAAGTGGGCCAGGGCTCCCTCCAGCCCCAACCAGGGCAACACCTGCCAGGGGGTAACGGTTCCCACCTCCAGTCCTGGCATCGGCCGGGCATTGTTGCTCCAGAGCATATCCCCGTTTACGGAGGAAATCCCCATATATTGCTCTGGGCGGGCACGTGCACCCGCCGTAGCACGGAAGTTGCGCCACTTCCAGGCCACAAAGTATTCGTTGGCACGCAGGTTGTTCTGCCCGCCGCTGTAGATGTCCGTAAAGAATGAAGCCCCTACTTCCAGGTCAGACAATTCAGAAAGGTAGGTGCGGTAGAAAGCATTAAGCACGGCCAGGAACTGGGTCTCATCGGAAACGATGCCATTGGTATTGGAATAATCCCAGAATGGATTTTGTCCATCGGCCACAAACCCCTGAAGGGAAAGATCCCCTGTAAACTCGTATTGCTGTGCAAACAGGCCTGAATGCACGAATGCAAAAAGGACTGCACCACAGGATGTGAGGAGCAATTTATTTTTTAACCGACCCATCTTGGTCAAGATATTAAATTTATAGGGTATTATGAATTAAAAATGCGCTTATACCAGGGTTTTTTTGGCCGGTCTTCCCCATACCCATATCCGTACCCATAATTATAACCTTTTGAATACGATTTTTTAACATCATTGAGTACAAGGGACATATTTACCATCTTCCCTGTTTTATGAAGGTTTTTGATGTGATCCAACAGGTTTTTTTCCGTATATCCCGAACGCACCACGTAGAGCACGATATCTGCGGCATCATCCATCACCAGGGTGTCCGGGACCAGCACGGTTGGGGCCGTATCAAACAGGATTACATCAAAAGACGCCCGGGCTTCTTCCAGGAACTGCTGATAGCGCTCCCCTGACAATAGTTGTGGGGCATTGGGGGGGATGCGCCCGCTGAAGCATACGCTTAATGTCGGACTCTCCGGCTCAGGATTCCGCACACACGCGCCCAATGACAATTCCGGATCGGACAAATAGTCTGACAAACCAACATCGTTCTTTTCCCCTCCAAAAAGGTCGTGAAGCCGGGGGTTGCGCAAATCCCCCCCCACTAACAACACACGCTGGTTTAAGCTCGAATAGGCATGTGCCAGCTCGGTTGCGATCAGGGTTTTTCCTTCCCCCTTAATGGAAGAGGTGATGATGCCTACTTTGCCGCCAGGGGTGTTGTTTTTTCCAAGCACAAACCGCACGTTGGTGCCCAGAATGCGGAAACTCTCACTCAAGAAGGATCGATCCTTCTTTTTCATGTTTTCTTGCGGAATAAAAGGAATC
>CBFCWO010000188.1:0-1988 GCA_965601625.1 uncultured Flavobacteriaceae bacterium | reverse complement strand
AGGGGTCAATTTTAATTGCTGAGCTTAACCACCTCCCTTCAAGATCCCTGAAATCAACCTGCAGGGTCGCTGAGGATCTTTATGGGAGATGAAGGACTCCGTGCAACTCTCGACATTTTTGTACAAGGGCCGGGAACGGCTGCGTATTGCCTTTCGATATACCTATCGTCTCAAGGAATGCGTAAAGGAGTTTCCCGGAACTAAATGGGACCCGAAACTGGGATTCTGGCGACTGGATGATCCCGAAGGGGCCCCAGCCCTGACGGCCCACCTAAGGGCAGCGGGTTTTCGTGTTTGTTCAGATGTCGCCCCCAATAGGGGCATTCAAAAGATCGTGCGCTCTGCGCCCCATCCCCTTGCGCTTCGGTTCCGGGAATATCTCCTGGCCCGCCGTTACAGCCAAAGCACCGTGGGGGTGTACAGCACCTTCATACAACAGGTCCTGGATTTCCTCGGGGATACCCCTGCTGAAAAGGCAACCAATTCCGAGGGCGAAGCCTTCCTGGAATACCTGGTGTTAAAGCGGAGGATTGCCATCAGTACGCACCGGCAGGCAATCAGTGCCCTAAAGCAATTCGCCCTCTTCCTCCCCGAAAGCGAAATAGATCCTGAAGGGCTGGTTCGGCCCAGGCGAAGCCACAAGCTTCCTTCGGTATTGGGGGAGGCCGAGGTGATCCGCCTGTTGCAGGTAACACGCAATCTGAAGCACAGGGCCATCCTGGCCCTGATATATAGCTGTGGGCTGCGCATTGGGGAACTGCTCCAACTGGAGTGGAAGCACATCGATCTGGAGCGCAGGCAGGTCTGGATCCGCAGCGGGAAGGGCCGCAAGGACCGGCAGGTGGTCCTGGCGGAGCGCATAGTCCCTTTGTTGCAGAACTACAGGGCTACCTATCAGCCAGAGCGGTACTTTGCCGAGGGCGCCCCCGGCCACTGCTACAGCCCTACCAGCATCCGGGCCTTTTTAAAGCGCAGTGCGAAAAGGGCGGGTATCCTAAAGCGCGTGACCCCGCATACGCTGCGGCATTCCTACGCCACCCACCTGCTGGAGAAGGGGGTGGACATCCGTTACATTCAGGAACTCCTTGGCCACGCCAAACCTGAAACTACCATGGTTTACACCCATGTCAGCCGAAAGGATTTGCTTTCGATCCGCAGTCCGCTGGATCTTATATATGGATCCGGACAGGATCCAAATACGCCTTTCAGCCTCCCGAATGCCAACACAACAAAAAGTAAATAATTATTTACCTTTGTAATGAAGTGCTCTGAAGCCCTGAGAATCCTGAAAAGGGATGGTTGGACCGCCGTTAGCCAAAAAGGATCGCACATCAAACTCGGGCATCCCATGAAAAGGGGCACGATTATTTTCCCGGACCATGGAGGACAGGAATTGGGAAAAGGCCTTCAGAGAAAACTTTTCAAACAGGCAGGTATTGAATGAGCTATGAAACCATTGGAAAAGAAAATAGACATTATCGTTGAAAAAACAGAAACCGGCTATTCTGCCTATACGGAAAAGCTGAAGGTGTTCACAACCGCAACCGATATCCCCGGCCTCTATAGCTCGCTGCTGGAGGCCTTGAATTTGTATTATGAAGATACCGGTCGCGAGGTCCGATCAGAGCATCTGAGGCTCCACCTGGACCTGCAACAGTTCTTCCAGTATTACCGGGTCTTGAATGCTTCCTTCCTGGCGGAGCGCATAGGGATGAACCCCACCCTGCTTTCCCAGTATGTACGCGGAAAAAAGAAACCCTCCCCAAGGCAAACCCGCAAAATCCTCCAGGGCATCCAAAGTATTGGGAAGGAACTTTCGGAAATCAACTTTACCAATTAACCCCTTTGTGGGTTATTGATAAATTCAGTAGTGACACGTTCTTATCCAAGAAATGTAATACGGATAAAAGCTATATTTAAGTGCATAAAACAAGTTGGGGTACATATAAAAACATCATGTATCTTTACAACAAAGAGCAGTTTATGAC
>CBFCWO010000187.1:0-1996 GCA_965601625.1 uncultured Flavobacteriaceae bacterium | reverse complement strand
TACCTGATCATCATCGCTTTGGTGATTCCCGAAGGCCGGTTATTCGGGCTCAGCTACCAGGCCCTTACCCTAATGATGCTTTACCTCCTCGGATTTGGGATGGCGATCCTGGCGGCCACGGTCCTGAACAAGATTTTAAAAATACGCACCCGCACCTTCTTTGTAGTGGAAATGCCCAATTACAAATGGCCTTTGTGGAAGAATGTGTTCTATACCGTGGTGGAGAAGACCAAGAGCTTTGTCTATGGGGCAGGGAAGATCATCCTGGCCATATCCATCGTGTTGTGGTTCCTGGGGTCCAATGGCTATACAGATGAATTCCAGAATGCCGAGCAAATCGTTACAGAACGCGTGGCCCGGGAAGGCCTGTCTCCGAACAGCAAAGCCTTTGTTACTAATAAGTTACGAGAATATCAGACCTCCATGCCCGTTGGGATAACGGGGTCGGACAGTCGCATCCCGGTCATGGCTCTGCAGGATTCCCTCGAGCGGCTCCAGGCTGACCTAAGGACCCGGGTGATCAATATGGAAATTGCCAGTTACCGCCTGGAGCACTCCCTGATCGGGCAGATGGGAAAATCCTTTGAGCCCCTGGTGCAACCCCTGGGGTACGATTGGAAAATAGGGATAGCGGTACTTACGTCTTTTGCCGCAAGGGAGGTGTTTGTGGGTACCCTTGCCACCATCTACAGTGTGGGCAATGATGAAGAAGAAACCATCAAGAACCGAATGGCTGCAGAAGTCAGACCAGATGGAAAGCCCCTCTTTAACCTGGCTTCGGGGGTATCCCTTTTGCTGTTTTACGCCTTTGCCATGCAATGCATGAGTACCCTGGCTATTGTCAAACGGGAAACCAACAGCTGGAAATGGCCGCTCCTGCAATTGGGCTTTATGACGTTAATTGCCTATATTACTGCTTTGGCAGCGTATCAAATTCTCTCCTGATCATGTGGGACTGGCAGCTTATTCTGGTCTATATCACCCTGGCCCTTGCGGTGGGATTCCTTTTGCGAAAATACCTTTGGTCTGCTTCCGGAACGTCCAGGAAGAAAAGTGCAGGCGGGGATTGCGGCAGTGGGGATTGCGGTTGTGGCTGATCAGAAAAACCCGCTTATAAAGGAATATCCCAGCAAGGCCCATCCGATAAGCAGCAACAGCCCTCCCAGGGGCGTGACCGGACCGAGGAAGCGCCACTTCTTTCCATAGACCTCGCTGAGCACCAGCCCGTAAATACTAAATGAAAACAGGAGCGTACCATAGAGAAACGCCCTGACCATATAGATTTCCAGGTCGTGGGAAAACGAGAGGTTAAACCCCAGCACAATGAGCAAGAGCGCATGAAATAACTGATAACGCACCCCGGTTTCAAAAGAGGTGGCCTGGGATACAGTCATTCGCTTTTTGAAATAATGCGCCCCGAAAGCTCCCAAAAGGACGCCCAGGAAACCCAACAGGGCTCCGGCCACCTGGGTAAGCAGAATTTGTTCCATTTTTCCCGAAATTAGAATTGGACTGCAGAACGAATATAGTCGATCCGATGTTTGCCAACGCCCAATTTAATGAATATCTTCACCCAAATTTATGCTGTATGAAAAAGCTGATGATCCTTTTGATGGCCTGCACCCTGTCCCTTTCCTGTGGAAGCTCAAAAAAGTCTACCCCCGGAACCGGAGGGGAGCTCGAACAGGAACTGGACGACAAAAATGCTGCTGTCCTCCCCCTTGCGAACCGCATTCAGAAACTTCCGGGCGTTACCCTTCGGGGAGGGGTTCCCGTATTTATCAAGAATGCCAACAATACTACCGGACGTCCGCCTCTGCCGCTATATGTGGTTGACGGCCTGATTATCGGCAATTCCTTCCGTGCCGTAGAAAATATAGTCCAGCCCGTGGATGTGAAGGATATCAAAGCCCTGACCGGCTCCAATGCCTCGATTTACGGTTCCAGAGGGGCCAACGGGGTGATTGAAATCACGACGAAAAAAGGGAACTGACCC
>CBFCWO010000186.1:0-2013 GCA_965601625.1 uncultured Flavobacteriaceae bacterium | reverse complement strand
TGAAGAATTTATTCATGGTTTTTGGTTGTTTGAATATGATTACAAAGTAACTGAAAAACGTCGGTTGCCTCGCACCTGGCTTCAGGAAGGAGTTCCGGCCGGTTGGAAATAAACACGGGGTAATCCTCCCTGGCCTCTGGGATCCGTCCGTGGGAGCCCTTAACGAGTTCTGCCTTTAGTGGAATAACATTCATCACCGTCCTGAAGCCCAGTTTTTTTCCCAGCAGCTTGCCCATGACCTTCAGCGCCACCAAGGAGTCCTCAGGATCGGTAAACAATTCCACAGGATCGTAGCCCGGCTTTTTATGGATATCGACCATCCTGGCATAATCCGGGGCCTTTGCATCATCCTCCCAGAAGTAATAGGTAAACCAGGATTTGGCATCTGCAACGGCGATCAGATCCCCTGAGCGCGAATGCGCCAGCCCTGATGCACTGAGCGTTTCCCCCTCCAGGACACGTTCTACCCCCGGGGTATTCTCCAGCAAGTGTTTCACCTCATCCTTACGATCCTCCTGCCTTACATAAATATGGGCCACCTGATGATCCGCAACGGCAAAAGCTTCACTGGCACCTGCATCCAGTAATTCAAGGCCGCGCTCCACCCGTATGGCGAGCATCCCGGCCTTGCGCAGCACCCGATTCAGGTGTACAGGCCTTTCCACATCCGTGATCCCATATTCGGAAAGCAAGATGATATTCGTGTCGTCCTTTTGATAATGTTCCAGGAGCTGGCCCACTACCTCATCAATCTCCTTTAGGTCATTTCCTATAGCATCCGGATGCGTCCCGAGCCGCTGCAGGTTATAATCCAGGTGGGGTAGATAGATCAGGGACAGATCCGGGCTGTATTCACGGTCGGTAAGGATCGCAGCATCCGCGATCCATTGGGTGGACTTTATCGTCGTTCTCGGACCCCAGAAGTGAAAGAGCGGAAATTGGCCGAGTTTTTCCTGCAGGATATCCCTCCAGGAAGCGGGATGTGAGTAAATATCCGGGATTTTACGTCCGTCTGCAAGGTAATTTGGCCTGGGGGTCACGGTGTAATCCGCTGAGGAATACATGTTATACCACCAAAAGAGATTGGCACAGGTAAAATTTGGATCTTGTGCTTTGAATCGCTCCCAGAGCTTTTGGCCCTGAACCAGCCTGTTGGACTGCCTCCAGAATTTCACCTCGCACTCCTCCTTAAAATACCAGCCATTTCCCACGATGCCGTGGCTTTCGGGTAATTCCCCTGTCAAATAGGTCGCCTGGGCCGTGCAGGTTACCGCTGGCAAAACAGGTTTCACGGCGACCAACCTGCCCGAAGCCATGAATGCCCGAATGTTGGGGGTGGCATCGGATATCAGACGGGTTGTCAACCCCACTACGTTAATTACGACGGTCCTGTTCATTTGAGCAACGCTTCTTTGAGCCAGATCAATTCCCTGGAAATCGAAATATCAATGTCCTCTTTCAATCCATCAGGCAATACATCCCAGGTATAGGTCTCCACCTCAAGATGTTTGCATACGGGATGCTTCTTTAAGTATGCGAGCACGCGGAGCACTTCATCCTGTGTGGATTTGAGGGATCCGTATTCAGAAGTGAAAATAGGCACGTGGTAATGGGAGCGCAACTCATCAAAGTCACCCCCCTGGTCCAGATAATCCCCCAGGTCTTTGTAGGCTGTGATTTCACCATCCTTCATTAGCCTGACCTGATGGAGGTAAACCGGTTCGTCAAAGGGCCTAAGGGCTTTCAGTACCTCAGCCCTTGTTACCCTGGTCAGCTCCGCTTTCAGGGCTGCACTCACCTGTATTTTGCCAATGCGTATGCCTTCTGCGGAGAGTGTTTCAAAAACCTCCTCCGGTTTTTCATATACTAGCGCAAAATGACAGATGTCGTAACATAAATTGATGTGATGACGGAGAAGCGCTTCCCCTTTGGAAGGCGCAATTCCAAACCGCTGTTTTAAATAATCCGTTCCCCCGGGAATAAGGAACTCATTGTAAAAGGACACCACCTCCG
>CBFCWO010000185.1:0-2024 GCA_965601625.1 uncultured Flavobacteriaceae bacterium | reverse complement strand
GCAAGCAGGAAGTTACTCAATTTTGTATTCAGGGCCTTTCAGTTGTTCCAGGCATTCGGGGACTGGTTTGTCAAACGGACGCTGGAAGAATGCATTGGCTGCTTGCATGGCACATGGGTTCCCCCAGTTCGTGGTGGGGGTATGTTTCCATCCTTTGAAAATCAAATGATAACTGTTTTCAAGGTTATCCTTCATGGATTCGGCCCATTTCACGGGCGTTTCGCTGTCAAACTCCCCGCTGATCAGCAATACCGGGATATCGCTTTTAACAGGATGATTTTCAATTTCGGCCACCTTTTTGACCTTCCAGATGGTGCAGATCTCATCTTCGAATACGGCCGGTGACATTCCTTTGACTTCAGGGTACTTTGCGGTTTCAGCTGCAACGGTACCCGGGGAATTAAATGGATTTTCTTCTGCACACCAGACAGAAAGCCGCATCCCCAAACCTGCGCCATTGCCCGGTGCTTCAAATACATATGAAAGCTGTTCTTTCAGTGAGCTCGTATCCCCCTTGAGGAGCTTGTTTATTTCAAAGGGAATACTGCCAACCTCCCCCGTTGAGGCCGAGGTGAAAACGGCGATCAAATCTGCCCCCTTCAAATAAAAGGTTTCCATTTTACCACTTTCCGGATTTTCAATGCTGACTTCGAGCGGATTCCGGGTCTTATCCGCCAGAAACTCAAAAAACCGCGTTCTTAGATTTGGAAAAGCACTATTGCACGCCTTATCAGCCTCGCAATCTTCAAGCAGGCTATTTACAGTTTGCAGTAGGTTTTGAACGCTCTCCTCATCATACCTGACTTCCAGTGGAAGGGGTGAGTCCATCACAACACTCCTTATGCGTTCCGGATAATCGCGCATCAATACCTGGGCAATTTTTGTGCTGTAAGAGATGGTAAGCAGGTTGTATTGTGCTATATCCATGACCTTGACCAGATCGTTTATATCCGCCGCGATTTCATGGGTAGTATATCCGTTGAGGTCGATCCCTTTTCCCCTCAGTCGCGCCCTGCAGGCTTTGGCAGCTTCGGCAAGCAAGGCTTCAGACTTTTCCGGATTGAACCCTGGACGGTTTGTGGTGTTTAAAGCCTTTGACCATTCCGGGCAATCCAAATGTGGTTTGGCATAATAGTTCCCTCTTTGTTCCAAGAGGATGAAATCCCTGTCATCGAGGTACTCGTAATAGTTCATGTACCGGGCAGAAGGCATAGTCGTAGCCCCAGGGCCTCCCACGGTGTATATAATCGGGTCCGGTTTTGGATTGGCACTTCTGCTTTTAAAGATGTAAACCGGGATTTGAATGATTTGGCTATTGGGGTCAGCCCTATTTTCCGGAACTGCCAGGTATCCGAAGGTGTATTCCTGCCCTTCTGGAATTGGGTGCGTAGTGCTTTCGGATTCTTTAAAGGTCGGCTCAAAGCCTTTAATATCCTGTCCGAGGCAATCCAGGTGAATCAATAGGATCACCAACAGGCTGATTGGAGGAATAAAGAGGCGGGTTTTTGATTTCAAGGGTATACGATTTGTCATGAGCGAAGCGAACTGCCAGTGGACATTCTTTGGATTCATAAAAGCTATTCGTGCCTGTTTTTATCCAGTTCAATCATCAACGCTTCTTTCAGACCCCCTGTATTGCCAAAAGAATCTGGATTGAATTTATCGTTGTTGCTCAGGATGATAATGGTCTTATTGGTTTCCAGCATCCGTATCAATACCGAATTAGACCCCAAAATGCCACCCCTTCTTTCCATGACCTTTGGTTTTGAAGGAGCAAAGGGATAGTTGTAGGTCCATACGCTGTATCCGGAATAATTGTACTCGGGATAAGAAGTAAACATCACCTCCTTGCTGGCCTGGGAAATCAGTGCATCCCCGTACATGGCCTGGTCCAGTTTTAGCAAATCTGCCGCGGTTGCATACATACAACCCGCCGCATAAAAATCCTCGATAAAGAATAAAGGGTCTGCCTTTCTGACCTCCCCACGGCCGTAGGAGAAGGTATAGGCGAAGTCTTCCGGGTA
>CBFCWO010000184.1:0-2473 GCA_965601625.1 uncultured Flavobacteriaceae bacterium | reverse complement strand
TCAGCGAAGAACAACCCGAAGGGGTTCCTGACGAGAATTGGCTGCCACTCAATCGAGGTGACTACGACATCGATGTGGTCCTAAGACTCTATGAGCCGGATTTAAAAAAATACAAAACCTGGAAAGCTCCCAAGGCAGAGCAATTATAAGTATTAATATGTCTAAGACTATGAAAAGAATTCAATGCAACAAATTCGTTTTAGGGGGAATTCTTATCGCACTGCTCGTGTTGCTGGGTTCCTGCGAACAGAAAGGAAAAGAAGTAACCCCCGAAGAAGCCCGTGCCATTGCTAAGGAGGCCTATGTATATGGTAATCCTGCCGTAGATGGATACCGAATTATGTATAGCTATTTTGTGGATGCCTCCAGCCCGGATTATAAAGCCGGCTGGAATGAAATAAAGAATATCCCTCGGGTCTATACCCATGAAGACCGGGCGGTGCAAACGCCTAACTCTGATACGCCATACAGTTTTCTGGCACTCGATCTAAGGACAGAACCTATGGTACTAACAGTACCCCGCATAGAAGAAGATCGTTATTTCAGTATTCAGCTGATCGACCTTTATACCCATAATTTCGAATACCTGGGTAGCCGGACTATTGGCAACGATGGTGGCCAATTTCTCCTAGCAGGTCCCGGCTGGAATGGGAAAGTTCCCGATGGGATTACTAAAACAATTGAAAGTGAGACCGAGCTAATGCTGGCTATTTACAGAACCCAGCTCTATAACCCGGAAGACCTCGACAAGGTAAAAAAAATACAAGAGGGCTATAAGGTTCAATCCCTTTCTACCTTCCTGGGTCAGCCGGCTCCGGAGGCTTCTCCCAAAATTGCCTTTATCGCGCCCTTATCACAGGAAGAGATCAAAGAATCTCCCAAGGTATTTGAGCAATTAAATTTTGTCTTACAGTTTTGCCCCACCCATCCTTCCGAAAAGGAACTCATGGAGCGTTTTGCTAGATTAAATATAGGCGGTGGGAAAGCTTTTAACTGGGATGGCTTTTCTCCTGAAATCCAGGAAGCCATTGGTCAGGGAATTGCCGATGCATGGGCCGATTTTGCAGATTTAAAGAAAAAGGCGGATGCGGGTGAGATAAGCTCAGGTGAAGTGTTCGGCACAAGAGAATTCCTGAAGAACAATTACCTCTACAGAATGGCTGCTGCTGTTTTGGGTATTTGGGGTAACAGTGAAGCAGAGGCTATCTACCCATCCTATTATGTAGATGCCGATGGCGAAGCACTAAATGGGGCCAATACTTACACACTGCGATTTGGGCCGGGTGAATTACCTCCTGTAAACTCCTTTTGGTCTTTGACGATGTACCAGCTTCCTCCCAGTCTGCTTGTGGAAAATCCACTTAACCGTTATTTGCTTAATTCGACCATGATGGACGATTTTGTCCGTGACGACGATGGTGGAATCACTTTTTATCTTCAAAACGAATCACCCGGAAAGGAAAAAGAGCCGAATTGGTTACCTGCGCCCGAAGCTCCTTTTAGCGTAATCATGCGCCTGTACTGGCCCAAACAGGAAGCTTTGGACGGGACCTGGAAACAGCCGTCGGTAAACAGGTCCCCATAAACAGGTGAAATTTGAAGTATGATACCGATGATTTGAGCTACTTCCGTAGAAACAGGACTATAATCTGGGCACTTCTAATAGCCCCTGTAATGCTTCTATCCCAGGACGTCCAACCCAGGGTCTATGCCCCGGTACCCACCGGGGTGAATCTCCTTACGCTGGGATATGCTTACTCCACAGGAGACATACTGTTTGACAAGACCATTCCCCTTCAGGGGGTAAACGCGGACATCCACGGTTTCAGCGCGGCATACTCCCGTTCTACCGCCCTGTTTGGCAAGGCCGGGCGGTTCGATGTGGCCGTGCCCCTGGTGAGCGGGAACTGGGAGGGGGAAGTTTTGGAAGAAACGCAGCGTACCTCCCGGTTTGGGATGGGGGACCCCGTGCTGAGGTACGCCCTGTTTATCAGTGGGGCCCCGGCCCTGTCCCCGGAAGAATTTGCCGGATTCCAGCCAAAGACTATTGTGGGGATTACGATGCGAATGACCGTACCCCTCGGGCAGTATGACGAAAATAAACTGATCAACCTGGGGTCCAATCGCTGGGTGTTCAGCCCGCAAATCGGGCTGTGGCACGTGGAGGGTCGATTTACTTTTGAAGCCTATGCCGGGGTTTGGTTTTTTACAGACAACAAAGCCTTCCTCGGCTCACAGGTCCGTTCGCAGGAACCCCTGTACACCTTTCAGCTACATGCCTCCTATGAGTTTGGGAATGGCATTTGGATTGCCGCTTCCACCCGCCAGAGCCTGGGAGGGGTAGTTTCCGTGGACAACGGAGACCGGCTAGACCCGGAAAGCAACAACCGGGTGGGCCTTTCCCTTTCCGTACCTGTTGGTTCCAGGTATTTCATGAAGCTGCTTGCCACTACGGGAACCACGGCTACCGTGG
>CBFCWO010000183.1:0-2754 GCA_965601625.1 uncultured Flavobacteriaceae bacterium | reverse complement strand
CGTCTACTTCAGACGCAAGGGGTGGCTCTGAGCGGGCAAGGGCTTAAAAGCTCCAGTGCAACTGGTCAGCGCGAAACCATTGAAGTGAACTCAGAACTACTCCGGTTTTCCTATTTCATTTGCGGCAACCAGTTTCCGCTTTCAAACCAATAGGTCTCAAGTTCATCGATAAGGCCGGTCATTTTCAAGGCATTGAAATAGTTCTGCATAAAATTGAGCAGGAGGGGATCGTCAGCCGGAAGTGCCATCCCGATAGGTTCCACCGTCAGGGGTTCTTCCAGGGTAAGCAGGTTGGCCTCAGGATTGCGCATCTTGGTGATCACACAAAAGGGGTAGTCCGCCACCATCACGTTGGCATCCCCATTGAGCAGGGCCTGTACCGCCAGGTCGTAGCTTTCTGCTGGCATGGAAGTCGACTGCGGGAGGAGGGTGTTTACAAATTTCTCACTGGTCGAGCCCTTGAGGGAGCTGATGGTCAGCCTGCTCTGGTTGAGGTCTGAGGCTTCATCGGCCTGGGCCAGGGTAATGGATTTGGTCAGAATGGATTTCCCGGATATCAGGTAGGGGCCGAGGAAGGCCACCTTCATATTGCGTTCCATATTGATGGTCATCCCGGACATGATCAGGTCGATCTTCCCTTGCTGCAGGGATGGGATAAGGTCGTTGAAAGGGATCCGGACCAGCTCCAGCTTCAGGCCCATGGATTCCGCCAGCAATTCGGCCAGGTTTACCTCGTAGCCGATCAGCTTGCCATTTTTATCTTCCAGGTTAAAGGGAGGCTGCTCCCCCGTCATTCCGACTCGGAGGACCCCCCGGTTTGTCATTTCATTCAGGCGGTTTTGAGCCTGCAGGTTCGCAGTAAAAACCAATAGAAATACCGGGATCAGCAGGAAGTAGTACAGATTTTTCATAAATATGGTTTGATGTGGTTTGTCAGGTGCAAGGACCCTCTTTGTTAGAATTGATCAGGCCTTGTGGGTTTGTTGCCCTCAAAGTACACATTCTGTGCAAGAGGTCAAAATCCTTGTCGAACCCGAAAAAAAATGCTACCTTTCAGAGTATCAGACCTTTTCCATCCGTCAGCCCACCGCAGGATGCGCCCGTACACCTAAGAACAATCATTCCCTAGCCTCATGAAAAACAAACAAGCCCTGGTGTGGATGGCCCTGCTGGCCGTTGCACTGATCGCAGTATGGTCGCTTCCGCAGCAGACCGAGGAACTGCCCAAACGGGACAAGGCTTCCATCGGAGCCCTGAAATGCACCGTAGCCAAATTCCTGCTGAACCCCGTGGACAGTACCCAACAAATTGCCCCCCTCTTCGAAAACCTTGGGGACTACTCCTTCCCTGTCTCCACGGAAAATCCAAGAGTCCAGGCCTTTTTTGACCAGGGCATGCGGCTGACCTTTGCCTTCAACCATGCAGAGGGCCACCGCGCCTTTCTGGAAGCAGCACGTCTGGATCCGGAAAATGCGATGGCCTACTGGGGGCAAGCCTATGCGCTGGGGCCGAATATCAACGATCCGCTTCCCCTGCAGGACAGGCGGGAAGCTGCCTGGGAGGCGCTTCAAAAGGCCAATGCACACATGGATGGAGGCAGTCCTCTGGAACAGGCCCTGATCCATGCCCTTAATTCCCGATACAGTAACGACTGGGAAGCAGATATTGCAGAACTGAACGCCCGTTATCTGACGGCCATGAAAAAAGTACGGGAGGCCTTCCCGGAGAATGCCGACGTCCAAACCCTGTATGCCGCAGCAGCTATGAACACCATGCCATGGGATTACTGGGATTTGGAAGGCAATCCGTCACCCGAGACCCCGGAGGCCAAAAAAGCCCTGGAAAAGGCCATCGCATTGAATCCAAAGCACCCCGGGGCGCACCATTACTATATCCACATGGTGGAATTGCCCAAACCCGATCTGGGGGTTCCCAGTGCCGAGGCCCTGGCAGACCTGATGCCGGCAGCAGGCCACCTGGTGCATATGCCTTCCCACATCTATATTCGGGTAGGCCGGTACAAGGATGCCGTGGAAGCCAACCATAAAGCCATTGCAGCAGACGAAGACTATATTTCCCAATGCTATTCCCAGGGACTCTACCCCTTGGGTTATTACCCTCATAACATTCACTTCCTCTGGTCGGCTGCCAGTCTGATCGGGGAAAGCAATACGGCCATCTCAGCCGCGAAGAAGACAGCGGAAAAAGTACCCCAGGGTGAAATGGCCGAGCTGACCTTCCTTCAGGATTTTGCCGCCACTCCCCTGCTGGCGTATGTGCGCTTCGGGAAGTGGAACGACATCCTCACCTACCCCGCCCCGGCCCCGGAGATCCGACACCTGAACCTGATGCGGCATTACGCCAGGGGACTCGCCTTTATCCGTAAAAACAACGCTCCGGAGGCACGGGAAGAACTGGAAGCCATCCGGGTGATCCTGGAGGATCCGCAGACGGCTGAAATCATAGCGACAGCCCATAATTCCTCAGACCGCATCGCACGGGTGGCCTATGAGGTAGTGGCCGGGGAACTGGCCTCTCTGGAAGGTAATGCTGACAAGGCGGTGGACCACCTGCAAAAAGCCATAGCTGCAGAAGACGCCCTAACCTATACAGAGCCCTCTGCCTGGCATATCCCGCCCCGGCAGAACCTTGGGGCAGTGTACCTGGAACAGGGCAAATACGGGGAAGCTGAAGCCGTCTACCGGGAGGACCTCAGGCGGCTTCGCCAGAATGGATGGTCTTTGCTGGGCCTGC
>CBFCWO010000182.1:0-2831 GCA_965601625.1 uncultured Flavobacteriaceae bacterium | reverse complement strand
ATTGTACTCCCGGTAATTGTTGAGCGAGTATTTCAATAGACAAGGGCCGCTCAGGGTCCTGGTAGACCACATCCTTCTTATTTGGTTGAAGGTTGTACAGACTGGGCACAACCTTTTGCTGCTCCCGTCGTTTCTCTACCGTAGCTTCATCCAGGACGATTACACCCGTGGTATCAAAAGGTACGGGCGGTGTCGACTCCACCATTGGCTTCTTTTTCTGAGCCTTTTTGTAGATCCTGGATTTTGCAACCTCCTCTTCCTTGGTTTCCGGACCAGGTTGTGATTCCTTTGTGATTGGACGAATCTTCACCAGTCGCTCAGCCATTTCCTCCCCTTTTGTCCGGAAAATGAGCTGCGTCTCTCCAATAACATCCAGGTCCTTTATATGCAAAACCCCGGCAGCATCCGTTTTCAGCTCCCTGATGATCAACCCATTATCCGAGGTAGCCATCATCTGGATTTCTGTGTTGACCAGCAGGGTATTATCCAGATCATACGCCGTGCCGTGAAGCTCAAGACTTCGTTCCACGGGAAATCGAATCTCGCCCGGCAATTGACGACCCCGATTCGCCTCCGCAATGCTTTGGGCCTTGAGATCCTCAATGAAGCGCATCCTCCGATCTTCGGTCTCCCCTGCTTCCAGGGCAATAGGCTTCAAATAGGAATCAATACCATCCGTGATACCCGGGGAGGCATTGCTGACCGCTATCGAAAGGTCCGTTTGCACAGGCTTTCCTTCTGCGTCGGTTACGCTAATCCTGAAGGCCATATCACCCCCTTCACTCAGTTCTGTCTTTAGGGGTTTGGCAACAACCCTGAGCTCCTCCTGTCTTTCGATCCAGACCGGGCGCTTAGCCCAAATGGTTTCATCCAGGCCGGTGACCGTAAAGTCCATAAAGCCCGCCGGAAGTCCTGCTTTGGGGATGTCCAGGACCGCCGACCCGGATGCGTCGAACTCGAGCATATGAATAAAATAGGTCTGCCCATCCCGTTCTCCTTTCAGTACCACGGGGTCCTTGCCCATTCCCTTGGTGGGCTGTACCTCGAGACTGATCTTTTCCGCAGACAAATTATTTACTTTCAAGGCATAGCCCCGCACGGATATATCGGGCAGGTCCAGTATTTCCCCATCCGGGGTCCTGTATTGATATGCCTTACCGCCCTGCGGGGTAAAGATGGCCATGCCGTACCCTTCAAGGTAGGGTTGAACAGGGATCATAACTTTTCCGGTCTCGTCCACGATGGCCCCCTGAAGATTCTGAATATTTTCTCCCGTAGCCTTAATGATCAGGCGGTTCTGCACTCCGGCGAGCAAGCGACCACCCTCCGGATGGAAGGTGATTTCGCCTGATGCTTCAATATCCTCAGAATTCTCCGATATAGCCTCTCCAACCTTTATGGTTTTGCGAAAGAACTGCTCCTCCCCGTAATTCTGCATCCAGCGCGTATGCGCTACAAGCTGATACGTTCCCGCTTTCGCTTTCTCCGGAATCTGCAGCACGCCTTCTCCTGCCCCTTCCCGTATGGGATGATACTGGGTGGATACCAACGCGTCTTCTTCATTTCTGAGCTCCAGACGAAGCACACCGCTCGGACTGAGCCGCTGCCGGGTGGGGAGATTATATACATAAGCCTTGAAAAACATGGGTTCTCCGGGTGACGCCTGATCGCGATCCAGATGTAGGTAGACCCGCTCTTCCCAGCGGATGAGCGAATCGATCACGGCCTGGTCCTGTGGGGCTTCCACAATGGCCGGAGGAAAATCCCTCAAGGCAGGCTGGGCATCCCCTTGGGCAAACAGGTTAATTCCTTGTAAACAGCCTACCAATATCAGAAGATGCACGAGTGGTTTCATAAGTATCCCCTATTTTAGTTATAAACAAACGTTTATCCTTTCTTTTAAATATATAAATATTTACTTATTCCTTAATAAGACTTTAAGAAATTTTTATCAAATATCGTACCGGAAAACCAGCTATATGGTGCGAATAATTAAGGTGAAATGTGAAGGGCGGAGCTGCTATTCGGGATATTCCACACGAAGGTGGTAGATGTTGGTCAGTCGTTGCTTGAGGACTTTTTTCACCGTCTCTATATCCTTGAAGGTAATGTCTGCGTTCAGGAACTGTCCGCTCTGCATTTGCCCGCCTACGATCCGGTCCACGAACTCATCGATAATCGGGTAGGTAGGATTCACCAGGCTCTTTGAGGCGGCTTCAACGGCATCGGACATCATCAGGATGGCGGTTTCCCGGGAAAAAGGGATGGGTCCGGGATAACGGAAATCATCTTCCCGTGTCTGATCCGGATGTTCCTCTTTGGACTTTTTATAGAAGTAATACACCAGGGTGTTGCCGTGATGGGTCCGGATAAAGTCGATGATCCGGTCCGGCAGTTTGTTCTTGCGTGCCATCTCGATCCCATCCAGGACGTGCTTGATAATGATCCGGGCGCTCTCAACCGGCTCGAGGTCGTCATGCGGGTTGATGTTGGTGGTCTGGTTTTCCGTAAAATAGGTAGGGTCCTTCATCTTGCCGATATCGTGGTAGAGGGCTCCCACCCGCACGAGCATGGCATTGGCCCCGATCTCATTGGCTGCCGCTTCTGCCAGGTTGGCTACCTGAAGGGAATGGTTGAAGGTGCCGGGCGCCTTGTTGGAAAGCTCCTTGAGCAGCTTGGAGTTCGTATCGGAAAGTTCCAGCAGGGAGACATCCGAAACCATCCCAAACATTTTTTCATAGATATAGATCAGCGGCTGTGCAAACAGGGTGATCATCCCATTGAGTAGGAAGAAACCAAAATTAACCCAGATCACATTCTCCAGATTGCCT
>CBFCWO010000181.1:0-2974 GCA_965601625.1 uncultured Flavobacteriaceae bacterium | reverse complement strand
CAATTTCCGCGTATTTCTTCCCGTCGATGCGGTTGAGCAGGAATGTGGTCCGCTGGTTTTCCGGCAGGGTGGCCAGGGCGGTTTCCAGTTTCTCTTTAAACTGCTTTTCCTCCATCAGGAATTCCGGATCCTGCCGGGTGGTCGTGGTTCCTTCTTTTCGGTGTTTGAGGCGCACCTTTTCGGCCTTGAGCACATTTAGATAAAGGTTGTTGGCCACGGTATAGACAAAGGACCTGGCTTTTTCGGGGGAGACCTTGGCGCAGTTCTCCCAGAGCTTCACAAAGGCCTCCTGAACGGCATCCCTTGCTTTTTCTTCGTTCCCGAACTTATAATAGATGTAGTTGAATACCGTTTTAGAATGGGAACGGAAGAGTTGGCTATAGGTCTGTTCGTCACATACATTTTCCATGTGAAAGGGGCCTGATTTCGGAATCCAAACTCAAAGATATCCTAAAAATATTTAGAAAGAGGTAGGGTAATATCCACTTCGGTTGTTCTAAGGGAAAACAAATCCAAATCGTTATGAAAAAGTTGTTTAATACTGCCTTATATGCAGTACTGCTTGCGGGGGCGCTTGCATTTACATCTTGTCAGGAGGAGTTTGAGGAAATCAACACCTCGGATGCGGAACAGGAATCCTTTAATGCCACTTCTACCACAGCCCAGCTGATGGAGAAAACGGCATATCAGGATGGTTCTTTTGACAATATTGTAGATGGATCCAGTTGTTTTGCGTTGAATTTCCCCTATGTAGTCAATGTAAACGGTCTGGATATTACCGTGGACTCCCTGGAGGATCTCAGGGTGATCGAAGAGATCTTTGACCAGTTCGAGGATGACGAGGACATTCTGGAGATCCTTTTTCCCATTGCCATCACTTTGGCGGATTTTACGGAGATTTCGATCAACAACCCGGAAGAGCTGGAAGAGCTGGCTAAAACCTGTGTGGAAGGCGGGGATGACGATGACATCGAATGTATTGACTTCGTCTATCCTATAACCCTGTTCACCTTTGATATCAATGAGCAGCAGACCGGAAGTGTTTCGGTAAACAGCGACCGGGAATTGCGGCTTTTCTTCAAGGAGCTGGATGATGATGATTTTGTGAGCATCGACTATCCGGTTACCCTGATCAAGTTTGACGGAACGGAAATACAAGTTAACAGCAATGCAGAGCTTGCATCTGCCCTGGAAATGGCTAAAGATGCCTGTGACGAAGATGATGACGATGATTACAATGATGATGATTTCGATGAAGAACGGCTTGCAAACCTGCTTACCGAATGTCCCTGGGCGGTGTTATCCGTAGAGCGAAACGCCACGGACCAAACCGCTCAATACGAGGCCTTCCTGATGAACTTCTTTGAAGGGGGAATTGTGAGGGTTCGCGACCGGGCAGGCAATGTGCTTACCGGCGAGTGGGACCTGGATGGAGAAGGAGAATATGTTTCGCTTGAGCTTTACTTCGACACCCTGGTAGATTTTAACCTGGAGTGGAAGGTATATGAGCTGGAGGAAGGCAAGATCAAGCTTTTCAGCGGGGAAGGCAACCGGATCATCATGAAACTGACCTGTGAGGAACCGGGATCGGCAGACCCCGAAACCCTTCGCGGAATCCTTAGCGAATGCAACTGGATCATCAAGAAGGTGAAGAACCAGGGCGAGGACATCGACCGTCTGATAGGACACGAATTCGATTTTATGGCCGAAGGCGTGGTTACCCTGAGCGATGAGAACAGCGTGATCGAAGGAAGCTGGGAAGTAGCTGCCGGAAGCAATGGAGGTCTGGTTCTGGCCATCACTATGGGGGAGGAGCCAGGCGTGAGCTTTGAATGGCCCCTTCGGGACCTATACCAGAAACGTCTGCGATTTGAAGTGGAAGAGATCGACTACGAGCTGATCCTTGAGCGGCAGTGCCCTGCTGATATGGAAGACGGGGACGTGATGGAGATCCGAAACATCCTGATGGGTGGGGACTGGGTTATAACTCAGTTTAGCGAAGACGGCGTAGATGCTACGGCGGAATACACAGCATATGACTTTTCCTTTGATATGGAAGGCGTGCTTACGGTTAGCACCAATATGGACCCCCTTAAAACAGGCTTATGGAGGGTGGTTCGCGACAGCGAAGGCGGCCTGAAGGTCTACCTGAATCTCGGAGACGATGGGGATGACTTCTCGGACCTTACCGATGTCTGGGATTTTGTTTCCTTCACTAATGGTGAGTTGCAGTTGAAAGACGAAAGCGGAGACGGGACTGTGGACACACTCACATTTGGTCCGAAATAATCCCTCACGGGAACACTATATGAATCTTAACCACAGAAATCAATTGTTATGAAAACCAGATGGATCTTTTTAGGACTGTTAGTATCCCTGATGCCACTCGCATCCTGTGAATCGAATGACGATGCCACAACGCCACAGGCGGATGTAAATGCATCAGAGCTGCAATCCGCTGCCCTGCAGGGACAGTGGCGGATTACCTATTACTTTGACTCCGAAAAGGAGGAGACCAGCGATTATGCCGGTTATGTCTTCACCTTTGGTGCAGACGGAACGGTATCGGCCATTAACGGTACCACAGAAGTTACCGGAACATGGTCTGTAACCGATTCGAGTTCTTCCGATGACGATAGTTTTGATGATTCCAGCGACGTCGATTTCAACCTGTTCTTTACCTCCCCTGCAGATTTTGAGGAACTCAGCGATGACTGGGATATCCTCCAGTACAATGCCTCCCGCATTGAACTGATCGATGTGAGCGGAGGAGACGGGAGTACGGATTACCTGACATTCCAGAAGATCTAAAAATTCCTTTTTTGCCCCCGATAGAAGGGTGGCTTCCCGGATGGGGAGCTGCCCTTTGTCATTTAGCAGGGTTCAGGTTTTCCTTTTACTATGGGGGAAATATTGGCCCGCCCACCCCTTGATGTTCAAGTTAAATACAAAGGCTGCAGGTTTCGATCAGTTT
>CBFCWO010000180.1:0-3093 GCA_965601625.1 uncultured Flavobacteriaceae bacterium | reverse complement strand
TTGAACTTTGAACCTTGAACGCACGAAGGCCGATCCCTCCTGCCAAGTGCTACTGCCAACTACTAACTTCTTTCTTGAAAAAGGACTCGCCGCTTGCAGCGGCTCGCTTTATATTCTTCATTTCTTTTACTGGTCTAAAAGAAACGAAGCAAAGAAAAGGACCTAGAAGGATAAAGGCGATTTTTGGCAGGCCAAAACCACGGATGGCGCATATCGCTGCATGCTTTTCGTTCGCTGCGCAAACCGCAATTCCGCTCACGCCCCCATTATCGCTGCAATCCTTGGATAATTCATACCACCTTTGAACCTTGAACCTTGAACCTTGAACGCACGAAGGCCAATCCCTCCTGCCAACTGCCAACTGCGACTGCCAACTCCACTAAAACACACGGTAATCCCCCGTAAGAAACGTATTGGCTTCCGCCTCCTCAAACTGCGCTTTTGCGCCATCCCAGTGCAGGGTCTGGCCCGGGAAACGGCCTGCCACCACGCCCAGCAGGATGGTCTCCGTCAGGCGGGCCGCATAGGAAAACGGGGCGGTACATTCCGCTTTGCCCAGACAGGCGTCCACGAATTGGTGGTAGTGTTTTTTGCTTTCGCTATCGTAGTCGGAGACCGGCTCCCCCAATTGAAAGGATTCGATGTCCATCTCCTGGTACGCGCCATCTACGATCAGCTTGGGCAGCTTCATAAAATGCGGGAGGTAGAGCCGTCCTTTTTCACCCATAAACATGGCCCCCTGATCGTGCAGGGGCTCATTGCCGGGGAGGGTGAGGTCTGGGTGGGCGGGTGGGGCCCCGGGTCCGTCGTACCAAACCCAGGTAAGCGTCTTTGCCGTCTGCCGGGTTCCGGGGAATTCATAGGTCACCGTATTGGTTTCAGGGAAACCAAATCCGGTTGGGGGGCGGCATTCGTTCCTAACGGTAAGGGGTACGTCCAGCTCCAGGGCATTGTACGGAGTGTCAAAGATATGGACTCCCATATCCCCCAGTGTGCCGCAGCCGTAATCCATTAATTTCCGCCAGTTCCCGGGGTGGTAATACCCTTCCTTGTAGGGGATTTCAGGGGCGGTGCCCAGCCAGAGGTTCCAGTCCACGGCTGGAGGAACGGGATCGCTCCCCTCAGGCGGTGGTCCGTCGTAGCCCCAGTTCTTGGGAGACCAGGCCCGTACCGTATGCACCTTACCAATGATCCCGGATTGGATCAGCAGGGTGGCCAGCTTATAGTCGTAGAAGGAGTGCACCTGTATCCCCATCTGGGTGACCAGGTCGCGCTCCCGGGCGACCTTGTTCATTTCCCGGGCCTCCGAAACATGGTGCGTCAGGGGTTTTTGGCAGTAGACCGGCTTGTCCATCTGCATGGCCATGAGCGAAGCCGGGGCATGGGTATGGTCCGGGGTTGAGACGACCACAGCATCGATCTGATCTGCCATATCCCGCAGCATGATGCGGTAATCAAAAAACACCCTGGCTCCCGGATGCATTTTATGGGCAGCGCCCAGATAGGTGGCATCCACATCACAGAGGGCAACCACATCCACCAGCGGATGGGAGGAGATGGCCTTAAGATCCTCAGCCCCCATATTTCCGACGCCTATATGGGCTGTGCGGAGGCGTTGCTGCAGTCCAGCACCCCTCAGGATGGAAGGTGCCAATGCCAATCCCAGAGCCCCCAGGCTGCCTTTTTTGATAAATTCGCGTTTGTCCATGAAATGATTATTAAACCAGTTGCCCGTATTGCTTACAAAAGATAGGACTTTTTTAACTCTCCACCATCCAGTTCCCAATAGGCTCCCGCAACTTTGAACCTTGAACCTTGAACTTTGAACTTTGAGCTTTTGACCTTGAACCTTGAACAAGGCGCAGCCACCCACTGCCTACTGCTCGGCAGCCTCCTCGTTCCTTAATTCCTCCTCCTGCATCTGACGTGCCCGGGAAAGGGCTGATGCCACCAGACCCGCAGGAATGGTAACCACCCCTACACCGATGATCAGCACAAAGAAGGTGAAGACCTTGCCCCCAAGGGTTATCGGATAGACGTCCCCATAGCCCACCGTGGTCAGCGTGACCACCGCCCACCAAAAACTGTGAAAAATAGAGGAAAAGGAATCCGGTTGGGCCTGGTTCTCAAAGAAATAAATCCCTGCTGCCGTAAGATATATGGCAATAAGGCTGATCACAAAAAACAGCACCAGCTCTTCCCTGACCAGTTTGGCCGCTATATGGAATCGCTTCAGGGCACGGTTGTAGCGGACCAGCTTGAATGCCCGGAACAGGCGAAGGATCCTCAACGACCTCAACGCCCTGAAATCCAGAGTGGTCGCCAGGTAAAAAGGGAGGATCGCCAGCAGGTCGATGATGCCGTAAAAACTGAAAATATATTTCCAGGGGTTACGCGCCACATAGATCCGAAGCCCATATTCTATGGTGAAGACCACCACACAAAACACCTCGAAGCCATAGAGCAAGTCACGGGCTTGGGCACTTAGGTCCGGAAGGGTTTCAATGGCAAATCCCACCAGGGACAGAATAATCAGGGATTGGATGAAAAAGTCGAATATCCGTCCTCTTTTGGTGGTGTTGTCCTCGATGATGTTATAGAGCCATTCGCGCACTAATTCAGGTTGTTGGTTTGCTAAAGATAGAGGGACTCCTTTTAATATTCAAACCCGGTTGAGCGTTGTGTTTCGGCCATCAAATATTGGCCGGCGCGAAATGATCTGGTCAGATGTCCAAACGACTGAGTAGTTGGCGGGAATCCCTTGCAAATATTTGTAGCAATGATAATTATCATACCGCAATATAGTACCTCGCCCTACCTTCGACCTAACAATTCCACTCAACCCCTTAGAGGTCTTTATGGCCATTGTAATTGTCTAATTAATTGTTTAAACCACACTGATATGAAAAATCTTGTGACTTATCTATTGTTGTTTTGCTGCGTGCCCTGGGCCTTCTCACAGGCAGGCCACATCATGCAGGGGGTGGGATCCGTGAATATGTCCATGGGGGGTGCGGCCACTGGCCAGCCTATAGATATCTCAGGGGCCCTTCATTGGAATCCTGCAGCCATTACCGAGTTTAATCAGGATCA
>CBFCWO010000179.1:0-3116 GCA_965601625.1 uncultured Flavobacteriaceae bacterium | reverse complement strand
GGCTTTTATGTTCAATTTTCCATTTATAAGGCGGATTTTACGGCCTCGAGCTGGCTGTTGAGTTCCGCAAAGCGATCCACCGCGTCTTTCCCGGGCAGTTGATCGGCCTGATTCAGCATGGAGTATAAATACCGCCATTGGTCTGCAAGCATGGGCTGCATATAGATTCCTTCCTTAGTTTTGACCTTGCTGAGGGTTTCCTTCAACAGCTCCAAACGCGCCTCCTGAGTTTGGGTTCTCTTTTCTGCCTCCAGGGTTTCGATCTCTTTTTCGATCTTATCCTGCATCTGCAGGGTTTCGCTGACCTTATCCCGGACCTTGAGCTGCAGGGCTACCTGGGCATCGATGTCTTGTTCGGACACCCCGGCATCCAATACCCTGGGGTCTATTTTAAGTTCAAAGGTCTGGCTGCTACTCACCTTCCCAACGGTCAGCACCGCCGTGTAGGTACCCGGTATTGCCATAGGACCGTTCCGGTAGCGCCTTGTGTCAGACTTGTTCCATGGACCTGCATGGGTCATATCCCATCGGAAACGATTCAACCCCTTTTGGTTGGTCAGGGATTCGGTGACCAGGAATTCCGTGAAATTGGTGCCCATATCCCGAACCACTTCACGCTCAGGACTGGGAATGGTGTCGCTGGAATAGGCCGTCAGCACCTGTCCTTCTGCATTTCTGATTTCTAATTTCAGCGGTTGGTCGGAGGCCTCCGGGAGGATGTAATCCAAATGCACGCCAGGTTCCGGGTATTCGGGCATACGGCTTCCCCAGGATCCCGAGGGCATTCGTAAACGAATGGCATCCTGGGGTTTCAACAGCTGGGCCTGTTCCACCTCAAGGTCTGTCTGACGCAAGGGGCTGATGTTGTCCAAAATCCAGAAAGCACGGCCCATAGTGGACAGTACTACATCGCCACGGTGAATCTTCATATCCGTAATCGGGGTGACCGGCAGATTTTGCTGAAAGGACTTCCAGCTGCCCCCATCATCCATGGATACAAAAACCCCGTATTCAGTCCCCGCAAAAAGCAGGCCCTGACGCACCGGATCTTCCCGAACCACACGGGTTGGGTAATCCTCTGGTATGCCATTCTTCCCATCGGTCAACAAGTCCCAGGACTTCCCGTAATTCTCCGTTTTATAGATATAGGGCTTGGGATCGCCCAGCTGATAGCGCAATACCGCGATATAGGCCTTTGCCGGATCATGAGGGGAAGGCTCCACGGCATCCACGCGCCCTCCCTTGGGGAGGTTTTTGGGGGTTACCTCGTCCCAGCTCTGGCCTCCGTCCCGGGTTACATGTACCGGACCGTCATTGGAACCCACCCAGATCACCCCGGCCTGCACGGGGGATTCCCGGATGGCATAAATGGTGCTGTAAAACTCCTCTCCGGTAATATCCCGGGTAATCGGAGCTCCTGAAATCACTTGTTTGTCGGACTCGAAGGCCGTGAGATCTGGTGAAATTGTTTCCCAGGTCCTGCCGCGATCCGTCGTTTTGTGGACGTACTGGGAGGTGTGATAGATCACCTCAGGATCATGTGGGGAGACATGGATAGGTGATACCCGCTGGAAGCGGAACTTCAGGTCTTTGGGATTGTGCCCGTACATGTTGGAGGCCCCGACGTAGTAGGACTGTTCGGTTCCGGTTCGTTTGTTGTAGACCGTAAATCGACCCTTGCAATTGGAGAATACGATATCCGGATTGGTTGGATGCGGAACGGCCGGACCGGTCTCACATCCACCCGTGTTTTGAATAAAGCCAATCCCGGGAGCCTGAACCCCATAGGGTGGCATACTGGGTACAGCTACCGTGCTGTAGTTGTCCTGCTGACCACCATAAAGCCAGTAAGGATACTGGTTGTCCACTTCCACCTGATAGATCTCTGCCGTGGGTTGGTTGAACTGGGTGGACCAGGTTTGCCCACCGTTATGGGTGACATTTGCACCCCCGTCGTTGCTTTGGATGAACAGGTCCGGGTTCTCCGGGTTGATCCACATGTCGTGATTATCCCCATGAGGCGGACGCATCCGATCCCAGGTCTTTCCCCCATCCTCGGATTTGTAATACCCGGTTGCCATGGCGTAAATACGATCCGGGTTCTTTGGATCCACCTTGATGTTCGTGTAGTAGAATGGACGGGTGCGAATTCCCTTATGGGAGGATACCTGTTCAAAGGTTTCTCCCTGGTCCACCGATTTATAAAGGCCTCCCTCTTCCCCTGGTGCCTCCACCAGGGCGTATACGATACGGGAATCGGAAGGTGAGACCTCGATGTCGATCTTGCCGATCAGTTCTCCGGGAAGTCCGCTGATAATCTTTGACCAGGTCGCTCCCCCATCCAGGCTTTTGTACAACCCTCCTTCTTCAGGGGTACCCCCGCTAATAATCGTCCAGGGTTTTCGTTCCGCCTTCCAGGCAGCCGCAAATACCACATTGGGGTTCGTAGGAAGCAGTTCAACATCGGAAACTCCGGTATTCTCCGAGATGAAGAGTACTTTTTTCCAGGACTTCCCACCATCAGTGGTTTTATAAAGTCCGCGCTCCGGGTTCGGTCTGAAAGCCTTCCCAATGGCAGCCACATACGCCGTATTGTAATCCATGGGGTGCAACCGAATCCCGCCGATCTGACCCGTGTTTTCCAGGCCGATTTCTTCCCAGTGCTCCCCGGCATCAATGGATTTATACATCCCCCTGCCTTCGATCACGTTGCTTCTCAGGCCGTCCGAACCGGTTCCCACATAGAGGATATTCGGGTCGTTTTGAGCGACTGAAATGGCTCCAATGGAAGGGGTAGTGAAAAATCCGTCAGAAATGTTTTTCCAGCTCGTCCCATAGTCATCCGTCTTCCAAACCCCACCTCCGGTGGCCCCGAAGTAGAAGGTGCCCGGCTGAGAGACAATGCCGGCCACAGCCGTAACGCGACCGCCCCGGTACGGGCCCACATTGCGGTATTCCAGAACGGAAAAATCCTGGGCGATCAGTCCAATGATAGAAAAGAAAAAACTCGAAAGGGCAAGAGCAAAGTGTCGCATAAATCTTGGGTTGTGCTTAAGGTCGGGAAGATACGGATTGTTCTAAAATTATAAGAACCTTCGCGATCAGAAGAATTGCCA
>CBFCWO010000178.1:0-3118 GCA_965601625.1 uncultured Flavobacteriaceae bacterium | reverse complement strand
TGGAATTCATCCCGTTGAGTGTGCCGATATAGGCAGAAAGGGCTTTTACGATTTCGGTATTCTTTTTTGGGATCTCCCCATAGGCCTTTTCAAAAAGGTCTATATAGGTACTATCTTTAAGTATGGCATCCGAAAACTGATGTACGCTGCTGTTGAATTCCTTCTCATTGGCGAATACGGAATTGATCTGATCGATGAGGTTTCCCGATCTTCCATCCCAGAAAAGACTTTGCTGATAGATCGAATTTATTAGAGTGGGGGTGTTTCGCTCGAGTGGATTTCCCGCATTGTCCATATTGAGTTCCAGACCATCAGTATATGCTTTTTCGGGGATGTGACAGGTTACACAGGCCATGGAGCCATCACTGGAAAGCTTTCTCTCAAAGAACAGCTTTTTTCCCAAAAGTATCTGGGCATCTGTTTGATTTCTGTTCACTGGGGGCGTAAAAAAGGTCGTATTGAAGGCGTCTTCATCAAAAAAAGTCCCCGCGTCGAAGTTAAAGGGATACCCCTCTGCACCGTCCCAAAGTCCGCTTTCTTTGCGGAGCTTTACCCAATTGCGTGTCACAGGATTCAGGTACTCCCGAATAAACACATACCGGTCAAACGCATTAAAGTCCTGGTGCTCCTCCAGATAAGAGATTGCTCCCTGAATACACTTTTCGAAGTCCTGGTCGAGGTTTCGATTCATATCCTGGATGATACTTCGAAACGTGAGGTCATAAGCGTCCCAAAGGCTTTGAAGCGAAACTGCCGATTCAGAAAGCCCTTGCAAACTGGATGGGGTGTCAAAACCCGAAATTCCAAGACTGAGGATTCGCAACAGTTGCTGGTGGCTGGCAACGAAGAAGCGCTGTGCATTTAAAGGGCGTTTTTCGATATTTTGACGCAGGTTCTCCATCATGCCCCTGGTTATCCGGATCTCCCGCTGGAATTCAGCGTTGGAGACCTCACCTGCATAAATGCTCTCACCTATTTTCTGAAGACCAATGGGATACAGTACCCGGCTGTTGTCTTCCCTGAAAACGGGAAGGGCCGGGCCATTTACCCGATGTCCTACCTCAGGATTGAGATAGGAAGCGTAGGGTTCTGCAACCTTAAAGCTCTTTCGCACCTCTAAAAAAATGGCTTTGACCTTGGGATTGTCAAGACCCGCCAGTGCCATTTGGTCCAGTTGGGCAATGGCATTATTAAGGTTTTTGGTATAATAGTCCTGGACTGGAGCCCAATCAACCGTTCGAATTATGAGGGTGGTTTTTTCCTGCTTACAACCTATTTGTAACATGAGGAAACACAGACATAAACAACCGGTATTAAAAAATCGATTCACTTTCATAGCAACTCCTATACGGATAAAAGCCCCCATCCGCTGAATGGGGGCTGATTCATTAAAAAAGAACTTTGCTTATCTGGGTAGGCCTTTTAGAAGAACGATTTGTGATCCCTGGTCATCCTCCCGGGCACCGGCTGCTATAGCAGCCCCATTGGTTTCCATGTCGTGTCCGTCGAGATTTTTAAAGTCATCGCTCTCCCAGTAGTGAGGTTGCAATGCCAGCAGGAATACATTGTCCTCCCCTACCTTGTCGGAGATGTCAATAAGAGATCCGTATTCTCCACTGAGACCGGTGCTGCCTGTTGGATCGAGATCGTTCCGTACAACCAATTCAAGAACCACCCGGGCGTTGTTCCCATTCAGGTCAGTCTGGTAGATGTATGCAGGGTGTCCACGATCAAAGGAGTTCGGATCTTCCTGGGTGTAGACATAATTTTCAGTTACACAAATATTATCCGGGCTCTGCAGGCTGGCCAAATTTCCATCGGCGTTATTGGTATCTGTATTACCACTGATGATCTGGGTTAGCTTTCCAGTAAGCGGTGAATCTACATCCATTTCCAATTTGTAAACGGTTCCCCAGTCATTGTAGGTTCCCCTACCTGGGCCACGTCCTGTAACTGCTACAAAGACGTTTCTTCCATTGGCGTCACTTCCTTTCTGATAATCCACGTCCTCTACCCGCATAAAGTGCGTTGCAAAAACAGCATCACTGGCGGTTTCCATTTCATCCTTTGTCAAGGCCGCACCGTTCTCAACTTCCACGAATTCCACGTCATAAGTAGCTCCGAAATCCAGATTTGACTCATCATAGGTCGTATTGGCCATAGCGTCCACAATGCCACCAGCACCATCAGAAACTTGCTTTACACGCAACACATAGATCTTGCCACCATTCAGGTCAGCATCCCCATTTTCGGAATAGTAAAGGGTGATCTGTCCTTCAGAACCACTGGAATCGTCATCTCCTCCAACGATTACCGTAGCTCCGGGGTAGGAGCCTTGCGGCAGAGGCACCGCATTTTCCCAGGCAAACTCCCCAAGGGCATCGAGGCCAAAATCAGCAGTCGGGGTTGGCGTTTGCTGATAGGGATCTATCCCTTTAACGTCATAATTAAAGCTCTCCGATGCGGAAAGGAATAGGTCTTGTGATCCTCCGTGGATCTCAGCTTCCCACATGGTTCCGGAACACTGGCGTGCAAAATCCGCCACACCTGAGTTCAACAGGTAATCACCTTCGATCGGATTGAGATTCTGATCCAGTCGGATCCGGGCAACAGCATAATCATCCTCACAATTTACTACATATACATATCCATCACCATCCCTGAGGAACCCTGCCCCATCAGCAGCCCCGGCAAGCTGGAAATCTCCCAGAACATCTGACGTACTAATTAATGAATAGGCTTTAACAAAATTGAACTGGGGAGAAATGGCTACCAAGGGCTCCAGATTGGATTTGTTTTCAAAAATAGTTTGCTGCTGGTCAGCCGAAACATTCTGCCCGTCCTGTCCGTCCTCTCCAGCAGGTCCCTGAGGACCGGCAGGACCTTGTGCCCCATCCACTCCGTTCAGGCCATCTTCGCCATCACAGCTGTAAATAAACAGGCCCAGAACCCCAAAGCAAAGAACCTGTAGAAGTAAATTTTTGTAGTGTTTCATGATTTGAATTGTGTTTAGAATTAAAAGAAGATCACTACAAACTTACCTGGATAAACAACCGGCAATGTTATTGTGAATTAGCTAATCCTTTAAACAATTCTTAAAATATTGTTACCAAAATCA
>CBFCWO010000177.1:0-3224 GCA_965601625.1 uncultured Flavobacteriaceae bacterium | reverse complement strand
GGGGTTTTTTTATGGAAAAAGGACAAAACTTGTTTTGGTTCTTTTTTCGTAAAAGACCCATGCGGCAGCATGGTGGGTTGTATGAGCAGGTTTCCCCAACTCCGGATCAAGGAGCCCGGGTTTCCCGGGCGAGTTAGCCCGGTCTTCCACCCCATACAAACCTCCGGTTGCAGAACCGGGGGTTTTTTTATGGAAAAAGGACAAAACTTGTTTTGGTTCTTTTTTCGTAAAAGCTCATGCGGCAGCATGGTGGGTTGATGCGTGGTTACCAGTCCACTACCTGGACGCTTTGTCTACCACCAGTCGCTGCTCCTTGTTGGCAATTTCCCAGGCCGTATAGAAAATCAACTGGCTTCTGTTCCTCAACAGGTCATAGTTGATCTTGTCCGGGGTGTCTCCCGGGCGGTGATAATCCGCGTGGGTACCGTTGAAATAGAAAATGATTGGAATATTGTTTTTGGCGAAATTGTAGTGATCACTGCGGTAATAGAACCGATTGGGATCATTTTCATCATTGTAGGTGTAGTCCAGCTCCAAATTGGTGTATTTGGCATTGACTGCTTCGGAAAGCTCATGCAGTTCGGTGCTCAGCTTGTCCGAGCCAATCAGGTAAATGTAATTGCGATCTCCTTCCCGCTTGGGGTCTATACGGCCTATCATGTCGATGTTCAGGTTGGCAACGGTCTCTTCCAGGGGGAATACAGGATCAAAATCCGTATAATAACGGGAACCAAGAAGTCCCTTTTCCTCCCCGGTTACATGCAGGAATACTATGGACCGCTTCGGGCGCATTCCGGCTTCCACGGCCATCTGGAAAGCCTCCGCAATTTCCAGCATGGCAACCGTGCCGGAGCCGTCATCATCAGCCCCATTGTTGATGGCCCCATCCCCGTTCACACCAATATGATCCAGGTGTGAAGAGATCACTACATATTCATCTGGTAGTTCCCCACCAGGAATATAGGCGATGACATTCTCCGAATCCACCTGTTCATTCTGGCTTTCAATATCCAGGGTGATGCTCACAGGAATGGTGGATGCATTTGTGGTATTTTGATACTGGGGATAGATCCTTTTGGCAATATCCTCGGTAATCAACAACATATCCGGGGACTTATCCCGGGAGACCAGGTTCATACGGCCTTTCTGATTGGTTTTCATATAGTTGAAATACCGACGGTACCGGATATAATTCTCCGGATCGACATACAGGATACCCTTTGCACCTTTGGCTCCGGCAACTTCGCTTCGCTTGCCAATAGCTTCAGAGACATTACTCCATTTAGATGGCTCCTGGGTTCCGGTGAGCAGATACGTTCCGTCCGCTTTCATAGGCTCCCCGGATTTCATCAGCAGGAGCTTCCCCTGAACATCCAGACCTTCATAATCCGAATAGGAGTCCGTCTCTATCCCGTAACCCACATAGATAACTTCCTCATAAGCGCCCTTGGAGCCTGTGAAATTCAGGAAGCCTTCTCCAATATTGAATGAAGTGTCCGCAATCGTCATAGCTCCTGAAGGCAGTTTGGCCATTTCAAGGGGCACTTTTTGAAAATACTCCCCATTGGATTGAGCAGCCGATATACCCAGGCTTTCGTACCCTTTCTTTATGTACGCAATGGCCTTTTTCTGACCTTCCTTACCCGTCTCCCTTCCTTCAAACTCATCTGAGGCATAGGTGTAAAGGTGTTCCTTTAATTCATCTTCGGTAATGGAACCGGCAAAGCTCATTACATCGGGTTGTACCGGAGCCAGGGCCGTATTTTCATTGATCACACCCTGAGAACCATTGCAGGAAAGCAAAAGGGCTGCATACACCCACATCAGTTTTTTCATCACTGGGTAAATTTCTGGTTAAACGCCCAAAAATAGTGAAAATCAGGCGAATCGGTCCTGAAAACTTTTTGACCGAGCGGAGTAAAGCAAAGCCGGGGTTTGACCTTCCCTGAACTAAAGGCTGCCATAGGCATTCCGGATCATGGCATCCGTATCTTCCAGGCATTTAAAGACCTCAAAAGTACGTCCCTGGGTCCGTTGGGCGCCCAGGGCATTGGCATACTTGGCAGCGCGGATGAAATTTGAGGAATCCCCGAGCAGTCCAAAGCCAAGGCCTCCGGCAAAGGAATCCCCGCATCCGGTAGTATCCACCACATCCGAAACGGGAACGGAAGGTACAATCTCCATCAGTATTTCACTCCCGGATTTGAAATAGACGGCGCTTCCCCCTTCATCCAGTGTAACGATGAGTGATTCCACCCCCCGGTCGATAACGTGTTGCGCCAAATCATCCAGATGGGAAGTATCTACCTCATGCAGGGGTTTTAATTCTGAAGGCTCGTACTCTTTTTCAAACCAGCTGCAGCGGGATTCTTCCAGATTCATTTTCAGCACATCGATGTAGGGAAGCCACATATCCCTTTCCAGCCAGAAGCGCAGATGGCGTTGCCCGAGCACATCCACGGTATTGGTTGGGCCATGGGCATCAAAGATGATCTTGCCCTCCCCGTACTGCCGAATGTACTTTAGGGTTTCCAGGGGAACTTCGTAATCCGTAATGGGCACGCAGACAAAGACATCTGCATGAATAAGCGGGGCGATATCCTCCGGTAGGATGGGATTCATAAAGCCCGTTTGCCGTTCCAGCCGGTTGTTCTGATCCACGAATTTCAATTGGATCACATCGCCCTGATCGGCGGAATCCCTTAGAAATCGGGTGTCGATGTTGTTATAGGGTTTAAATACCTCTCGTACTCCCTCCAGGTCTTTTTTTCGCACATGGGAAACCGGGAATACGGTCCCCGCATCACCAAGCAGGCGGGAAAGCCCGATGGCGGTATGTGTGGCACATCCGTATTTCTCAATGACCTCCCCCTTATGGGTGGTGATATGGTCCCGGGGGATAGGCCCCAGCACAGCGACCTGGTATTTTTGCATGGACAATTGCTTAGGTCAACGGAAGATATAAAATTTGCCCGTAATAAGGGACGGTTTAAGTTTTACGCCTATCCCGGCCTTCAATGGTTTAATAATGCGTAAAAAGTGGCTTTGAGGAAAAATATATCTAAAAGCTTTTTTATCTTTGCCCCGCCTTCGGATAAATGTGAAGGTTTTGGCGCGTAAACCCGCCAACGCATTGGAGGAATGGCAGAGTGGTCGAATGCGGCAGTCTTGAAAACTGTTGAGGGTCACACCTCCGGGGGTTCGAATCCCTCTTCCTCCGCAAA
>CBFCWO010000176.1:0-3254 GCA_965601625.1 uncultured Flavobacteriaceae bacterium | reverse complement strand
TAAGAGTTCTGAGACAATTTTTTCAGAGGCTTCTGACAGCGCCCTGTGAACGGGCTGAAAGATCCCCTTCAGGTCTGCGTCCTCCGTTTGTGATGCAAGGGCCTCCGACCAGTAAAGGGCCAGAAAGAAATGGCTTCCCCTGGTGTCCAGCTCTCCCACCTTACGTGAGGGGGATTTGTTTTCCTCCAGGAACTTTTCAGTGGCCTGATCCAGGGTATTCCCAAGGACCTGCGCGCGCGCACTGTTATTCTTCTGCCCGTAGTGGTCCAGGGAAACGGCCAGTGCCATGAATTCTCCCAGGGAGTCCCAGCGAAGGTGTCCTTCTTCAAGGAATTGCTCCACATGCTTGGGAGCGGAACCTCCGGCACCGGTCTCAAAAAGGCCACCTCCATTCATCAGGGGCACGATCGAAAGCATTTTGGCGCTGGTCCCTACTTCCAGGATTGGAAAAAGATCCGTGAGATAGTCCCGCAGTACATTTCCGGTTACCGAAAGGGTGTCCTGGCCTTTATGGATGCGCTCCAGGGTATACCTGGCTGCTTCTACCGGGGACAGAACGCGGATATCCAGGGTGGTGCGGGTCTCTTCTGGAAGGTAGGCGTCCAGCTTCGCGATGAGTTCCCGGTCATGGGATCGACCGGCGTCCAGCCAGAACACGGCCGGCATGCCCGACTCCCTTGCCCGTCGTACGGCCAGGTCAATCCAATCCCTTACGGGCAGGTCCTTTACCTGGCACATGCGCCAGATATCTCCCTCAGAAACCCTATGCTCCAGGAGCACTTCTCCGGATGCATTGTCGATTACCTGTACCACGCCTGCGGCTTCGATTTCGAAGGTTTTATCGTGGGAGCCGTACTCTTCAGCCTTTTGTGCCATCAGTCCGATATTGGGGACCGTACCCATGGTCTTTGGATCCAGGGCCCCGAATGCTTTGCAGAAGTCAATGGTGGCCTGGTAGATGCCCGCATAGCTGCTGTCCGGTATCACGGCCTTGGTGTCTTGTGAGGCACCTTTGGCGTTCCACATCTGTCCGGAATTCCTGATCATGGCAGGCATAGAGGCGTCGATGATCACGTCACTGGGCACATGCAGGTTGGTGATGCCCTTATCGGAATTGACCATAGCCAGGTCAGGTCCTGCTTCCATGATTTGGTTTACGGCATCCCGTATGGCACCCCCTTCTTCATTGGGTAATTTGTCAAGGGCGTCCAGCAGGCTTTCAAGGCCTTCATTTGGGTTGACCCCAAGGTCCTGCAGGGATTCCCCGTATTGCTCGAAGAGAGTGTGGAAATACGTTTTTACCACATGCCCGAAAATAATGGGGTCAGACACCTTCATCATCGTGGCCTTGAGGTGCACGGAGAACAATACCCCTTGTGCTTTGGCGTCGGCTATTTGCGCTTTGAGAAAGTTGAGGAGGGCCGATTTCTCCATAACACTGGCATCGATGATTTCCCCATCAATCAGAGCGATCTTTGGCTTTAGGATCCGCTGGTTGCCATCATTATCGGTCCATTCAATGCGTACCTCCCGACCCTTGTCCAGGGTAAGGGATTTTTCGTTGGACTTGAAATCCCCGGCAGACATGGTGGCCACATGACTCTTGGAGTCAGGGCTCCATGCTCCCATGGGATGGGGATGTTTTCTGGCGTAATTCTTTACAGGTCTGGGAGCCCTCCGGTCTGAATTTCCCTCGCGAAGCACGGGGTTTACCGCGCTACCTTTGACCCGGTCATAGCGTGCTTTGACCTCCTGCTCCTTTTCATCTGCGGGGTCATCTGGATAGTCCGGCAGGGCGTATCCCCTGGACTGCAACTCCGCAATGGCCTCCTTGAGCTGTGGGATCGAGGCGCTGATGTTGGGTAGCTTGATGATATTGGCCTCCGGGTTTTTGGCCAGGTCCCCCAGGAATTCAAGGTCATTAGGTATTTGTTTGCCGTCTGCGAGGCGCTCCGGGAAAACGGCCAGGATTCGTCCGGCAAGTGAAATATCCCGTGTTTCTATCTCGATGCCCGCCGTCCGGGTGAAGGCTTTGACGATGGGGAGGAATGAAGCTGTAGCCAGTGCTGGTGCCTCATCGGTTTTGGTGTAGCGTATTTTGGCCATTAATTTCGATGAATTTTAAGCGGAGCAAATATACAATTTTAGAGCAGCTTTCAGGAAGGATGCCGAGTCACATTTGCGGGGCGGGAAGAGGTAGACTCACAGGCCAAAAAAACAAAAGCCATATCAGCGTAACGGGTACAATGATATGGCTTTCTGAAATAGCAGGCATCGTAGGTGCCCTGCCGAGGCCGGGCCGATGCACTTCTATTACGACGTTTGAATCGAATTTCCCAAGTCCTGTTGCCAGAGCCTGTCCAATTTCAATTCTTCTTGTTGCTTAGAACGATCATCTTACACAGCAAACCTGAGCTTTCCATGTAACGCAAAAGTTCCCATCCGGGTCGCAGACCACCGCCTGTCGATCAGGACTCACTCCAGCAAAGCGATCACATTGCTGTAATCACTATCCAAGAATTAATCAACAATACAAAGAACGTCAGCTTCGCAGTGATCTTTCGAAGCCTCTCAAGGACTGAAAGTTTCTACTTGAACACATCTCGAAAGTAAGTTGGTCCTGTAATTTCTCCAAATATTTTTGGCTTAAGAAATTCACGGTTTATAAACCACAGATATCAACAATTGTTTATAAGCCTGTGAACCCCCGGGATTTAGGGAAACCGGCTGGATCAATCCGGGGCTTACCCACCTTTCCGCTGTTCTCTTCGAAGCTGCCGCTGTATTTTTCGGATCGCCGATTCTATGGATTTATCCGGTTCAATAATATTGTAAGCCCCCCAGAATTGCGGATCGGAAAAGCCCTCAGCAGCATCGCTAAGGATAATGGAGGAGCGGATTCGATCCCTGTTCCGCGGGATTTTGCCATCGGGATTCTGCTCCCAATCCGTGATGGCCATCTCACAGGTCAGGCTGTACACAGAATTGAACAGCTTTTTATCCCAATCGACCTTGAATTCCAAGATGGCATTGCTGTACACGTAATACCAGCGTCCGTCTTTCTCGCGGTAATCCACACGATAGGACACCTCTGTGGGATACACGGAGGCATTTGGGGGCTTCTTTCTTACAAAAAGGCGGCTGGCGCGCTGTGGATCTGTAATGTTCAGGGTATATATGGCACTTGTGAGTACCTTGGTTTGGCCGTTGATATAAAGTCGACCTTTATACAACGGATCCAGGATTCCCGGTTT
>CBFCWO010000175.1:0-3284 GCA_965601625.1 uncultured Flavobacteriaceae bacterium | reverse complement strand
CCCCAGAACTGCTGCCAGCTCCAGGTGTCAGGAAAAATATCAAAGATGGCCTTGAAACCACCCACGCCCTTGTAGGCGCCGGTGCTCGGGGTAAAGATCTTTTTCAGCTGCAGCCAGTAGCCCGCAAGCTGGTTGCCGAACTTTGAGGCGCCGACGGAGAAGCTTTCCAAAAAACCGTATTTCTTCTGCACGATCTGGAAATACCCCATCTCCTCAAACTGCTTGTATGTACCTCCGGGTCGGATTCCAATTTTCCCTTCTTCATTGACCTGCAAATCGAGGGTGACCGGCTGGTCATCCCGAAGGAAGGTCGCCTCTATCTGCTGGCCCTTAAACGCTTCCAGTGCGGCAATCGCCTCATCATAATATGCAATTTCCCTGTCTTCGATCTGCTGCAGGAGGTCCCCTTTCTCCAGGCCTGCCTGAACGTTGTGGGACGAATCCGGTACCTGCCCGATCATAAAGGGCACCCGCAATTCAAAAAAGCTAAGGTCCTCGCTGGTGCTCAGCTTGCCGAGGAAGTCCACAGGCAGGTCGATGGTGATGGCCTGCCCATCCCGTTCCACGGTGAACCGCTCTGCCGTGATCATGCTTCGGCGCAGGTCTGAATAATTTTCATAGCGCTGCCCGTCAATAGAGACAAGATTATCCCCAGTTTGAACGCCCAGTTCCGTAAAGACCGGGTTGGTCACCCAATATCCATCCTTGATGCTGTCCGTGGAAATATCCGCATCCCCGTAGAAGAAGGAGGCAAAAATATAGATGAGCAATGCGACAATGAAATTGACCGTTACCCCCCCCAGCATGATGATCAGCCGTTGCCAGGCAGGCTTGGAGCGAAACTCCCACGATTTGGGGGGCTGCGACATTTGTTCGGTGTCCATGCTCTCATCGATCATTCCGGCGATCTTCACATAGCCTCCCAGGGGAAGCCACCCGATCCCGTAGACCGTATCCCCGATCTTCTTTTTAAAAAGCGAAAACTTTACATCGAAAAACAGGTAGAATTTCTCGACCCGGGTCTTGAATGCCTTGGCAGGAAGAAAATGTCCAAGCTCGTGAAGCACGATCAACAGGGAAAGGCTCAGCAGGAACATGGAAGCTTGAATCACAATCGGAGACATAGGAGCAATTTTCACATAAAAACGCACAAAACTACGCTTTTGAAGTTGCTTTTAAAAAGAAAATAGCGGGCCCTATGGGACTTTATGAAAGTTTTAGGAGGGCTAAATGCCCCGCCAGTTGAAGGAGACACAGGTGTTACGTACCTTTGCAGCAAGTCTGGAATGATGCGTGCATTTTTTGCCAAATACAAGCTTTTCGGCCTGGTAATGCTGGGGATCTCTGCAGTGATCATCGTACTTTTCTACAATGCCCTGCAGCCCAGGAAAGTCCTTCCCGTCTACCAGCCTGCGGACTTCAACCCCGAACTGGTGGATCCGGAGCTGGCCCATGTGAAGAAATACCACACTGTGGCGGATTTTGCGCTGATCAACCAAAACGGGGATACCATTTCACAGGCGGACTACGAAGGGAAGATCTATGTGGCGGACTTCTTCTTTACCACCTGTCTGACCATCTGCCCGATCATGACGGACAACATGGGCTACCTCCAGTCCCAGATCATGGACGATCCTGAGGTCCTCCTGTTATCCCATTCAGTCACCCCTGAGATCGATTCGGTCCCCCGCCTGAAAGAGTACGCGTTGGAAAAAGGTGTAATGGACCGGAAATGGAATCTGGTCACCGGAGACAAGAAACAGATCTATGAGCTTGCCCGCAAGTCCTACCTGGCGGTCAAAACAGATGGGGATGGGGGTCCTTTTGATATGATCCATACGGAAAACTTTATCCTGGTGGACAAGGAGCGACGTATCCGTGGCACATACGACGGCACTAAAAAAGAGGACATGGAGCGGCTGCTTGCGGACCTGGAAATACTCAAAAAGAACTACCGGAATTGAGTTCAAAGCTTTTTTGTCCCTCAACGCCCGGGAAGTCCCCAAATTCCCGTATTTTTGTCGTTAATTAAAATCAATCTAAATAAACATTGAGCTTCACCATTGCACATCTGAAAAGAGGCGATAAAGCAATTATCCGGGAGTTTCCTATCGACACCCTTCCCATCAAGCTCCTGGAATTGGGTTGTCTGCCCGGCAATCAAGTGGAGCTCGTACAGGTAGCCCCCCTTAAGGATCCGATTTACATCAATGTCAACGGTTCCCATATTGCCATCCGACGTGCGGTGGCCATGCAGATTGAAGTGGAACCTATAGCCGCCCATGAGTAAAAACATCAAGGTAGCGCTGATCGGCAATCCGAATACCGGGAAGACCTCCGTTTTCAATCAACTGACCGGATTGAAGCAAAAAGTGGGGAATTACCCGGGAATCACCGTCGAGAAAAAAATGGGCATCTGCAAGCTCTCCCGAGGGGTGAAGGCCCACATTCTGGACCTGCCCGGGACGTATAGCCTCAACACTACTTCCCTGGACGAAAGCGTGGTGGTGGAACTACTGCTCAACAGGAAAGCCCCTGATTTTCCGGATGTGGCCGTGGTGGTCAGCGATGTGGAGAACCTGAAGCGGAACCTGCTGTTGTTTACTCAGATCAAAGACCTAAGGATCCCTGCCATCCTGGTGATCAACATGGCGGATCGCATGGACCGCAAAGGGATTTCCCTGGACATCCCCAAAATGGAATCGCTGCTCAATACCAGGATTGCCCTGGTGAGTACCCGAAAGAATACCGGGATTGAGGAACTGAAACAACTGATTGAAAAATACCGGGAGGTACCCTGTGGTCCAACTTTGGATGTCTGCAAAATCGACCCTGTATACTTTGGCCGCCTCAAAAACACCTTCCCGGAAGAAGACCCCTACAAGCTCTGGGTTGTCATCACCCAGGATGTAAACTTCACACTGCTTGAGAAGAACGACCTGCTCAGGGATAGGTCCTTTCAAACCAAATCAAAGACGGAACTCAAGAAATTACAACACCGGGAAACCATCCTGAGATACAAGCATATCAATGACATCCTGAAGGAAACCTACAAGGTAGACCGGGAAGCGGCCAAAGGCTTTCGGGCCTCCCTGGACAAGATCCTTACCCATAAGGTATTCGGATACCTTATCTTTTTTGTGATCCTGCTGACGATCTTCCAGGCCATTTATGACTGGAGCAGCATCCCCATGGATTTTATCGATGCACAGTTTGCTGCGGCCAGTGAGTGGATCAAAGAAACCCTTCCTCCCGGGGTCTTCACCAACCTCATCGCGGAAGGG
>CBFCWO010000174.1:0-3301 GCA_965601625.1 uncultured Flavobacteriaceae bacterium | reverse complement strand
TGGGTATTGCCCTAATAGGGCACCTAATATACATGTGGTAACGGGATTTTTCACAATATCTTATGCCGAAACACCTTAATTATCGAGTAAAGGCGCAAACAGGCTCATACAACAAATGACTTGACAGATTCTCAAATCCCATATCCGTCTGTTCCCATCGATAAAACGCGCACCAAAAACATGCGTATTCTTATACTAGACCTTCCGATTCCCCGTTATGAATGGAAAAGAATCCCGTTTCGGAATAAACCCGTTGGGATGATTTTTTGGCAACCCTGCAAAATATTATAAAAGTTTGCCCGTTTAAGTAGCCGAATACCATCAAGATTTGAACCTATCGAAGGCCCTTTGGGGGCCAGATCGGAAACCTAAGTCCTAAATACAAATGAAACAATCACCTATCAGCGCATTCATTACGGCAGCCCTAGTCATTGGGTCCCTGAACATGCAAAGTTGCAAGAAGTCCTCGGACTCCAAAAACGTCTCCAGGGCAACCGGATGGAAGATAAATGCCAAAGAAGGCGGGTTCCAGTACAACTCTGATTTCAAGGAACAGGAAACTGCTCCTGGCCTTGTCTTTGTTGAGGGGGGTACCTTCACCAAGGGAAAAGTACAGGATGACGTCATGCACGATTGGAACAATACGCCAACCACCCAGCACGTGCAGTCCTTTTATATGGATGAAACGGAGGTGACCAACGTAATGTACCTTGAGTACCTGGATTATCTCAAAAATGTGTACCCACCTGAAGATCCGAGATACGCAAATATCTATGTGGGGGCGCTGCCAGACACGCTCGTCTGGAGGAACCGACTTGGATATAACGAGACCATGACCAACAATTACCTTCGTCATCCGGCCTATGCGGAATATCCTGTGGTCGGGGTCAACTGGATACAAGCTACCCAGTTCGCCAAATGGCGTACGGACAGGGTCAATGAAGCGATGTTGGAGCGGGAAGGATTTTTGGCTGAAGACGTTAAGTACAGGGCAATGAACGGTGAGATTGCAGGTACCTTCAGCACAGAGGCTTACCTGAATAACCCCACATCCGTTTACGGAGGTGAAATCGATACCCTTATGGGTAAGAAAAAGCAAGATTCAGCAGCAGTCTTTGCCAAGCGAAGCAGCGGGATCCTTGTGCCTGAATACCGGCTGCCAACTGAAACCGAATGGGAATATGCGGCCCAGGCACTGGTAGGGACCCGGGAATACAACAATTACCGCGGTCGTAAAAAATATCCATGGGAAGGGGACTACACCCGGAACGGCCAAAGGGTCGGACGGGGAGATCAACTTGCCAACTTTAAGCAGGGCAAGGGAGACTACGGCGGAATTGCCGGTTGGTCTGATGATGGTGCAGATATCACCGCCCCTGTGAAATCCTACAAGCCTAACGATCACGGACTGTATGACATGGCAGGGAATGTAGCCGAATGGGTTGCTGATGTCTACCGCCCCATTGTAGATGACGAAGTAAGCGATTTCAACTACTACCGCGGAAATGTCTTTATGAAAAAGGCCATTGCAGAAGATGGAAAGGTTAAGGTACTGCCCTCAGATGGCATTGTCTACGACACCCTTCCTAACGGTAAAATCGTGGCAGTAAACCTTCCGGGTGAAGTGGAAATGATACCGGTGGATGACGAAGACACCTATCTGCGGACAAACTTTGAAAAGAGCGATAATCGCGGCTACAGGGACGGGGATCCAAGTTCTTCCAGGTTCTTTGACCAGTTCAGTGATGAAGACGATGAGAGCCAGCTTAGCATGTACAATTCACCCAAGCACAAGGTGGAAAGGGATGAAGAAGGCAAACTCATCCGGGAATATGATCAGAGCAACTACCGCACGACCCTTATCAACGATGAAGTTCGGGTCTATAAGGGAGGATCCTGGAGAGATCGCGCATATTGGCTCGATCCCGCCCAACGGAGGTATCTTCCACAATACATGGCCACGGACTACATAGGATTCCGTTGTGCGATGTCCAGGGTAGGTTCGAAATCCAAATCCAAAAACAAGACCATCCGCGGGAAGAAAGTAAAAAAATAATATTCTGCAGGATTGTATAAAAAGCCCTGACTTTTCGGTCAGGGCTTTTTATATTTACCCGTATGAGTCTTGAAGAGATCTACGCCCTATTCCTCAAACACCCCAGGGTCACTACGGATAGCAGGGCCATCCCGCAGAACAGCTTGTTCTTCGCCCTGAAAGGGCCAAATTTCAATGGCAACAAATACGCTGGCGATGCCCTGTCCAAAGGGGCTGCCTATGCGATTGTGGATGAAGAACAGTACAGCAGGCATCCAAATACGATACTGGTGCAGGATGCACTGCAGTGCCTGCAGGAACTGGGCACTCATCACCGCCGGCAATGCCCTGCTACCGTAATTGCACTCACTGGGAGCAACGGCAAAACCACCACCAAGGAACTCATTGCGGCTGTCCTGGGCAAGAAATACAACACCCTGGCTACCCGGGGAAATCTCAACAACCATATTGGAGTACCACTGACCCTCCTGGAATTAAAACCGACCACAGAAATGGCTGTTGTGGAAATGGGGGCCAACCATCAAAAAGAGATAGCTTTTCTTAGTGAGCTTGCCGAGGCCGATTTCGGATACATTACAAACTATGGCAAGGCCCATCTCGAAGGATTTGGAGGGGTTGAAGGGGTTATCAAGGGTAAAAGCGAATTGTACGATCATCTCATGAGCAGGGGAAAGTCCATCTTCCTGAATGCAGACGATCCGATCCAGCGGCAAAAACTGCAGGGATATCCCAAAACCATCGGTTTCAGCACTTCAGACCCTGACTTTTATCGCATCGAATTTGAAGGGGCCGAACCGTTTGTTAGACTTAAGGCCGAAAGCACTGCCATACAAACCCAATTGAGCGGGGATTACAACTTCAGCAATTGCGCCATAGCGGTCCTGATGGGCAAACATTTCGAAGTCCCCCTGGGAGATATTAAGGACGCCCTTGAAGCCTACATCCCTGAAAACAACCGGTCTCAGCTACTTCAAAGGAACACCCTCGAGATTATATTGGATGCCTACAATGCAAATCCAAGCAGTATGTCTGTCGCTTTGAGCCATTTGGCCAGGCGGAAAACCGCTAAAAAAATTGCCATTCTGGGGGACATGTTCGAGCTGGGAGAGGCCTCGGCCCATGAGCATCAGGCGATTGCAGCACTGTGCGATTCCCTGGGTATTGACCAGGTCCTGTTGGTGGGAAAGGCTTTTTCGGGCACTGAATCTTCAGCCCAATGCTTTCCGGATTTTGAATCCCTGTCTG
>CBFCWO010000173.1:0-3398 GCA_965601625.1 uncultured Flavobacteriaceae bacterium | reverse complement strand
CCTCCCTGCCCGTCCAGGCCAAACCCTGAACGCATATATCCAAAGAATCCGAAATTACCGGCGTTTTGTGCATAAACCCCTGTATTACCAAGCAGGAGCGACAGGCAAAGAAAAGTCTTAAAAGTCTTCATGGTTGATAATGATCGCTTTGCGTGCCCCTGATGTTGGGATTATTGTATACATTCTTGCCGGCTGAGGGCAAAAGCCCCCTTGAGCGTTGCTGCATCCATCTAAATTTAGGTATTTTCTTTTTTTTGCTTTTTGCCAGCACCGGCTGGCCCAAAAGTCAGGGCCCAACCATCAGACCATTCACTATTAAAGCGTTAAGATGATCAGGAAATCCCTATCTTTCTGAGAATCTTAACGCAAAGAACATGAGACGTGCCATCTACCTTTTACTTTTATTTCTGAGCATACTTTCCTGCAAAAAGGATCAACCTGAACCACAAATCGTCTGGGACACCTATGGGGTGCCACATATCTATGCCGAGAACATAGAAGACCTGTTTTTTATGCAGGGTTGGGCGCAAATGCATAACCACGCAAATCTCATCCTTGAACTCTACGGGTCTTCCCGGGGAAGGGGGGCGGAATACTGGGGAGAATCCAAGCTTCCCAATGACCAGCTCATCCATACCCTGGGGTTTGAAACCCTGGCGGATTCCTGGGAAGAGCAACAGGATCCTGAATTGCGTACCATTTACAAGTCTTTTGTCGAAGGAATGAACGCCTATGCTGAGGCCCATCCCGAAGCCGTTGAAGACAGCAACAGGGGAGTACTGCCCATCACGACCAGGGATGTCAACATGCATGGAATGTATGTGGTTTTTACCCGTTTTATAGGAGGTGAAGACCTCGGGCGCGTACAGCAATGGCCAGACATGGGCTCCAACACCTATGCCATCGGACCCGGCAGGTCTGCTTCGGGCAAGGCCATGCTCGTGCAAAATCCCCACCTGCCCTGGTGGAACGAATTCCTCTTTTTCGAATCAAACCTGATCCTCGATGGGAAACCCATGTATGGGACTACCCTGGTCGGTTTTCCGGGGATTGCCATAGGCTTTAACCAATACCTTGGATGGAGCCATACGGATAATACCATAGACAACGCAGATACCTATGAGGTTACCCTGGAAGGAGAAGGCTATCTGCTGGACGGGGTGGAGACCCCTTTTGAAACGTCGGCTAAAACCTTAAAGGTCAAACAGGAAGATGGAAGTCTTGCCGAGGTTGAGATCCCTTTGATGCGCACGGCGCACGGCCCGGTGGTGAAACAGGAAAATGGGAAGGCCCTTGCAGTCCGCATGGTGGGCATGGATCGTCCCAACATGTTCCTGCAGTGGTGGCGGATGATCAACAGCACGACCTTCCAAGAATTCGAATCCGCCCTTAAGATGGCCCAGATCCCGTTCTGGAACGTTATGTATGCCGACAAATACGGGGATATCTTCTACTTGTTCAATGGATTGGTGCCCAAACGACAGCAGGACGACTGGGAATATTGGGACCGCGTCATTCCCGGCGGCAAAAGCGAGGACATCTGGACGGAAGTACACCCCTATGCGGACCTCCCCAAAGTGAAGAACCCGGCAGGCAACTGGCTGCAGAACGCAAACGATCCGCCCTGGACCAGCACCATCCCCATGACCCTCAATCCTGAAGACTATCCCGGATATATGGCGCCCAAATACATGGCTTTCCGCCCACAGCGCTCAGCCCGCATGCTCATGGAGGATGAATCCATCACATTCGAGGAATTGCAGGCCTATAAGCTTTCGACCCGCCTTGAACTCGCAGACCGCATCCTGGACGATTTATTCATGGCCGTGGACAGCCTCGGATCTGACAAGGCCAAAGAGGCCAAAACCGTATTGGAGGCTTGGGACCGTACGGCAGATGCCGATAGCAGGGGGATGCTGCTTTTCTTCAACTGGGCACGTAAATTCGGGCCCTGGCGTGGCAGCAATTATGCCACCTCCTGGGATATAAACCAGCCTGAATCCACCCCTGACGGATTGGCCGATCCGGCGCGCGCCGTAGCCCTGCTGGAACAAAGCGCTACGGAGCTCGAAGAGAAATTCGGTAGCCTGGAGGTGCCCTGGGGGGACTACTATCGGATCAATTATAATGGGAAGGATCTTCCCGCCAACGGGATTGACGGCTCCCTGGGGGTGTTTCGGGTCGCCTGGCCCGGGGGTGGAGATGAGAACCATATGTACGTGGGTGGAGGTGATTCCTGGGTAGGAGTGATTGAGTTTGGGGATACTGTTCGGGCAAAGGTTCTCCTGAGCTATGGCAATGCCACCCAGGCAAATTCGGCACATTATGGAGACCAGCTGGAGTTGTTTTCCAAAAAGGAGTTTCGCGATGCCTGGTTTACCAATGAGGCGATCGAAGCAAATACGAGCCGCGTAGAACCGCTCTCCGGAATGCGATCTGAAGAATGACCGTATTGGTGGATTAAAAGAAGATGAATTAGTAGAGGTAAGGGCAATGAGGACTTTTAGGTTGTTTCAATACGTGATAACGTTGCTGCTGCTGGCTGGAATGACTTCCTGCCGGGATGCCGGGAATTCGGAGACACGAGAAGTACCGTCTGATTCCCTCATGGTGGAGGAAATGGCCGAGCCCGCCTTTGACCCGGAGGACGAAATGTTCGGGCTCAGTGAACCCCGGATCGGAGATCTGGACGAGATGATTGAACGCGGCCAGATCCGGGCCCTGGTCCCCTACAACCGCACCTACTATTATATCGATGGGCGACACCGACGGGGGATAGCCTATGAAGCGCTCCGGCTATTTGAGAAAGATCTCAACCGGCAATTGGGCAAAAAGCCCGGCAGGCCGGGATACGTGCAGGTAATTTATATACCGGTGACCCGTGACCAGCTCCTGCCATTGCTGCAGGAAGGTTTTGGAGATCTGGTGGTGGCCAACCTGACGATTACCGAAGCCCGGCAAAAGGTTGTTGATTTTTCCGTTCCAGCCTTCACGGAGGCCCGGGAAATTTTTGTTTCCGGACCTGCAGCCCCTCCGATTTCCGGGTTGGCTGATTTGATCGGGGATACGGTCTACCTCCGCCCTTCCAGCAGTTATTTCGAACACCTATCACAGGTAAACGACTCTCTAAGGGCCCAGGGCAAACCGGCGATTCATATTTCTGCCGTGGATGAAAACCTGGAAGATGACGAGATCCTCGAACTGGTGAATACCGGATTGATCCCCGTCACCATTGTGGATGAACACATAGCCGATCTCTGGGCCCAGATCCTGGACCGGATAAGGCTTCACAAGGATATTGCCATTGCTACCAATGGAGAGATTGCCTGGGCTTTTCGAAAGAACAGTCCGGAATTGCAAGGTGTGGTTGATGCCTTTATCCAAAAGAACAAGGTGGG
>CBFCWO010000172.1:0-3453 GCA_965601625.1 uncultured Flavobacteriaceae bacterium | reverse complement strand
CGCAAAGACTTCCCGATTCTCTCCCGCCAGGTGCACGGGCAGCCATTGGTATATCTGGACAACGCAGCAACGTCCCAAACGCCCCGGCAGGTGATTGACGTGATCGTGGATTACTATTCGCGCTATAACGCAAATATCCATCGGGGGGTACACACCCTCTCGCAGGAGGCTACGGATGCCTATGAGCAGGCGCGGATCAAGCTCCAGAAACACTTCAACGCGGCCCAGCCATATGAGATCATCATGACTTCGGGGACCACGGAGGGGATCAATCTGGTGGCACAGGGTTTCACTTCCTTTCTGAACCCGGGCGATGAGATTTGGGTTTCGGCTATGGAGCACCACTCCAACATTGTTCCCTGGCAAATGCTCTGTGAGCGGACGGGTGCTGTGCTAAAGGTCATCCCCATGAACCAGAATGGGGAATTGCTTATTGACTTCTTTAAGTCCGAAAGCTCAGAGCGAACCCGCCTGGTATTCTGCAATCATATTTCAAATGCACTGGGCACCATCAATCCCATAGAGGAAATCATACAAAGTGCTCATGAGGTGGGTGCAGCGGTTCTGATCGACGGTGCCCAGGCCGCCCCCCACATCAAAGCCGACATGCAGGCACTGGATGTGGACTTCTACACCGTTTCTGCCCATAAGCTTTGCGGCCCAACGGGAGTAGGCGCCCTTTACGGCAAAGAAGAATGGCTGCAAAAACTGCCCCCCTACCAGGGTGGCGGTGAAATGATTTCAGAGGTAACCTTCGAAAAAACGACCTATGCAGACCTGCCCCACAAGTTTGAGGCCGGCACCCCGAATATTTGCGGAGGCATCGCCTTTGGGGCGGCACTGGATTACCTGAACGGGATCGGGATGGAGGCCATTGCCGCTTATGAGGATGAACTGTTGGAATACGCCACAGATAAGCTCTTGAATATCGAAGGGCTAAAGATCTATGGAGAGGCCGTTGAGAAAACAGCTGTAATTTCTTTTAATCTCGCCGGCATCCACCCCTATGATGTGGGAACCATCCTGGATAAGCTCGGCATAGCGGTTCGAACGGGACATCACTGTGCTCAGCCCATTATGGACTTCTACCAAATCCCTGGGACCGTTCGGGCGAGTTTTAGCTTTTATAACACCTTCGAAGAGGCCGACAGGCTTGCAGCCGGTGTGGAAAAGGCCCGCCAGATGCTGGCCTGAGGCCGGAACCTTGAATATGCGTGTTTCAAATCGTAATTTTGAAAAAAAGTTGCAAATGCAAATAGAGGAAATTCAGGAAGAGATCGTTGGGGAATTCGAGATGTTCGAGGATTGGATGCAGCGGTATGAGTACATGATCGAATTGGGAAAATCCCTCCCTAAAATCGATGAAAAATATAAAACCGATGACCACCTTATCAAGGGCTGCCAAAGCAAGGTCTGGGTCCATGCAGACCTCGAAAACGAGAAGGTCATATTTACCGCAGACAGCGAGGCGATCATAACCAAAGGAATCATTGCGATCCTGATCCGCGCCTTCAATAACCAAAAGCCCGCGGACATCCTGAAAGCCAGAACGGATTTTATTGACGAGATCGGTTTGAAAGAGCATCTGTCCCCCACAAGGGCGAACGGACTGGTGAGCATGATCAAGCAATTGAAAATGTATGCCCTCGCCTACGAAACCCAAATGGAATCCTAGACGCCCTCCAATTAACGCCAATCCCAATGGAACAAGATACCACTATAGATACACAGGAACTTGGAGAGAAGATCGTCCGGGTCCTTAAGACCATCTACGATCCTGAGATTCCGGTGGATATATACGAACTCGGACTGATCTATGATGTCTTTGTCAATGAGGTTCGGGATGTAAAGATCCTGATGACCCTGACCTCTCCCAACTGCCCCGTGGCGGAATCCCTTCCCCTGGAGGTGGAAGAGAAGGTCAAGTCCCTCGATATGGTCAAAGATGCCGAGGTGGAAATCACCTTTGACCCGCCCTGGACCCAGGAATTGATGAGCGAGGAAGCTAAACTGGAATTGGGTCTCTTATAGGAAATCAGATTATGGAAGGGGAAATCGTCAATCGCGTTTCAAAGAGCAAGCTGGTCACCCTGGACCTTGAGGAGTTCTATCCGAAAGGGGAGCGGTTTCACATCGATATCAGTCAGTGGCTGGAGGAAGGGTTCCTCCTGAGGGAAAGTGATTTCAGGGATGCTTTAAAAGCCCATGACTGGCAGGCCTATACCGGCGGCTTTGTTTCCATGGATTGCAGCACAGACGCCATCGTGCCGGCCTGGGCGTACATGCTTTTGGGGTCTTATCTTGAAGGGATTGCCCGGGAAGTGGTGGTTGGGACTCCGCAGTTTCTGGAAACAATCCTCTTCCGCAGGCAACTAAAGGATTTAGATGTTGAAGCCTACCGGGACCTGCCTGTAATCATAAAGGGATGCAGCAACCTGCCCGTCCCGGGAAGCGCTTATGTATGGGCGATTCAGAAAGTTCAACAGGTAGCCCGCTCAGTAATGTATGGGGAGGCCTGCTCCTCTGTCCCCCTTTTCAAGAAAAAATAATTATTCCTGACAAATTCCCTGCCAATCCTTTAATTTAGACTTTTCAACAAAAGACCATTATGATGAAAAAATCCATCGCCTTACTGATCCTTGTATTGATCGGCTTTGCTTCCCACGGCCAATCCCTGGAAGAACTGAAGGAAGCCAAGAAACAAAAAGAAGATTCTGTCAGTGCCATACAGGGCAGGATCGATGACCTCCAGGGGCAGATTGATGCATTCCCGGGCTGGAAGTTCGGGGCTTTCGGAACCATCGGCGGGAGCATCTCCCAGTTCAGCAACTGGTATGCGCAGGAATTTCCCAACAACGCTGCCGGAAGGATTGGAATTACGGTAAACCCCTATGCGAAGCTCGACCGTGAAAAGTACTTCTGGTATACGAATGCACAGTTAAACCTGGGATGGGTAAAGTTTGATGATGAGGATGATCCGGATGACCAGGATGGTTGGCGCCTTTCCAACGACGTCTTTAATATCAGTTCCTTATTGGGCTATAATCTGACGGAGAAACTTGCAGCGTCCTTTTTGATGGAATACCGCAGCACCCTGGCGAAAAACTTCAACGATCCGGGATATCTCGATCTCGGTGTAGGTATTACGTGGAAGCCAATCACCGACCTGGTGGTGGTGATCCACCCGGTGAACTACAACTTTGTCTTCGCCAGTGATGATACCATTTTCCAGTCTTCCTTCGGGGGCAAGTTGCTGGCCACATACGACAAATCCCTTGGGGATTTTAACTGGAAATCCGTCTTCTCTTCCTTCCTGAGCTATGAAGACAGCAACCTGTCCAACTGGACCTGGACCAACAATTTCTCCTACAAGGTCTGGAAAGGGATCGGCCTGGGCTTTGAATTCGGGTTGAGGGACAACAAGCAGGAGGCACTGAACTACGCCATCAATAC
>CBFCWO010000171.1:0-3467 GCA_965601625.1 uncultured Flavobacteriaceae bacterium | reverse complement strand
ATGCACATGATCCTTTACCGCCGTCCCGTGGAAAGGTCCGTAAGGGAAGCCATTCATGGTAAACACATAGAAGTCATGTTCGCTCAGCCATTCCTTAAAGTCATCTAACCTGGCATATTCTGATAATTCGAGACTGGCCCTGTTCGATAGGCGGAGTCCCACACCAAACGGACCGGACGCTCCCATTTGGCTCCGAATGGCAGGCAGGTGCAGGCGAAGGGAATCAAAGGTCGTATCCCAGTCCTGCCCCGGATGGATGTTGGTACAATAGGTGGTATGGAAATGATTCCCCAGCAACATCAGCCCCTTGCGTTATTTTGGGCCGTCTGGAGAAATAGTTCTTTAAAGGCAGCCTTCATCAGGTCCCGATCGATGCTGTCGACTTCCACTTTGTTCCCGATGCCCTCGGGCAGGGTTATGCAAAGGGTTCCCCCCAGATGTTCCCGGAACTCCTCTATACCGGCAAGCAGGTCTTCATCTGAAATATTGATCCGGTCCTCCAGAACCTCCGAAAAACCGAGCCTGTGCAGTAACCGCAGGATTCGATCCCGTTCTTCCCGATTGATAAGGCCCATATGACAACTGTAATGCACATCCAGCGCCATCCCAAGGGCCACTGCTTCTCCATGCCTGAGCTCGTAGTCGGTGAGCTGTTCCAGTTTATGTGCGGCCCAGTGCCCGAAATCCAACGGACGTGCAGAACCTCTTTCAAAGGGATCCCCTCCCCCCCCAATATGTTCCATATGTAGTCTGGCACAGCGGTAAACAAGCTCCTCCATGGCGCCCATGTCCCGTTCCCTCAGCCTGTCCGCATGGTCTTCCAGCAGTTCAAAGAATTTCCCATCCTTGATCAGGGCTACTTTCACAGCCTCGGCCATTCCCGCGATCCAGTCCCTTTTGTCCAATGTAGTGAGGAAATGGCTGTCATTGATGATCGCCAGTGGTACGGCAAAAGTCCCTACAAAATTCTTCTTTCCAAAATAGTTTATCCCGTTCTTGACCCCGACAGCCGCATCATTCTGGGCTAATACGGTAGTGGGGATCCGGATCATCTGAACACCCCTGTGGGCGGTGGAAGCTGCATATCCGGCCATATCGATCACTGCCCCGCCTCCTATGGCCACGACCACGGAATGGCGGCAGATTCCCCGTTCGTTAATTTCTTTCAACACCTTTTCCGCATGGAGCGGATCATTCTTGGCGGTTTCCCCTCCCGGAACCTCAATGATGGAAGTAAATTGAAGATGGTTGCCAAAATGTTGGCAATACGCCTGGATTTTTTGCTTCAGATCCGGGTGATGGGCGGTTATTCCACTATCCAGGACAAAAAGCAATTTGACCGTGCCTGCCGGTTTATAAGCTCCAATCAGATCGGAAAATAAGGGATTCCCGACATCGAAAACATGCCTGGTAAAATGCAAGGTATACGAATATCGAACCTCGAATGAATTCTCTATGGTTTTGTTCATATGCTACGCTTAGGTAACCGCAAATCTTTTGGACAGGTAACCCGATAAGGGCAACAGGCCCAGTACCAGGATTCCGGGGATCCAGCCGGCAAAACCAGCTACCCAGGCCGCATCCATGACCACCAGGCCAAGCACTCCACCCTTGACCGCCGCGCGCACATGCCCTGCGGTATTGGATTGGTAGGCCTTGATCAGCGGCAGGTAGACCATTGCGGCAAAAATACTCAGGAATGGAACACCCCACCAAAACTGACTCCCATGGCTTCCTGTCATAAATGCAACGCCCAAAATGGCAATAGCGTATAAAACACCTGCAAGTATTATCTGTTTTCGGTTGCCCGCATCTACCTCTCCCCGGCTAACAGAGGTAATGGCAAAAATATAGACCACAGGGATCCAGATAAACGGCAGGGCTTCCGCAAAACCCATCATATACATGCCCATCCAGAGATTCAGGCCCCGGCAAATCCCCATAAAAAGTGGGCCAAAAAAATCGTGTTGCTTAGCTATACCATCATAGATCAGGATAGCCCCCCCCAGCATTACGGCAATCCACGTGCTGAACGCATGGGATAATGAAACCAGCCCTATCCCTGAAAGCAGCAATACGCCTCCAAAAAGTGCTGCATGGCCTTTGGGTATAAGACCGCTTGGAATAGGCCGCTCGGGTCGTTCGATTTTATCGAGTTCCGCATCAAACACATCGTTCAATACCACTCCCCCGGCATAGAGCAGCTTGGACCCCCCTGCCAGGGAGACCAGGATCAGGGCAAATCCGCCGTAGCCCAGGGCCTCGATTTCGGCCGGGACCAATATCCCGGCAATAGCCAGGCCGGCGATGATATCCGCCGCGGCAGTGGGCAGGTTTGCAGGACGGCAGAGTTGCAGGTACCCCCTGATGCGTCTTACGTCCAACTTAAGTGATTTGTTCGGAGTCTATCCGAGGTTTCTGCCCCCTTAGCACACTATTATCATTGAAAAGGAGTCGCTGGTCTACTCCTTTGACATTGAGCCAGTCAGACGCCTTCATGTTGCTGTTCTTCCCAAACGCCTCCAGGGCATTCTGATAACAACTCCGGTCCACATCCGAACGTGATATGCCATTGCGAAGCATCAAAGAAGCCGTTTTGGGCACGGCAAGCGGGTCGCTCACACCCCAGTCTGCAGAGCTGTCTACGATGATGCGTTCACTCCCGTAGGTGCGAATAACCTCCACCATCCGCTGGTTGCCCATTTTAGTCTTTGGGTATATGGTAAAGGCAGCCCAAAAACCCCTGTCCAGGACATCTTTTACCGTTTCCTCATTGTTGTGGTCTATGATCACGTCCGACGGGTCAAGGCCGTGTTCCAGGCATACTTCCATGCTTCTGAGGGTTCCTGCCTTCTTATCCCTGTGTGGGGTATGTACCTGAACCGTCATCCCCATTTCCTTTGCCAATTCGAGCTGGGCCCGGAAATACTTGTCCTCTGCAGGGGTCTGGTCGTCATAGCCAATCTCCCCGATGGCCACCACATTTTCCTTGTGGAGATAAAGGGGCAGCAATTCCATAACCGCTTCCGCCAGGGGTTCATTATTCGCTTCTTTCGAATTCAGGCCAATGGTGCAGTAATGCTTGATGCCAAACTGACTGGCCCTGAAGGGTTCCCATCCCACCAGGCTGCTGAAATAATCCTGAAACGACCCGACCTGGGTCCTGGGCTGTCCCAGCCAGAATGAGGGCTCAATGACCGCTACCACCCCGGCAGCTGCCATGGCCTCGTAATCATCCGTGGTCCTGGAGGTCATGTGTATATGCGGGTCGATAAATCGCAGAGGGGATTCCATAATCATTCGTTTTTAAGGTCCTTCCAACCGAAAGGTTTCTTTTGATAAATTTCGTTTAGCGGATGTGACTCCAACATCATTTTGGCTTGAGGCTCCCCACTTTGCATACAGCACAGGAATCCTGCCTTTTGCTCCGCAATATTTGCACTAGAGAGCAGCCGACCCATATCCTT
>CBFCWO010000170.1:0-3471 GCA_965601625.1 uncultured Flavobacteriaceae bacterium | reverse complement strand
GGGGATACCCCCAAGATGCGGCCTATTTTTTCCGGTATTGATCGTTGAGCCCCATCCCTTTTTGGATAAGCCCAATGCATTTCTGAAGGCGGCGTTGGCGCGTGGCCGGCTGTTTGGCGGACCCAATGTATTCAGCGAAGTCCCTTTTTTTGTAAGGGGCAAGTGCCTTAAAACTTCCCTTCAGGCCTGGGTGTTCTTCGAGTACTTCTTTTAGCTCCGCGGGAAGCATGAGCGCCTTTTTCTGTGTCCTCGGGACTTCAAGCCCTTTGCGTGCAACCTTTATGGCTTCGTCTATATAGCTTCGAACCTGTTGAGGATCAACCTGATCCGGATGAGTGAATTTCCAATGACGCATCGCTTTGGTCTTGCCTTCCTGCGCATTTTCAAGTACCCCTAACGGATCTTTTATAAATACTCCGTTATAGAACCAGAGTCCAAAATGGTTTTTGAAAGCCAGGATACCCAGGACGTTTTTACCATCCAGGCAATACGTCGGGGCATTCCATTTAAGGGTTTCTTCGAGGGAGGTCTCCCGGACAATCTCACGCAATCGCCAAATCCCGCTTTTAAAGGGGCCCTCCTTTTCAAAATACTCCTCTAAACGACTTTTTTTGTCCACGTTTCCAATGGTTTAGCTGCTGTAAGTTCGCAAATTTTAACGATAACTTCAACCGCTTTTCGCATACTCTGCACGGGGATATATTCATACTTGCCGTGAAAATTATGCCCTCCGGCAAAAATATTCGGACAGGGTAGCCCTTTGAAGCTAAGCTGGGACCCATCGGTTCCTCCCCGTATGGGTTTGATGATTGGAACAACCCCCAAAGCCTGCATGGCTTCTTCCGCGACCTCCACGATAGGGAATACGGGAAGGATCCGTTCCTTCATATTATAGTACTGGTCTTCCAGGTCGAGTTCGATTTTTGTGGCAGATTCGGTTCTGGCTTTTTGGACCAGGTCTCTTAGCTTGGCTTTTCGACGATCAAAGGCCCCGGGATCGTGATCCCTGATGATTAGCCGCGCCCGGGCCTCTTCAATGTGGCCTGTTACCTCGTGCACATGATAAAATCCCTCGCGTCCACTCGTACTTTCGGGCACTTCCGAGGAGGGCAACCCTGAAAGTATTCCGTTCAGTACGGAGATGGCATTGATCATCTTGTTTTTGGCATATCCCGGGTGGACACTTTTTCCGTGTACCCGGATCTCGGCTTTGGCTGCATTGAAATTTTCGTATTCCAGTTCCCCAATTTGACTGCCATCCATGGTATAGGCCCAGGATGCCCGGAAGGCCTCTACATCAAAATGATGTGCCCCCCTTCCGATCTCTTCATCCGGGGTAAATCCGATGCGTATCTCCCCGTGGGGAATCTCGGGGTGATGTATGAGATACTCCATGGCGGTAATGATCTCGGCGATTCCAGCCTTGTCATCCGCTCCAAGCAGGGTGGTTCCATCGGTCACGATCAGCTGCTGCCCAACATATTGACTCAATTCGGGAAAATAGTCCGGAGAAAGAGTTGTTTTATGCTCCACATTCAGCAGGATATCTTTCCCATCGTAATTTTCCACGATCCTGGGACGCACTTCCTTCCCGGAGAAATCAGGACTGGTATCAAAATGCGCTATAAATCCGATGGTGGGGACCGCCTTGTCGGTGTTTGCCGGCAGGGTGGCTGTCAGATAGGCCTTTTCATCCAGCACCACTTCGGTGAGCCCCAGATGTTGTAGCTCATCCCGCAGCATGCGGGCCAACTCCCATTGGCAATTCGTACTCGGGCATGTATCGGATTGGGGGTCACTCTGAGTATTTATCTGCACATAGCGGAGAAACCGATCTACTAGATGTTCCATGGATGTGTTTTCCACAAAAATAGCCGGAATGGGCTAATATTAAGGGAGCTTGTTTGTAAATTCACTCCATGAAACATTTCAAACTTTTTGTATCGCTAATGGTGTTGGTCACCACTGGGGTTTTAGGTCAGGAATGCGCCCTTGGAATGGGCGGTTCCGATCCTGAACAGATCATAGAGGTGTTTGAGCTGGACGACTTTCAACAGGATCGAATGCAATTCTGGATAGAGGCCCTTGAGAAGGAGAATGCTCCCCTGCAACAGCAACTGGATTCGCTTTTATCAACCCATCCACAGGAAACCCCTGAGGAACTTACGGCCCTGGGGCAGAAATACGAAAAGATAAAAGAGCGCATGGTTGGAAATTCCCTTCGATACGACCAGTTACTGCTCGGGATCTTCAGGCCTGGACAGTATCGGAAATACGAGGCACTATGCGAGGAGGTTGGGCAGTTTCCTTTGGAACCTACATCCCCGGCTATGCTGAAGGAAAACGAAAACTAGGTATACCTGAAGGCTTACCACCATAGGTGACCTTCTGGATTGTTTGTACTTTTGACAAAATTTCCTGCTCTACATGTACAAAAAGCTGATCCGTCCGATCCTGTTTCAGTTTGATCCCGAAAAAGTTCACCACTGGTCCTTTGCCGCAATCAAGGCATTGTTTTCCCTGGGGTTTGGCCCGGTAATCCGAAAGATGTATGCCGTCCGAGATCCCCGTCTGGAGCGGGAGGTGTTTGGATTGAAATTCCCCAACCCCGTTGGCCTTGCCGCCGGATTCGACAAAGATGCCCGACTGTTCAGGGAATTGTCTGGATTCGGATTTGGCTTTATTGAAATAGGAACCCTGACCCCAAAACCACAGGGGGGTAATCCAAAAAAGAGGTTGTTCCGGCTTAAGGCGGATCAGGCCATCATCAACCGGATGGGGTTTAACAATCAGGGGGTGGAGGCCGCTGCTAAGCGACTGAATACTGATCATCGCGTACTTGTGGGCGGGAACATTGGCAAGAACAAGGTTACTCCGAATGAGGAAGCTGAAAAGGATTACCTCTTGTGCCTTGGGAAGCTCTATCCTTATGTGGATTATTTTGTTGTGAATGTTAGTTCCCCGAATACCCCGGGATTGCGGGAACTACAGGACAAAAAGCCTCTTACCCGGTTGCTTAAAATCCTCAAAAGTGAAAGCAGCCGGATTTCCAAAAAGGGTGGTGCAAGGGAAAAACCGCTTCTATTAAAGATAGCCCCAGACCTTTCTGACTCCCAGCTCATGGATATTATCGAAATTGTGAAAGAATCCGGGATAGATGGGGTGATCGCTACCAATACGACCATTGAAAGGGAGGGTTTAAGCGCTCCCGCACCCCTGGTAAATGAAATGGGCGGGTTGAGTGGCAAACCCCTTTCAGATCGGAGCACGGAGGTCATCCGGTTCCTGGTGGAGAAAAGCGGCAACAGTTTTCCGGTGATTGGGGTAGGGGGGATACATTCCCCTGAGGATGCCCTGCAAAAGTTGGAGGCCGGTGCCAGCCTGGTGCAGTTATGGACTGGCTTTGTCTATGAGGGACCGGGTTTGATCAGGCGCATTAATAAGGCGCTTCTGGATTTGGAGGAATAAGTG
>CBFCWO010000169.1:0-3506 GCA_965601625.1 uncultured Flavobacteriaceae bacterium | reverse complement strand
TTCAGGCCCATTTTGATGACTGCTTTCTCATTTATTCTCGGCGTATTCCCGCTGGTGGTAGCCTCCGGCACAGGAGCTGAAGCGCGAAAGGTAATGGGAATGGCCCTTCTGGGTGGGATGACGATCGCCACCCTTCTGGGGGTCTTTTTCTACCCCATGCTGTTCCTGCTGATCGGGAAGATTGCAGGCTATGAGAAAAAACGGGATGCCCTAACGACCCAAATCGTAGAAAAGGAATGAAACGTATACTCCTAATAGCGCTGGTTGCCATCCTTTTTCACAGTTGCAAGATTGGGAAGAATTATAAGGGCACGGAGTTTGTCCAGCCCGATTCGTACAGGCAGGAAGCTCCGGAGATGACGGTTGCCTATGACAGTGTGAACACGGATTCACTGGAACTTTCCACAGCGGATTTGTTGTGGTGGAACCTCTACGATGACCCCGTTCTGGATACCCTCATTTCAACGGCCATGAAAAACAACCGGGATGTACTGATCGCGGCTGAAAACGTGCTGCAAGGCCGAATGGCACTGAAGATCCAGAATGCGGAAATGCTACCCAAAATCGATGTTCAGGGTCAGGTACAGCGTGGGAATTTCCTGCTTAACCAGATCGGCGATCCCCAAAACCTGATCCTCGGAGGTGCGACGGCCAACTGGGAACTCGACTTATGGGGGAAGCTCCGGCGGCTGTCTGAAGCTGCCCGCGCAGATCTTGTTGCCTCCGAATACGGATACCGGGGCGTGATGATCTCCCTGGTCAGCGAAGTGGCCACTACCTATTTCAACCTCTTGAGGGCCAAATCCCAGTTCGAGGTCTCTAAACGGAACGCAGTTGCCCGTGATAGTATGTTGCAGCTTATACAGGCGCGTTATGACAAGGGGATCGTCCCACTTGTCGATGTGAATCAGGCCACCATTCAGTATACCATTGCAGCAGGGGCAGTACCCCAGTATGAATTGGAGATCGTACAACTTGAGAATACCCTCAGCATCCTGATCGGCCAGAATCCCGGCCCTATCGGAACCGGGAAACCGCTGAGCAGCCAGAATTACGAAATCGACCTCCCCCTCGCCAGACCCATTGACCTGCTGGCCCGACGCCCGGACGTCATTGCTTCGGAATACCAATTAGTGGCACAGAACGCCCAGGTAGGGGCAGCGAAGGGGAACCGGCTCCCGAGCCTCAACGCGGCAGCGCTCGTTGGCATCACAGCGGACAGCTTCGGCAACCTAAGTTTTCAGAACCCCTTGTGGTCACTTACCGGACAGCTGGCAGGCCCCCTCTTCTACTGGGGACAACTCAAACGCCAGGTAGACATCGAAGACAGCCGCCGCTACCAGGCGCTGTACCAGTACCAGAACACCGTATTCTTTGCCCTGAAGGAGGTAGAGGATGTGCTGGCGGAAATCCGGACCACCCGCAATGAACTGGAGATCGCAAAGGTCCGCCGGGAAGCTGCCCTTCAGGCTCAAACGCTGTCCCGTGAACGCTACAATATGGGGGTGACCAGCTACCTGGAATTCCTGGAACAGCAGCGACAGGCCTTCGATGCCGAACTGTTGCTGGAAGGACTGAGGGCCAAGCTCCTTTCCGCCCATGTAAGACTTTACAAGGCCCTTGGGGGTGGCTGGCTGAGCGAAGAAGAACAGCAGGCCGCAGCCGAAGAAGCGGCACAGGAAAATGAATAGGGCCCGGGTGTACGCCCCGTGGTCGGGATATGGTTAAGCTCATGCAACTACGGATTCCCATTTTACTGACGGGATTGCTACTGATGATGGCGCTAAAATCATTCGGACAGGACGAACCATTAAGGATAGGCGTGGCCGGGTTAACCCACACCCATGTCCACTGGATCTTCGAAAGCGAAAAGCGGGGTGACATTGAGATCGTTGGGATCGCGGAACCCAACCGGGAGCTTGCCGGCAGGTATGCGGAACAGCATGGATTCTCCATGGAGAAGGTATATCCTTCCCTGGAAATCCTCCTGGCCCAAACCCGCCCTCAGGCGGTGACGGCCTTTGGTACGATCCACGACCATCTAAAAGTGGTGGAAACCGCTGCCCCACTTGGAATTCATGTGATGGTGGAAAAACCCCTTGCGGTTTCCCTGGAGCATGCCCGCAAAATGGCAGCCCTTGCCCGAAAGCACAAGATCCAGCTACTCACGAATTACGAAACCACCTGGTACCCCACCAACCACCGGGCCTACGAACTGGTCAAAGCTGAGGCCGCCATCGGCCCGATACGAAAAGTAATCATCCGGGATGGGCACAAAGGCCCCAGGAAAATCGGGGTGGATCCGGAATTCCTCGAATGGCTCACGGACCCGGAACTCAATGGTGGCGGGGCCCTTATGGATTTCGGCTGTTACGGGGCCAACCTGATGACCTGGCTGATGGAAGGGCAAAAGCCCATTTCAGTTACGGCCATTACAGGCCGGTTCCAGCCGGAAAATAACCCGAAAGTGGAAGACGAGGCGATCATTGTACTGGAATACGAAAAGGCCGTGGCCGTTATCCAGGCATCCTGGAACTGGCCCATAGGGCGGAAGGATATGGAAATCTATGGGCTCACGGGTGCGATCTATGCGGATAATCGTCACGACCTGAGGATCCGGATGGCCGAAGGCTACGATGGGTTTTCAGAGGAATCCCTGAAGCTGCCCGAAAGGACGGCGCCCATGGACGACCCCTTTTCCTACCTCAAGGCAGTCCTACAAAGGGAGGTGGTACCCGAACCCTACGACCTGTCTTCCCTTGAGAACAACATGCTGGTCATGGAGATCCTGGACGCGGCCCGCAGAAGTGCTGCCACCGGCAGGACTGTTGAATTAAGGGACTAAGACATCCCAGGGAAAACAACGAGATGCCGGACACCTATCTCTTTAATTCTCTCCGCCTCGGCTTCCGCAACTGGAACCCCGAAGATCTGGAGGTGTTTGCCGCCATGAATTCCGATCCGGAAGTGATGCGGTATTTTCCCGCTACCCTAACGCGGGAAGCATCCAAAACCTTTATGAAGCGGCTTCAGGGGCATTTCAAGAAAACAGGATATACCTATTATGCCACCGAACTTCTCGATTCGCGGGAACTGATAGGCTTCATAGGGCTGCTGGAACAGGATTACGTGGCGCCGTTTACTCCGGCTACCGATATCGGTTGGCGCCTGAAAAAGCAGTTCTGGGGGAAGGGATATGCCGCCGAAGGCGCAAAAAGATGCCTTGAATTCGGCTTTGATGGCTTGGGCCTGAATCGGATAGTCGCTGTCTGCCCCGCATTGAATAAAGCGTCTGAGCGGGTTATGCGGAAGGTTGGCATGGAGAAGATGGGCACGTTTGTCCATCCCCTGCTGGCCGACCATCCGCAGCTGAACCCCTGCGTGTGGTACGAAATGAAAAAACCGTAACTTACCTCCTACATCCCTTCAATTCCAGAACCTATGAAATCCATTGGACTCCTCCTTCTGGTGAGCTGCTGTCTGTTCGCCTGCAAAACCGACCAAAC
>CBFCWO010000168.1:0-3653 GCA_965601625.1 uncultured Flavobacteriaceae bacterium | reverse complement strand
CAACTTCATCGAATAGGAATGCTTCTTGTTTTAAGGGAGAAAATCAAATAAATTCATCAATTGTAAGTGAAGCCTTGAATAGTTCTGCTGAAATTTTCATTTTTTTCCCATGCTTTTGATCGATAATCAATACAGCTCAAGCAGTTACATCTGGAAGATGCAAATACAAATAACTTGGGAAGAATGACTAATATGACTGAGGATGTCCTTTAATTCTTTTGAGTTTCTCTTTTTCTTTCCTCTGGTTGCTTTGATTTTTTATGTGCTGCCACACAAATACAGGTGGGTGTGGTTGCTACTGGCAAGCTACTGCTTTTACATGTGGCTGGAACCAAGCCTCATCATACTCCTGCTGGCTTCAACCGTTTTAGATTATTGGTGTGGCTTAAAAATGGATTCGGCAAAGAGCAACCGTAAACGCAAACGGTACCTGTGGGCCAGTATTATTGGAAATCTCGGGATGCTGTTCTTTTTTAAGTACTTCGTTTTTTTTATGACCAGTTCAGAAGCTATACTTGAATTCTTTGGCGCAGACTGGTTTGATCTGGAAGAGGAAGTGGATTATACTTTCAATAGGATACTGCTCCCCATCGGGATTAGTTTTTATACCTTCCAGACGCTCAGTTATAGTTTTGATGTATATCGCAAAAAGATTACTCCAATTCGACATTTTGGCATATATGCGCTATATGTTGCATTTTTTCCCCAACTGGTAGCAGGACCTATTGAGCGGGCTAACCGATTAATACCCCAGTTATTTAAGAAAATTCATCTTGATCTGGAGTCTGTAAAAACGGGCGTTATCATGATGGCATGGGGCTTTTTTCTCAAGCTGGTGATAGCCGACAGGTTGGGCGTTTATGTTGATGAGGTATTTTACGATCCCAGTGAACACCGTGGATTACCATTGTTAGTAGGCAGTATTTTTTTCTCCTTCCAGATATATTTTGATTTCTCTGCCTATTGCACCATTGCTATTGGAGCTGCCAGGGTTATGGGATTTAAACTGATCCAAAATTTCAATAAGCCAATCTTCATGAGGAGCTTCGCGGATTTTTGGAGCAGATGGCATATCTCTCTTATGTTATGGCTCAGAGATTATCTATATATCCCGCTTGTTCGAAATTTTGGAATTTCGAAGGCTCTCGCAGCAATGATCCTATTTGTATGCAATGGGCTCTGGCATGGAGCCAACTGGACATTTGTTGTTTGGGGGTTTATTTGCGGGGGTTTGATGCTTATTGAGGTAGGAACAAAGAAATACCGACATGAATTACTGGGGTATTTTAAAATAGACCGAAAATCCTTTGGTCTAAGGTTCGTGACCTGGCCTTTGCTCTTCATGTCACTTACCTTCTCCTTAATTTTTTTCAGATCTCCGGACATCACGCATGCCCTGGGTTATTTTAAAAACATGATAAGCCTGTCATCAACATCCGTAAATGTTATTTACGACCGGGTAGAATTGATTCTATGCATTTTCCTCATTTTGTTTGCACAATTAATACATTATGTTAAAGGTAATGATCGCGTATATGAACTGGTGTCCCTGAGAAAACCATATGTCAGATGGAGTTTGTATACCGCCATAATTTTGGTGATAGTTTTGTTTAGTATAAACCGGCAGAACAACTTTATCTATTTTCAATTTTGAAAAAGATCAGGATCTTCTTGTTTAAAATTGCAATCCTGGCCGGCATACTTGTTGGCTCATATTTTCTTTTTGCCTATATCCTTACCCGGGGATTTGTTGGCGATGACTATCCGAAATTCACCCATGCTTCCTCGAATTTGGTTTTAGGTCTTTCCCGAGCCCATTTCGGTATGGATCCGGCCACAATAAGCAAGGTGCTTTCCCCCCTGACGGAAGAAGATGAAATGTTGAATTTTGCCTTTGAAAAATCCCAATCACCGTATGGAGAGGTTTACCTGCAGGCGATTAAAAGGAAACTAAAGACGCCTGTAAAAGATGGTGTTTTTCTGCTATGCGTTTCCCCGGGTAGTTTCTCGGTTCCTAACCGGCTGAAAACTGAAAAGGAAATCCTTGCATTCGATCAACAAATGATGATAGGAAAGGTAAAAAATCTTAGTACACATCCTAATTTTGAGTATGTTAGAAAGTGTTTCGGAAGATCCTTGTACAAGGGTATATTGCCTCATGATCATAGAGTAACCACGGTTTTTCACGATAATGGCTGGGAGGAATTCCGCTTAAAGGCCGGTACTTACGAAATTGATCAGGAACAGATAAAATCCTGGCAGGATGAAACCGTAAAAGGGTATTCAAAAATCGTCGATGCCTTGCCAGAATATATTTCCGAATATCGCATCAAATGGTTTCGAAAGACAATAGAGGAATTAAAGATATATGGGAAGGTATATATCGTCAGGTTACCCATACACAAAGGTGTTTTGGGGTTGGAAGACAGGGTTTGGAAGGATTTTGATAGTGAAATGAGCAACATAGCATCTGATTTTGAGGTAGGATACCTCAATTACGCCAGAACCGGAGAAAAGTACCAGACGTACGATGGATCGCATCTGTATTCGGCCAGTGCCATAAAATTAAGCCGGGATGTTGCCCTGGAAATTTTAAGACGCAATGAATAAATTATTTTGAGACGGTATCCTGCCGCTCATTCGCGCCACGCTTTACTTAGTTGGCAGTAGGCAGGGGAAATCTTCCAATCTCCGTTCAAGGTTCAAGGTTTAAAGTTCAAGGTTATAAGTTAGTCAAGGCCACGGTCAGAAGGGTCGTGAAAGGTTTTCGTGGAAACCCCGCTACTAATAGCCCTGGTGAATAATTCTCCTTGAGGTAATCTTTTAATCCAAACTTGAAAACAATATCTTTAGCAAACACCACATTTCATAAAACCTATGGTTCGAAAGATTATAAGAGTTCTTTTGCTGCTGGCAGGGATTCTCCTGCTGGCATACTTCCTGGGTCCAAAAGTGGATTCCCCCGTCCTGGACCGATCACTGCCTGAGGTAACCACAGATTTGGTGCAATTAGAACAGGAAATTGTCCAGCGCGAAGCGGCCATACCCAACATCAAACCCGATAATGAAGCCCGGATCGTCTGGGCAGACAGCATTCCAAAGAAAACCCCTTACAGCATTGTCTATTTGCATGGTTGGTCGGCCAGTCAGGAAGAGGGGGATCCCTTGCATCTTGAAACCGCCAAGCGCTATGGTTGCAATTTGTACCTGCCCAGATTGTCGGGCCATGGTTTGATTGAGGATGAACCCATGCTGACGATCACATCTGATGATTTGCTTTATTCGGCAAAGGAAGCCATAGCGGTGGGCAAACAACTCGGGGACAAAGTCATACTGATGGCGACTTCCACAGGCGGGACCCTGGCACTCTTTTTAGCAGGGGGTGACCCGGATATTGCGGGCCTGTTGTTGTATTCTCCGAATGTTGAGATCTTTGACCCCAATGCCAGGATGCTGGCCAAACCCTGGGGACTACAACTGGCCAGAATGGTCAAGGGTGGGGATTACCACGAGTTCGACAAAGTCACGGAGCAAGACCGAAAATACTGGACCACCAAATACCGCGTGGAGGCCCTTACACAACTGCAGGTGCTTGTGGATGAAACGATGAAGGAAGAAACCTTTGAACGTGTAGCGCAACCTGTATTTCTGGG
>CBFCWO010000167.1:0-3775 GCA_965601625.1 uncultured Flavobacteriaceae bacterium | reverse complement strand
CGTCAGAATTCACTTTGGTATCCGGCGAGCAGCCCACAAGCAGGGCCATGGCCATTAGGGCAAGAAAGAAGGTGTTTTTCATGGTTGGCTTTTGTGCCTCTGGTGGTTATGGGAGGGTTCCTAAAGATAGGGTTTCTCCGCCAACCCTGACCTTCTTCTGTGGTGTAAACCAAAACCGAGTTCATACGCCATCCCGATAAAATACAACTCGGGAATTTTACGATTGGGTTTTAAATAATGAAACTGTGACAGGCTTATCTCACGATCAGAAAAGACCTATTGTTTGTTCCTTATGGGATACTCCGGCCGTTCCGGATATTTGGGCGGATTTCTTTTGAGTTCCTCCAGAATCACCTCAATGGCTTTTTCCAACTGGGGATCTCTCCCCTGCCTGACGAGGTTGGGCCATTGTTCCACCTCAATATCCGGCGCCACGCCTTCATTCTCAATGCGATATCCGTCTTCGTTATAGTAAGCTACATTGGGGGCCGTTACGATCCCACCATCGATAAATTCCGGGTATCCAAGGATGCCCACAAGTCCGCCCCAGGTGCGCTTGCCGATTAGCTTGCCCAGACCGAACCGTCTGAACATCCAGGGCAGGTAATCCCCGCCTGAGCCAGCGTTTTCATCAATCAACATTACCTTGGGACCCTGTATTGAGCCGCTCGGGGCCCTCAGATCCTCCCCATACCTGAAGTTCCAGGAAGACTGGTAGGGTTTTTTCAGGTGATCGATGTAATAATCCGCCAATTGTCCGCCTCCATTGAAGCGCTCATCGATGATCACGGCTTTTTTGTTTACCTGCGGAAAGAAGTACCGCTTAAAGTACTCATGCCCTGCGGTGGTGGTATTGGGCACATATACGTAGGCGACCTGTCCGTCGGTGGCTTCATCTACTTTCCTGATGTTCTCCTCTACCCAATCGCGGTTTCTCAGGGACCTTTCATTGTCCACAGGTACTACATGAACTTTGCGCGCATTAGACCCGCCGGAGTTCGCACTTACGGTGAGCTCCACAATTTTGCCGGCCGTATTTTCGAAAAAGGAAAACAGGTTGTCATCGGCCGAGACCGCTTTGCCATCCACAGCAATCAGGTAATCCCCGACACTGACATCCACCCCGGGTTCCGTTAGGGGGGATCTGAGCCCCGGATTCCAGTTTAAACCCCCATAGATCTTTTCAATTTGATAACGCCCATTGGCAATTTTGTAATCCGCACCCAGCAATCCACCCCCCACGCGGTCGGGGTTGTTCATGCGATCCCCGGTGCTCTGGAATCCGTGATGCCCCACAGCAAGCTCGCTGAACATCCAGCGCATCATTCGGTATAGATCCGATCTGCAGGAAATATCCGAAAGGAAAACACTGTACTTGGCCTTCATGGCATCCCAATCCACCCCGTGCATGCCGGGGTCGTAGAAGTAATCCCGGTTTACCCGCCAGGCCTCATTGAAGATATTGGCCCATTCCCGGGATGGCTCGATTTTGATCTCTATGGCAGCGGTATTCAACATGCCGTTTTCCGGTTTCTTGCCTACCTCTGCAATACCCCAGGTGCTGCCCTTGCGAAAGAGGAGTTTTTTGCCGCCACCCGCGATCTCAAACGAACTGGCCTCCATGATTTCCTCTTCCTTGCGTTCATTCAAATCGTATAGCATGAGTGATCTTGGCTCACTGAAGCCCGAGTGAGGCTTCCTCGAAATGTAATAGACCTTGCCCTCCTCGGGACTTGCCAGGTTAGAGTACATCCCTTCTCCCACAGGAAGGGAGACAATCCTGTTGAACAATCCGTCCCAATCTATGCGAAATGCCTCCTTATCCTTCTCCGAGTCGTCTTCTTTGTCCACAACCTCGCCAAGTTCTCTGTCATTCTGTTTGGCCAGGGGAGAAGCCAGGTCCTTTTGAAGGGTAACCAGATAAATGGAATTACTCATTTCCATATCCTGATTTGACTGGTCAAACCAGTTGACGACCGGGCCGGCATCGGTGGAGGCAAGCATGTAGACATATTTACCGCTTGTGTCAAAAATTGGTTCCGTCACATTGGATAGTCCATCACTCAGCGGAAAGGATTTCTTTTGTTCCAAGCCGTAGGCAAAGGCCTGCTCGAAATTTGTTTCAGTGATCAGGGTATAGCTGATCCACTTGGAATCCGGGGACCAGGAACCAAAGAGTTCCCTGAAAACGCCAGGGGTATAGAGTTTGTCTGCGGCAATTTTTGTGGTCTTTCCCGTTGTTGCCTGCATGAGGTACAGGCTCCTGCTGTTGTCAACGAAGGCCAGTTTCTCATTGTCAGGGGACCAGTGCAGGAAGGCATAAAAGCCCGCTCCCTTCAGGTCGAACTTTTTAATGCTTCCATCCTCAATGGTTTTAATGTGCAGGGCATATTCTCCGGATTCATCAGAGAAATATGCCAGTTTTTTGCCGTCAGGAGACCAGGCAGGATATTTTTCGTGCACATCCGGGGTCTGGGTGTGATTCACCGCATCGCCCTTTTCCTCAGGGACCGTAACGATATCACCCCGAAAATCAAAAGCAACCCTGGCCGCAGAAGGGGAAACAGAAGCGCTTCTGATATACCGGTCTCCTGAAATGTATCTTGGCCGTAATTCCAAAAGGTCTGCCGCAATCCCGACGGTGATTTTGGAGTTTGAACCACTACCTGTATCGTGCCTGAAAAGGTATCCGGAGTATTCATAGATCACCTCGTTGCCATGGCCATGCAGGTTCATGATCCCAAAATCATCGTTGTCCGTGTGCTTAAGTATTTCCTCAGATTCCACGTTATAGGAAAACAAATTGAATTCTCCGTCCCGGTCACTCCTGAAATACACTTTGTTTCCAACCCATTCAGGATCGGCTTCATTGCTGCCCCCGGCTGGTTTTGGGATTTCCGTCACCTCGTAGGATGACAAATCAAGGATCCAGATTCGACCAAGGGTTCCCCCCCGGTAGTGTTTCCACTGATTGAATACCTCATAATTCGGGACGTAGGCCAAATACCTGCCATCCGGGGAATAAGTCCCTTTAAAGCCGGTCGGGATGGGCAATTCAACAGGCTGTCCGCCACCTATACCCACATTGTATAATTTGGAATACCTGCCAGTGAAGGTTGCCCGGGATGAGGTGAATAAAACCTCCGTTCCATCCGGGGTAAAGTCCAGTACCCTGTCCGAGGCCGGATGCCATGTCAGTCGTTTAGGGACCCCGCCTTCTGAAGGCACTACAAATACATCTCTGTTCCCGTCATATTCGGCACTGAAGGCAATCATGCTGCCATCAGGGGAAAACACGGGATCCGATTCCACCCCTTCGTCAATGGTTAGTCTCCTGGGGTTGGAACCATCCTTGTTGGCAACCCAAAGATCCTCAGCATAGATAAAAGCAATTTGCTGTTGGCTGATGGCCGGAGAATGCATCAACCGGGTGTCTGAGATGTTTTGGGCTACGGCCGGGATAACCGGGAGCAGCGTGCCGAGCAAAAGAAAGGTGATTATTTGTTTCCTGTTCATGGGTAAAGATTGTTTGTTTTTCGTAAAAGGCCCGATCGTCTAAGCACAGTAGAGGAGCAAACACCTTTGATGTGGTCCTGCCTGAAAGCTGTTGAGGTATTGGGTGTTAACGAGCAACTAAACTTAAGCAAAAACTACGGATAAGTCGAATAAGAAAGTCAATGTGTTCATTGAAGAAGAGATAGACTTAAGCTTTATTCCATGGATTGGGTGGTCTCACAGCGGGCCGGCAGATTCCCGTATCCTGCCTTCGGCTAAT
>CBFCWO010000166.1:0-3793 GCA_965601625.1 uncultured Flavobacteriaceae bacterium | reverse complement strand
TTTCCAATGTATCGACCAGTCAACAGAGCATCATCATTGTCGGGCAAAGGGACATTTAGTTCCATAATTTGAGCATTAAACAACCATTGATAACCAAATAGTTCCTTTCTGGTAAATACACCCTCTTCGGCAGCATCGGGTGAACGGAAAAAAGTACTCCCGTCCGGATCCCCCTCCCTGGGCTCATTTTTGCGCCATCCTCCCACTAGTTGAATGGAATCGAATGCTTCCTTTGTAATCGATTCGTCATTCATCCAAACAAGAATCGAATCCATGGAGATTATTTCCACCAGTTCAAACCCTATTCTCTGGGGTTCCTGAGGCATTTCTTCTTCGGGACTGAGCGGATCATCCTGATTCTGACAACTCAGGGTCATGAGTGATAGGAATACCGTGAAGTGGATCATTAAAATGTTCGTTTTCATTGGATTGGCTTTTGAGTGATGATGAATTTTCATTATTGAATCCTTCCCTCTTTGCTTTCAGAAGTATGGGCGCTGAAATATCCCAATTCAGCTCCTTCGATGTTACTGATGGGATTCGAAGGGGTACTGGGGCCCCCGGGACCTCCCTCCCCAAGGATCAGGCTATTGAAATAATCATAGACGAACCTGTCGATGCACTGCATTTCTATCTCCAGCAGATCACCCGGTCCCAGATCTCTCTCGATATCAAACAGCACCTGGGTTACTACTTCACCGTCATTCAACTGGTCATTGAAGACATATTGATTCGTGGTGATGCCGTTGATCTTCTCCAGGAAACGGTAATAATTGGCAATCCCTTCTGGATCCTTATATACTACTTGAACCTGGTAGAAGGTCCCACTTTCTGAGGATCCTGGCGGCACCGGCCCCGTTCCTTTGTTCACAATGACGGAGTCCAGTTCCACCTTTTCAGGGATCCTGCTCTCTGCCTGCAGGTATTCTTCCCCGGAGGTGACCGAAAGGGTATACGTTCTTCCTTCCATTCCGCTGAGGAAGGAGGTAGTATACGTGCCGGGAGCGCTTTCGGATAGTATCTCCCGGTTTCCATGGTCATCGGATAGCTCTACCAGTGCATTTTCGACCTTCGGGAAGTCATTGCTTTCATCAAAGTTTACAGACCGGGAGAGCAGGATCACAGGATCCCCGGACGAGGAAACCGATCCTTCGATCACCAATTGAGGTTCAGCGGAATTAAGATCGATCTCGATTTCTTCCGTGCATGAGCTTAAAACAAGTGCGGAAGCGCACAACAGGATCAGTGAGGTATTTCTGGTTGTTATCATGACTTAGAATTTAAAACTGTAGGTAATGGATGGAATGTAAGTGAAAAGGTAGGTTTTGACAGCCACAGTCCGGGTGGGATCATTCACATCTTCTTCGAAATCAATGGAGAAGGCATTTTTTCGTCCATAGGCGTTATAGATTGAGAAGTTGAGCGTACTCTCAAATCGATCGGTCTTTTTGATATTCCAAGTGGCCCCTACATCCAGGCGATGGTAGGCGGGCATCCGGTATCCGTTCCTCTCTGTATAATAAAACTGGACATCTCCGCCGATCCCATATTTCCCGCTGGGAAAGGTGACGGCATTTCCTGTGTTATACACCCAGGTGGCAGACAAACTCCAACGGGGATTGATGTCGTAAATACCCACAATGGAAATGTCATGTGTCGCATCCTGCTTGGCCGGATACCAGCTGCCCTGATTGATTCCTTCAATTTGTTTTTCCGTGCGGGAAAGGGTGTAGGCAATCCATCCGGAAAGTGATCCCGATTTCTTTTTGAGCATCAGCTCCAGTCCGTAAGCCCTTCCGTCTCCGAACAATAATTCCCCTTCGATATACTCATTGGCCATCAGATCCGCACCGTCCTTCAGGTCGATCTGGTTCTGCATCCATTTGTAATATACTTCGGTGGAAAACTGGTAGGTATTATCTGCAAAGTTCTTGAAATACCCCATGGACAGCTGATCACTGATCTCGGGCTTTAGGTTGTTGCTTGAGGCAATCCAGATATCCGTAGGTGCGGAGGAATTGGAATTCTGGATCAGGTGCAGGTTCTGGGTGTTCCTGGTGTAGGACACTTTCACAGACTGGGTTGGATCGACGATGTAGGCCAGATTGATGCGCGGTTCAAGACTGAAATAACTTTGCACGATCTCGCCCGACGAATAGGTGGTGGGATCCGATACCGATCCTTCGGAATATGCATAGAAATCCCCCGGCCCTAATAAATTGAATATGTTGAACCTGAGGCCGTAGGACAGGTTCCATTTCTGATTGGGTTTCCATTCATTTCCTATATAGATCCCGGATTCAAGGGTATACTTGTCCTGCAGATCCAAGGGCGGGACACCTGCGTCATCTGATACTTCTAACTGACCCGGTGTTATTTGGTTATAGGTGCTGTAAAAACCAAAATTCAGGGCGCTTTTATCGTTTATGAAGTACTGAAAGTCCTGCTTGAAATTCAGGTTCTCAATGACAGAGGTGAGGCTGAAATCGTTATCATTGTTCATAATGGACACCTGGTAATCATAGTCGGAATAGATCAGGGAGGTATTGCTGAACAGTTTGCTGTTCCAGATGTGGTTCCAACGCAGGGTTCCCGTTATATTTCCCCAGTCGAGACCGAACATATCCTGCATCTCGAATACATCCCTTCCCAGGTAGCCGGACAGGTAGATCCGGTTATTCTGGTTGATCTTGTAGTTTGCTTTCAGATTCACATCATAGAAATAGAGCTGGTTATTGTTCAGGGTTTCATCGGAGGAAAGTTTCAGGAACATATCCGCGTAGGTTCTTCTCCCGGTGATCAGAAAGGAGCTCTTATCCTTTACAATAGGGCCTTCCACATAGGCTTTGGATGATATGAGACCGATTCCTCCCCCGGCATGGAAGGTTTGATTATTTCCTTCGTTCATTTTCACATCCATGACGGAGGAAATACGCCCCCCGTACTGGCTTGGGGCGCTTCCCTTATAAAGGGTAAGATCCTTTATGGCATCGCTGTTGAACGTGGAGAAGAAGCCCAGAAGGTGATTGCTGTTAAAAACGGTGGCTTCGTCCAGCAACACAAGGTTCTGAGAGTTGTTCCCGCCCCTGACAAACATCCCCCCACTTCCTTCTCCGGAAGTTTTCACCCCGGGGGTCAGGGTCAGGGTCTTGATCACGTCCTGTTCTCCGAATAAAACAGGTATCTTCTTGATCTCCTCGATCCTTACCCTTTCCACGCCGATCTCTTCCGACACGATGTTTTCGTTCTTCCTTTCTGCCATTACCACCACTTCTTCCAGTTCGGCAGCATCTATACTCAACGCTACATCTGTTCGTATATCTTGAACCAGGTCAACCGATTGAATATAAGGTTGAAACCCTACAAAACTGATAACTACGGTATACTTCCCTTCGGGCAGAGTGAGAGAGTAATACCCGTAGGCGTTGGAAATGGTCCCTGTCCCCGGGAGTTCCCTGACCGAGACGGTAGCCCCGATCATGGTTTCACCTGTACTTGAATCTGTAATGGTTCCACTCAGCGTGAATTTCTGTTGCGTGTAGGCATTCAGCACACACAGATGAGCTGCTATCAGGATGGATGCTATTTTATATCGCATGGTATGACCTGTTTCTGTCTTTGAACCGTGATTCGATCGTTGACAGGTCAAATAACGAGAAATCTCCCCTGATGATTCAGGAGAGAATAAGTGAATTGAACATAAGGGGACCTGAATTGAACAAAGACATACCGATAAAAGTGTTAATGATCTCTAAAAGTGTACCAGGAAGGATATCACAAGTCAGTCAAGCAG
>CBFCWO010000165.1:0-3999 GCA_965601625.1 uncultured Flavobacteriaceae bacterium | reverse complement strand
GCAGCAGCTGCCGCTGGCGGGCATCTTCTTCGATTTGCAGCTCATTGATTTCATTTTGTGCCTTGAGGAGTTCATTTTGCTTTTCCGCATTCTCAAGACCGAAGGAAACCCTTAGCGTGCTCATTTGTTCCGCATAGTTTTCCGTCCTCAGGGAGTCCATGATCCTGGTGTATTGCTGCTGCGCTTCATAAGCACTGTTGAAATCCTTCTTACGCGCATAGGCTTTAGAAAGGCCCTCATAACTTTCAGCCTGTGATTTGAGGATTCCTGTTTGCTCCGCCAGTTGCAGGGCACTGTTGAAGTCGCTAATTGCCGCATTGGTTTTCCCGAACTCGAGGTTGATAAGTCCTAACCGATAATACGCCTCGGCCTCTTCCGCAGGAATGGGGTCTTCCGCCGCTGCCGATAAGGTCTGATTATAGTATTCCTTTGCCACTTCGAACTGCCTAAGTTCGTAATAGGCCTTACCAAGTTGGTTTAAGGGAAAGGCAACGGGAAACCCGATTTCCTGAAAACCTACAAGGGCCTCTTCCAGATAGGGCAATGCCTTCTCTGGATTCCCAATCTCAACATACCATTCTCCGAAATTCAGTTGGGTGCCCGCCAATCCTTCGGGATAATCAATCTTACTGAATATCTCAATCGCCTCTTTGTAATTCAGTTCGGCCTGGGGCCAGGTGGCCTCCTCCTCCTGGTAGATCGTCCCAAGATTCATATGGGCGGTACCCATACGCAAGGGATGGTTGACCGCCTGGGCGTTTCTGAGGGATTTAATGTAAAAATCAAGGGCCCTGGGAGCATCCCCCAGGTCCGCATATACCGACCCCAGGTTGTTCTGGATTTTGCTGATCCCTATGGTGTCTCCTTCTTTTTCGTATACCTTGAGGGCCAGGTTGAAGTTCTCACTGGCCATTGCATATTCACTCTGGTAGTAATGGATTCCGCCTATGATATTGAAGCCTGCCGCCTTGCCGATCTCATAACTCGCATCGTCGGACAGCCGGATGGCCCTGCGTGCCACAACAATGGCTGAATCCGGATTGGTATACTGTAGGGTTTCCGACTTCTCAATCAATTCCAGTATTTGGGTTGAATCAATAGGTTGTTTGCCCTGCAAGGGGTCAGATCCGCGTTTCTCGATCGTCTCCTGTGCTCCAGCATATACAGGAAGCAGCATGCAAAGCAAAAGCAGATAGGTAAGTTTGATGATGCCGTTCTTAGGAAATCCCTTGCTTATCATGGTTCTAAAATTACGGATTATTACCAATTCCCGGGTCAACCTGCTACGGAAATATGTACTTATGGGGCCACAGACAGGTTCTGAAATCGATATAATCCCTCTGAGGCATCCCAATAATTTCTTCAATCCTTTACTTAAAGGAAGAACCATTTTGAGCAAAAACAGGTCTTTTAGAGGCTATATGATTGACACATATCATTGTTTGTCAGGCAAGGAGGAAGTACCTTGAAGCCAATCATTTACAATATTCAAGCCATGAAAGCAGCCATCCTCTTTTCCGGTAAATTCGGCAGCACCCGTCAATATGCGAGGTGGTTGGGTGAATCCACAGGCCTGCCCGTATACGATCTGCGTAAGGACAACCCGGAAATCCTGAATTTCGACCTGCTCATCCTGGGGACATCCATTGTAGTGGGCAAGCCCACCATTGCCAAATGGATGAAAACGCATTGGGAAGAACTCTGGGGCCGAAAGCTGCTGCTGTTCTCCGTCTCAGGGACCGAACCGGGGCATCCGGACCTGCAGACCTGGCTGCACACCTCCCTGGGCGAAGAGATCCTTTCACAAGTGGAATACGTCCCCCTGAGAGGCCGGTTGAATCCTGCCGAATTGCCCTGGTGGATAAGGGCCATCCTCAAAATGGGAGCCAGGGTCATCAAGGACCCTGCGGATAAAAAACGCATGTCCGAGGGGTTTGACTATATGGATCGGGATAGTATTGAACCAATAACCAGGTGGTATGAAAGGCAAATCGCGCCCAAATTGAAGGAAGCGGAACGCGTTGCGGAACTGGTTTGATCACCCCGGAAAAGACCTGAACTGCTTCGGGACGAAGTGGAACCCATCAATCGAAATACCCCATCTGCTCCCTTAAGGCTTTAAACCTTGGATTGTCATGATATTTCTTGAAAATCGGGTCTACATTCAGCTGGTAGGATAACCCGATTGGAGCTTCCTCATGATGCCGTTCCAGGAAGTTCAGGACCTGGTCGTCCGCACCACGTGCGGCGGCAACTGCCGCAAGATCCACTAGTACGTGTGTTTCGCCTGAGGTCAACTTGGTTTCCAGGGTATCCCTATAGGCGTCTGAAATTTCGTGTTTCCCCATTTTGTAGTAGGCATTGGAAAGATAGGCCAGGGTTGTGGTTGGGGTATACCCATCACCGTCATAGGCATGCGATAACAATTCGATGGCTTCTTCATAGCGGCCCAGGTGGTAGTAAATCCAGCCAGTTTGATAGCGGAATATGGCTATATCCATTAGATTCAGGGCCTGTTCGATCTTCTCAGCTGCCTGCTCATAGTCTCCTTCAATGATATGCATAAAAAAGGCGTCATTGAGAATGAATATGTTTCCTGGCTCCACATTCCGGGCTACATTCGCGATTCCTTTGGCCCTGGGCAGATTACCCTTGACAACATTCACTGTAACGGCTGTACAAATGCATAATGTAGTTGGCTGCTCCGGCCATGAATTCAGATCAATGGCTTTTTCAACGAGTTGCTGTGCCTGTTTGAGGTCATCCAGGTAAGTCAGTGCATAATTGGCCTGGACCAGGTAGTTATCAGAGCTTGGTGGCCCCATTTGGATGGCCTTGTTTAAATGGAATTGAATACGATCCTTACTTTCCAGAAGGGTATGCTGGTCCTTTTTAAAGGCCGGCCAGGATTGTAGCGTAAGCACCCAGGCCAGGAAGGTATGTGCTTCCGCATAATTTGGGTCAAGTACAAGGGACTCTTCCAACAGGGTTACGGCCTTTTCCATCCTGGGAATCTGCAGGGACATAAACTCCTCCCGGGCTTTTAAGAACTTAAGGTACGCCTTTCCGTTCCTGGTATTCCCGGTATTGAGGGATTCGCTTTCCGAATCCGAAAGGCGGATGTTCAGGCTGGACGCTACCCTGCGGGCAATCGCAGCCTGAAGGGAGGGAGCTTCATCCATCTTTTCATGGTAAGACTCCCCCCACAATCGTTTCCCTGAACCCGGATCCACCAATTCTACATCGATTTTAATGCTATCACCAGCGGCAAATGCCCTTGCGCTGCCGCGCATCAGATAGTTCACCTTTAGCTCTTCTGCAATATCCCCGGGGGATTTTCCCTCATCCTGATATCCATAAACTGTGCTAAATGCCGTTACCGCGAAGGACCTTACCTTGGCCAGTTCATTGATGATATCATTGGTGATCTGGCTTGAAAAGTACCCCAATTCACTGTCCTCACTAAGGTTGATCAGGGGAAGTATGGCAATGGGGATCGAATTGGGGGCCATAAAACTGGCTTCCTGTCTAGTATGCCTGGTGTTCATCCAGTCCATACGGGAGAACAACAGGTAGACAACGGCCACAATTAACAGGGCGATGATCACGAAATTGACCATGGGCCTACGTTCGGAGGGGGTATAAGGGTTTGTTTCGGCATCCTCCGAATCCGTACGAACGATCCCCTTGGGCGAAAGCTCATAAGCCCAGGCCAGGATCAGCGCCACCGGGAACCCAATCAGGAGAAGTACCAGGCTTATCTGCATCACCCAGTCTGGTGCATTGAAGGCATCGGTCACCAGGTCCAGGATCTGAGCGAGCAGCCAGGCGGTCAACCCATAGGTAAGGGCTACCTGGTACACCTTACGCCTTTTGAGCTCCTTGAAGAATTTACGCAAGTTCACAGAAGGAAGTTACAAAAATCGGCGGAAATGGTTGTCTTATACGAGAGTACATAGCCCTGGAAATGGATCGTCCCAATGCAAAATCCACATGACC
>CBFCWO010000164.1:0-4049 GCA_965601625.1 uncultured Flavobacteriaceae bacterium | reverse complement strand
GAATTCTGAGGCGCTCTCAGAGATTGCCGTAGCGGAGTTCCGGAATCAATCCATACGGGATCACCGGCTCTTTTTTTATTACAAAGACCCCACCCCCGGAAAGGAATATGTTGGCAAAATGCTGGAATATCTGAATTCCAATGCCTACTACACCCGCCTGGTACAAATCCAAAAGGAAAATGCGCAGCGGCGGATTGAGCAAAATGACTCCCTGATTGCGCAAATCGACAGACTTGTAGACGTTTACACCGGAAAGATTGACAAAGACAGATCCTCTTCTGAAGGGCAGCTCTTCCTCGAGAACCGGGAAGTAGTCAATGTGCCGGCATTGCTAACCCTGAAGAATGAGCTGATTGTGGAGTCGGAGACCAAACGGCTCGAAAATGAAATGAAACAGGATCCGGTTACCATCGTAAGTGTGGGCGAGCCGCACAAGATCGTAAAGCCGCTGTTTCAAAAAAATCTCGTGTTCTTCCCTCTTCTTTTTTTAGGAGCGTTTCTGCTGTTTTCGCTCATACGATATCTGAATGGAAAAGCCGAAGAATTAGAGGCATAATGACTAAAGGACTGTTTGAGAAGACCATCTTGATTACAGGGGGAGCCGGTTTTATCGGATCACACCTGGTGCGTCATATGGTGCTCAGCTACCCGGGATACAGGGTGGTAAACCTGGACGCCCTGACCTATGCGGGCAACCTGGAGAATCTCAGGGATATAGAGGATCGCCCGAATTATGTATTTGAAAAGGTTGATATAACGGACCAGATCTCGCTAAAGGGGCTTTTTTCCAAATACACTTTGGACGGTATTATTCATCTGGCAGCTGAGTCCCATGTGGATCGCTCAATAAAAAGCCCGATGGAGTTTGTAAGAACCAATGTGGAGGGAACGGTAAACCTTCTCAACCTGAGCAGGGATCACTGGGGCGAAGACCTGGAGGGCAAACGGTTCTACCATATCAGTACGGATGAAGTCTATGGCTCCCTGGAAGAAGGCTGCTTTGACGAATCCTCTCGCTACATGCCGAATTCGCCCTATGCAGCTTCCAAGGCGGCTTCGGACCATTTTGTGAGGTCCTATGGAGTCACCTACGGGTTGCCTGTGCTGATTAGTAATTGTTCGAACAATTACGGTCCCTTTCAGTTCCCGGAGAAGTTTATGCCCCTTATGATCCATAACATCCTCAATCAAAAACCGCTGCCGGTATATGGTGATGGGAAAAATGTACGGGACTGGCTGTTCGTCGAAGACCACGTCAGTGCCATTGATTCCATCTATCACAAAGGCCGTTTAGGGGAAACCTACTGTGTGGGAGGAGCGAATGAACGGGAGAATATCGAAGTGGTTCGGACACTTTGTGACTTAATGGATCAGAAGCTAGGCCGTCAAAGGGGAAGTTCGCAGGAGCTAATAACCTTTGTAAAGGATCGCCCCGGACATGATCTGAGGTATGCGATTGACGCCTCCAAGATCGAGAGGGAATTGGGCTGGGAGCCCGGAACTCCTATGCAGGAGGGATTGAATAAAACCATCAACTGGTACCTGAACAATGCCGAGTGGTTGGATCGGGTGACTTCCGGGGCATATCAGGAGTATTACCACCAGATGTATCAGGAGCATAAAACCAAATAAATTCTAGGGGATGAAAGGAATTATTCTGGCTGGAGGGAGTGGCACACGGTTGTACCCGTTGACCCTGGCGGTGAGCAAACAGCTTATGCCGGTCTATGACAAACCCATGATTTATTACCCCCTGGCAACTTTAATGAGTGCCGGGATACGGGAGATCCTTATCATAACCACCCAAAGGGATGCCGAGCTTTTCAGGAACCTCCTGGGAGACGGGGCCCAGTTGGGATGCCATTTTTCCTATAAGATCCAGGAGCGCCCGGGAGGTATTGCCGAAGCATTTCTCATCGGAGCGGACTTCATCGGGAAAGACAGCGTGGCGCTTATTCTGGGGGATAATATTTTTTACGGAAGCGGACTGGCAGAACAATTGCGCAAGAACATACATCCTGACGGAGCCATCATCTACGGATACCATGTTCAGGACCCTGGCAGATATGGGGTAGTCTCCCTGGATACGGATGGACAGGTGGTCTCCATAGAGGAAAAACCGAAAGAACCCTCTTCAAATTTCGCCATCCCGGGCATTTATTTCTATGACCAGATGGTCGTGGACTATGTCAGACACCTAAAGCCGAGCCTGAGGGGGGAGCTTGAAATTACGGACGTCAATAAGGCCTATCTGGCAGATGGCAAACTCACTGTTTCCATTCTCGATCGCGGCACAGCCTGGCTTGATACAGGAACGTTTCAGTCCCTAATGCAGGCCTCCCAGTTTGTGCAGGTTATCGAAGAGCGGCAGGGGCTTAAAATTGGAGCCATTGAAGAAGTAGCCTATCAGATGGAGTATATCGGAAAGGAGCAGCTTTTGAAACTGGCAGAGCCCCTGATGAAAAGCGGCTATGGGGATTATCTTTTGGGTTTATTACATCAATAAATACGACACTATCTTTTGAAGACCTATAAGACCAATATTGCAGGATGTTTGCTGATCGAGCCCACAGTATTTGAGGATCCCAGGGGAAATTTTATGCAAACCTTTCACAAGAAGGAGCTGGAAAAACAAGTGGGTGGCACCCTGGATTTCGTCCAGGACAATCAATCTGTTTCCGGGAAGCATGTGCTCAGAGGATTGCACTATCAGAACGCGCCATACTCACAAGCCAAGCTGGTGCGCGTAGTACGTGGACGAGTCCTGGATGTGGTGGTGGATTTAAGGAGGAAATCCCCGACGTTTGGCCATCACTATTCGGTTGAACTATCCGAGGAGAACCGACACATGTTATTTATACCTAAAGGGATTGCCCACGGGTTTTTGTCAATGGAAGACCAAACGGTATTTTGTTATAAGTGCGATGCGTATTACCACCCGGCATCCGAAGGGGGGATTCTCTATAACGATCCGGATCTCGCCATTGACTGGGGCATAGACCCTGAGAAGGTGATCCTGTCAGAAAAGGACTTGTCGCAGCCTACATTTAAAGAGCTCTTTTCATGAAAAGGGTACTGGTAACCGGGGCTGGGGGGCAACTTGGCCGAAGCCTTCAGGAGATCGCTGCCCATTATGATCAGCTTGAATTTTTATTCCTTGAAAAGGCAGAACTTGACATTACCGATCAAGCTGCAGTTCGAAAAACATTCAGGGATTTCAGCCCGGATTATTGTGTGAATTGCGCTGCCTACACCCATGTGGATCAGGCCGAGCAAACCCCGGAACCCGCCTATGCAATCAACGTTATGGGCGTTGAGAACCTGGTGAGGGTTTGTCAGGAAACGGATACTATCCTGTTGCATATTTCCACCGATTATGTCTTTGACGGAAAGAAGAAGGAAGGCTATCGACCTGAAGACCGGCCCAATCCCATCAATGTCTACGGCAAAACAAAGCTTGAGGGAGAGCGAATAATCCAACAACACCTGCAAAAGTATTTCATCATCCGCACGTCCTGGCTGTATTCAAAAAAATATGCCCCCAACTTTTACCTGACGATCCTGGACAAGGCAAAAAAGGGGGAAAAGCTCACCGTTACGGATGCCCAGAGGGGTTGCCCTACGAATGCGGCCAACCTGGCAAGGCATATATTGGAATTGATCAAGTCCGGGAACAGGGAATTTGGGATTTCCCATTTTACGGATGGGGAGGTGATGAGCTGGTATGGGTTTGCTGAACAGATTTTAAAAGAACAGGGGCTATCAGATCAGGTTAGCCTAGCTAAAGGAGGGAATTATGTTACTTTTGCGGAAAGACCTACTAACTCCATTCTAAAACTGTAGAGCCTAATAGTGATTGAAATGAGAAGGTTAAGGGTTTCATGTTTTCTTTTGGCGTGTGCTTTTGCTGGATTAACGCAAGCATGTCAGCAAAGGGTTAAAAATAGTAGAGCGGCTATTGAATCAAAAACAGCCAGGGTTGATGAGAACACAATCGACATTCTGAAATTTAAGTACCGAGTAGAATATTTTAGCCCGGATAGTTTAGG
>CBFCWO010000163.1:0-4063 GCA_965601625.1 uncultured Flavobacteriaceae bacterium | reverse complement strand
TCAGCATTGTTTACGTGCTTACCGGCACCTTTGAAAGCGTCCTTTTGTACTGCGGCTTTATCCTGCAGCTCAGCTCCGCCCTTACGGTGGCCGGGGTCTTTGTGCTCAGAAGGCAGAACGCAAACAAGGAGAATTTCAGAGCCCCCTGGCACCCACTTCTGCCCACGGCATTCCTGCTGCTCAGTCTGTGGATCCTGGGATACCTGCTGGTAAATCAACCCAAAGAAAGCCTGATGGGACTGCTGATTCTGGCCGTGGGGGCGGGCACGTATTTCCTGAGCGGGAGAAAAGGTTGAGGCTTATTTTTTGGAAAGCACCATATAGATAAGCTTCTGGGTGTCCATCCCGTAATCGGCCACCCCTTCTTTCTCTTCATACAGCAGTACCTCGAACCCCCCTTCCTTCATAAAAAGTTCCTTTACGGCCTCCGCTTCGCACCCGAAATTTGGTCGGCCCATGCCGATGCCGGCCTCCCGGTGAAAAAACTCAAACACAAAAAGGCCTCCGGGCTTCAGGGCCCGCTTCAGGGTGGAAGCAATGTCCTCAACTCCCAGGCATCCGCCATAGAGCCAGGTGACCAGGTCCCACTGTTCGATCCCGTAATCAAAGGTCTCAAAGCTCCCGACAACGGTATTTAGGTGCAGGCCCTGCTTTTTGGCTTCCGCCTCTGCATAGGCAATGGCCTTGTCTGCCAGGTCAACGCCGGTCACCTCCCATCCTTCACGGGCCAGGAACAGTGCATTCCGCCCCTGCCCCATGGCCACGACCAGTGCCTTGCCGGGGCTGACGGATTCCACCGTAGTGGTCAAAAGCCGGTTGGGCTGTTTGTTGAATAGGTAGTTCTCGTTATCTACCAGGCTGCGGTTCCAGCGTTCCCTGATCCGCTGGTTTCGCTCCTCCACGGTCATGGTTTGGGAAAAGGAGGCCAAAGAAAAGAATACGGCAAGGATCGCGATCAAATGGTGAGGTCGTTTCATCAGTGGGTTGGTTTTAAGGTTTTTACAGATGAGAGAAGATACAAAAAAACAAACCCGCTACCCGCCTTGCTTCCCTAATCCGTGAACGGATCGTTCCCATATGCCTTGGGCAGGGTTATAGTTTTAAGGGAAATTCCTAAATTCAGCGCTTACAGACTGCCTCATATGTTTCGATTCTTCAGACAGATCCGCCAACGTCTCCTGGCGGAACGCCAGCTCATGCGATACCTCCTATATGCCTTGGGGGAAATCGTACTGGTGGTAATTGGTATCCTGCTCGCCCTGCAGATTAATGAATGGAATGAGAACAGAAAGGTACGGTTGACCGAAAAAGGGGTCTTAAGCAATCTCAAGCAGGAGTTCATCTCCAACCGGTCCGAGCTCAATGCCGTTCTCAGAGGGGTGGAACAGGCCCGGGATGCCAATCTCCAACTTATGGATCTCATCGGGGCTTCTGACGAGGTGATCGCTGCGGCCAATACGGACAGCATCCTCTTTCTAGCAGTGGAATACACGCGCTTTATGCCCACCCAGAACGCCCTGACAGACCTGTTCCAATCCGGCGGATTGCAACTTCTTTCCAACGAAGCCCTGAAAAACCTGCTATACGACTGGACGCGGGGCATGGGCAATATCGACGAAAGCTATTCTGGGGTCAAGTCAAAAACCGAAGATGAGGTCCTTCCGTATCTGACAACCCGATATCCGCTCAAAGACATGGACAGGTACGGGGTGCTCGCCTGGAAGTCGGGCAGTATGCTCTCCAACGATAAGACTGCGATATTCCAGGAGCTCACCTTTGAGAACCTTACCGACGATTACCTCTATCAACTGGAGCGGTACATCTCCCGACTGGAGGATGCCCGGGTGATCATCGATGAGGTCCTCAGGGTCATCAGGGAAGACTCGGGATCGGAATAAAACTGTTCCCCCCAAAAGGTCAGGCGTTTACAACAGATCCCCCGCTCCTGCCGGGTCAAAAAGCCTGTGCCGCTTGCGTTCCTGATTTATTTTCTTAAATATTTGTTAAGAAAAAGTAAATTTCCTATCTTTAGGCTCAACACCAACCAATTACAACTGATGAATTCGGCTGAAAAACTATACTGTGCGCGCTGCCTGACCATTGCGGGCCTGGTTCTAGTGGTCACGCTGCTCGTCCTGCTCGCAAACAGCGACACAAGCCTGTTGTCTCCAGACATGGAACGGGAACTGGCCAGCTCCCTGGAAATCGCTTCCAGCGCCCTCAAATAGCTCTTTATAAGGGCCTGATCTATACCGCATTCCGGGAATCCTTTCCCGGTCTATAGGGCTATTTTCGTATCTTTACCCCGTTTTGAAACCCACCTTTTTACGTTTTGGCATCCTTTGCTGCCTGGCTTTGTTGGTTTCTTCCTGCCAAAGGGGAAGGGCCGGAGAAGGGAAGCGTACCGCAGTGCCGGAAATCAAAAGGGACCTCAGCGAGATCCGTTCCGAAGGGAAGCTAAGGGCCCTTATCGTCTACAGTGCCACCGGGTATTTTATCTACAAGGGGCAGCCCATGGGATATGAGTACGAGCTGCTCAACCGCCTGGCAGACCACCTGGAACTCGACCTGGAAATCCGCGTGGCCCGGGATCTGGACCAGATGCTGGAGATCCTCCAGAGCGGGGAGGTGGACCTGGTAGCCCACGGCCTGGCCATCACCGAGGAGCGGCAGCAACAGGCCGCTTTTACCGATTACCTTTATCTGACCAAGCAAGTACTGGTGCAGCGCAAACCGGAGAACTGGCGGAAAATGACCCTGGATGAGATCCGCGAGACCCTGGTATCGGACCCGGTGGAACTGATCGGGGATACCGTCAGCGTACGCCGCAATTCCTCCTATCACGAGCGCCTGGAAAACCTCTCCCGGGAGATTGGGGGGCCTATACACCTGGACACCCTGGACGGGAACCTCTCCACGGATGAGATCATCAAGATGGTGGTGGACAAAAAAATCACCCGGACCGTGGCCGACCGGAACCTGGCCCGGATCAACGCCTCCAGCTATCCCATCCTGGATGTAAGCGTCCCGGTAAGCTTCTCCCAAAGGATCGGATGGGCCGTCCGCAAAAACGCCCCTTCACTCAGGGATGCGGTAAATGCCTGGATAAAACAGGAAAAGACCGCCCCGGACTTCAATTACCTCTACCAGAAATATTTTGAGAACCGCAGCAGCTTCAAGCGCCGGGTGCGCAGTGAGTTCTTCAGCCTGACCGATGGGCATATCAGCCCGTACGACACCCTGATCAAAGCGGCTGCCGCCGAACTGAACTGGGACTGGAGGCTGCTGGCCTCCCAGGTCTATCAGGAATCCCGATTCTATCCCAGCGCTACCGCCTGGACGGGGGCCCGGGTACTCTTGCAACTGATGCCCCCCACGGCGAAGGAACTGGGCGTGGACGATCCGGACGATCCGAAAGAAAACCTCCGGGGCGGGGTGCGTTATTTAAAGCAGCTCGGGCGCGCCTTTGAGCAGGTGCCGGACTCCCTGGCCCGGATCAAGTTTACCCTGGCGGCTTACAACTGCGGGCTGGGGCACGTACAGGACGCCCGGAGGCTCGCCCAACAGCGCGGCCTGGACCCGGACTGCTGGGACAACAATGTGGACCAGATGATCCTGGCCCTCAGCTATCCCAAAAACTACCACAATGAAGTGGTGGAATACGGGTACTTGAGAGGGGTGGAACCATACCGGTACGTCAAGCAGATCATCGAGCGCTACCGCCAATATGCAGAAGTGCTGGATTGATCCCGGGCAAATCTGTGGGTTCCCTGCCGGAAATTCCCGCTTTCGTCATATCTTTAAATAACCTTACCTTCCTGAAATGAGCTCTAAAAAGAAAATCCTGATCGGTGTGCTTGCCGGACTCGTCCTGGTCATCCTGCTGGTGATCACGGGCATCATCAACCCGTTTCTTGAGAAAACCCTGGACCGGTACGCACGGGAGCAGATCCGGTTCCTGCAGGAAACCCCCACCTATGCCTTTGGTTATGAAGACCTGGATGTCAACATCATGCAGGAGCGGGTAACCCTGTACAACTTCAGCATGGAGCCGCTGGAGGAA
>CBFCWO010000162.1:0-4083 GCA_965601625.1 uncultured Flavobacteriaceae bacterium | reverse complement strand
GTCCTCCCGGGCCTCTACCCGGTGGGTTACCTCTTTTGGAAAGGAGAAATCTTCAAATTGCTCGAGAGAATAGGTTTTTCCGTTGATCAAGAAATCCACGGCTCCTTCGAGGACAATAAGGAAAGTATCCCTGGGGGAGGTGTGATCCGGGAGTACCGATCCTTTTTCCAGGGTGATGCTCAGGATCTCCAGAGCCTCATATTTCACGGGTTTTCGCACCTGCAACCCGTTAATGGGCTGGGTCTTTATTTGCTGGCCAATTTCGTACATGGTCTATTGGTTAAATCGGTTTCTAATTTCCGCCCAGGAATACACATCACCCCCGTGTATCTCCACTGCATCCAGGGCATCCATTTCTTTTTCAAAAGCAGTCAGGAACTCCCCCATCGGGCTGGGGATCCCTTCACTCACAAGATAGGTCGCCCGGGTGGCGTCCTTGAGTTCTCCCGGCCGGGTATAGGTGTTTACAAGATACAGGGCGACCGATTGGTCATCTACCTCTCCGAGGTGGTTCAGCAGGCATTCCACAGCATCGAATTTGAACACCTTCCCTTTACGGGTAACCATTTCGGCCCCGTGTTGCTGGTCCACGATGGTCATGCGGCAGAAATGGCAGGCATCCGAGCCGTAGGCAATGGGCTCAGGTTCCACCTGACACCCTGCCAACAGGCCGAGCAAGAGCCCGAGAATTATCACAGCTTTCGGTAATCTTGTAAAGGTCCTAATGGTAAATTTCATTCTCATACCAGACTCCTTTATTGGCTTAGGCGGATTTGGCGGCCTTCCATCCCAGATAACCGGCCACCAGGGTCAGGGTCATGCCGACAAACATCATCCAGGCCCCCGGGGCGGGCAGGGAAGTGACGTCAAAATTGAGCATCTTAACATGGCCTAAAAGGGGTGGCTTATAGGTCATGGGCGTGCCATCCGGATTCTCCAGCTTCATGATCGCGTTCGGGTCAAGATTGGTCCCGTAGTCGACCATCCAGTTGTTGAAATCGTACATACCGAGCACCCCGAGTACGGACATGAGCAAAAACCAGCCGAAGAACCATTTATAGCTGACTTTTTTGAAATACCCCATCAGTCCAACAAGCACACCAAGTGCTATCATGACCCCCACAATGATGGGAAAGGCACTGAACTCCCACATGTCCTCGTCTTTTGGAAGGGTCCGCATCCCAATGTAATGATTGAGTCCGTCGATGTTTTGGATGTCAAATTCACTAACGCCCCTGATCCCGTTGATATGGATGTTCATCCCCAGGGGTTCCGGGTATTGGGGAGCCCCCAGCATGATATTCCAGAGAGGCAGGAAATACAACCCCAGCAGGAATAATGGCCCCAGAATCATTAATATGCTCGCTTTTTTCATAGGGATTTAACTTGCTTTTGGAAAAGGTAATCAAAGGAAAAGCGGGCAGGTTTGCACACAGCCCGCTTTCCCCTAACTAACCAACAAAATAGCTCAGAACACTGGTTATTCCCCTACTGACCAGGACAATTCCATGTTTGAATTGGCCGGGGATACCCTTACATATCCCTGCATTTCCTGGTGTAGTGCGGAACAAAAATCCGTACAGTAGAAAGGCCATACCCCTACCTGCTTCGGTTCCCAGACAATCGTCTTGGTCTGACCTGGCATTACAAGGATTTCAGAAGTGTTCGCGCCAATGGCAGCAAAACCATGGGGTACATCAAAATCCTGTTCGTGGTTGGTCACGTGGAAGTAGACCCTGTCGCCTACCTTGACCCCTTCTATATTGTCCGGGGTAAAGTGGCTCCGAATAGTGGACATATATATATGTACATCCCTGCCATCGCGCTCTACCCGTGCATCCGCCGGGGATTTGATCCCATACGGGTGGTTGTTTTCATCCAGTCTGTAGATCTTTTTGGAATTTGGCCTCAACAGTTCTGCAGGACACCCAGCCGCATAATGGGGCTCGCCATGGGTCGGGAAGTCGTAGATGAGTTCCATTTTCTCCCCGGAAATATCATAGATCTGGGCAGAGTGCTCCATTTCAGGCCCTGTGGGCAGGTACCGGTCCTTGGTAATCTTGTTCATGGCCACCACATATTTGCCAAAGGGCTTCCTGGAGTTTCCGCCCGGGATCATCAGGTGGCCCACAGAGTAAAAAGTGGGTTTGCGATCCACGACTTCCCAGCTACCCAGTTGCCATTTCACAACCTCGGAGGAGATGAAGAATGTGGTGTAGGCATTCCCATTCCCGTCAAATTCAGTGTGGAGCGGACCGAGGCCGCCGCTTTTTACAGTTCCTGCCAGGACCTCCTCAAACTTGAGGATAGGAATTCCATAGGCTTCCCCGTCGAATTGCTGCCCTTCAATAGCTGCAAGCATCTTATCAAAGGAGTGTACAGTGATATCCGCAGAGAGCTTCCCCGAACCGATGATGTATTGCCCTGAAGGGTCTACATCACAACCGTGGGGAGATTTTGGGGTAGGAAGCAGATAAACCGCCCCGGGGACCTTGGTGGGATCCACGGTGAGCACCTCATCTTTCATGGTTGAAGTGGCCATATGCTTGCTTTCGTCATAGACGTTGTGTGCATAGTTAGCGGGCATTTTGGTTCCACCCCCATTATTCACATATTCCTCGATCTTCTGCCAGTTGATGGCAGCGATAAAATCCTTGTCGTTCTGGGAAGCATTGACCTCCAGGAGTGAACTGGCCTCCTCGGTGTTATAGGTAGAGAAGAAGAACCAGCCGTGGGACTTGCCCCTTCCCGGGTGGGAGAGATCGTAATTGAATCCCGGCATGATCACCTGGAACGAAATGTCCATGTGCCCGTGTTCGGGTTCTACACTAATAAAAGTCAGGGCGCCTTTGAAATTACCCTTGTACTCATTGATCGGCATATCCCGTTGGGGCACGGGCACTGAAAACCGCGTTCCGGCCACCACGTACTCGGTGTTTTCGGTGATAAAAGAAGAACTGTGGTTCCCCGCACTGTTGGGCACTTCGATGATTTCTTCGGTTTCAAAGGTGCTCAGGCTTACGCGTGCAATCCTTGGAGTATTGTTCCCGTTTACAAAGATCCACCTGCCATCCAGTTCCCCGTTGGTCTGGGAGATATCCGGGTGGTGCAGGTCATCCCAGGGGATAAATCCATGGGAGGTGTTCAGCAGGGGTTTGGTTTCCTCCGAGTACCCGTAACCCGAAGTTGGGAATTGGGAGAACACAGGTATTTCCTTGAACATTCTGCCAGATGGAAGGCCATAGACGGTAAGGTTTCCACTATATCCTCCGGAAAGAAAGGCGTAATACTCGTCCTGTTCCCCAGGCGCCACATATACTTTCTCGGCAGCGCTCGAGGCCAGGGCACCATTTGTTGCGCTTCCTCCTCCCTGGTTGCAGGCGGAAAAAAGCAGCGCCATCCCGGACAGCGCAATTCCTAATTTTAAAGTAAGTCGTCTCATTGTTCTTATTATTAATTAGTTAGTTTTTTATTCTTGAGGGGGTAGCATGACCTTATCCACCACATGGATAATTCCATTACTCGCCGGAACACTGGCGATTATTTTGGCGCCACCGACATAGACATCGTCTCCCTTTACTTCCACAGGGACATTCTGGTCGTTGGCCTGCCCCAGCTTCTTGAACTTCATTAGAAACTCCTTGCTGTAATTCCCGGGAGTTACATGGAACTTCAGGATATTGGCCAGGGCATCTTTATTCTCAGGCTTCAACAGGTCCTCCACAGTCCCGGCAGGCAGGGCGTCAAAGGCGGCGTTGGTGGGGGCAAAGACCATAAGCGGCCCCGCATTGACCAGCGCATTCTCCAAGTCGGCTGCCTGTACAGCCGCTACCAGGGTAGAATGGTCAGGTGATTTCACAGCGATGTTCAGGATGTTAGGTGCCGAGGCGTCATCCTCTATAAAAGCCTGGCCCTGTTCTTTACTCACCTCGATACCCGAACTTGTGTCAGCCGGGGAGGAAGATTCCTTGGAGTCTGATTTGCATCCAAGTATCAGAAGGCCTATCAAAAGGACAGACCAAAAAATGGATTGGTTGATTGTTTTCATGTTGCGTTATTTAAGGGTTCTGAAATATTCAAGTA
>CBFCWO010000161.1:0-4230 GCA_965601625.1 uncultured Flavobacteriaceae bacterium | reverse complement strand
AGGAAGCGATGTGCATCAGGCACACCTGGCACTACCATGTTTTATCTATGAGCAATTCCAATGAATATGCACTTGTCACCGGAGCCAGTCAGGGTATAGGCCGTGAAATTTCAAGGGAGTTCGCAAAAAGAAAGATTGACACCCTTCTGATTGCCCTGGACACCCCTGAGCTGAATACCCTTAAAGCTGATCTTACACGCGATTATGGGATAACTGCTGAAATTTATCCGACGGACCTAACAGACCCGTCATCCGCAATTGCCATCCACAGCTGGTGCAAAACCAGGGGATACAGGGTAAAGTACCTGATCAATAATGCAGGTTTTGGTGAAAGCGGATTCTTTGAAAACATCCCTTTGTTGCGTTACTTTCAAATGATCGACCTGAACAACAAGGCATACATCGCGTTGACACATCAGTTTCTGCCGGACCTAAAAGCTCTCGGTGAAGGGTACATCATGAATACCAGCAGTATGGAAGCCACACTGCCCCTACCCTATAAGGCCGTATATACCGGGACCAAAAATTTTATATACACGTTCTCTCTCGCACTTAGCCAGGAAGTACGGAAGTATGGGGTAAAAGTGAGCATCCTGTGTCCCGGACCTGTGCTGACCAATGACGAGGGCCTAAAAAGGATAGAATCCCAGGGAAAAAAGGCCCGGCTAATGATGTTATACCCGGATCAGGTGGCCAGCCTGGCCGTCAAACACATGCTAAAAGGTAAACTGGTGATCAACCCGGGTAAAATGAACTGGTGGATCACAAAGACCCATCGGCTTATTCCCACCCGGATCAAGATGTACATTCTGGAAAAGATCTTCAGGGCTTACACTTGAGGAATCCCTTTAAAGTAATCCTGTATGTCGCAGAGGGATTCCGATGCCTCCCAAAGCCTCAGTGCATCTTCCTTCATATAGGATTGACGGGCCGAGGGTTTTGGCTTGCATTTATCCCAGTATTTCCCGCTTTGCCCCTTTACTGCTTCTGAAGTAGCCAGGTAGACCGAGGTCTCTGCCCCTTTATCCGGACCTACTCCTCCCAACCTGCGTATCTTCCAGGCGAGGGCGTGAAATGAAATCGTATGCTTTAATCCAATATCCGTTTTGACCAGCCCGGGCTGAACACAATTCACACTGATGTTGCCTATTCCATGTCGCTTTAAGCGCCTGTCCAATTCATATACAAACATGACATTGGCCAACTTGGACTGGGCATATGCCCGGAGGCCGTGGTAATTTGCCCGGAGGGAAAAATCATCAAAATGCAACTTTCCCTGAAAATGCGAATCCGAACCCACACATATGATTCTTCCATCTGATGAGGCATGCAAAGCCGTCAATAATTCGTGGGTGAGCAGGAAATAGGCCAGGTGGTTAACGGCAAACTGACGCTCTATTCCATCTTCGGTCAGTTCCAGCTTGGAGAACCAGGCCCCGGCATTATTGACCAATACGTCAATGGTTTGGAATTTTCCTAAAATCTCCCTGGCAATGCCACGAATGGACTTTTGGGAACCCAAATCACCCAGCACAAAACCAACATGCGGATTTCCGGATTTTTCCTGAATGGATTGTACTGCATCCTCGGCCTTCTGAGGGTTGCGGCACACAATGATCACGTTCGCCCCGGTCCTGGAGAGGGCCAATGCGGTTTCAAATCCAATGCCGGAATTTCCCCCGGTGATCACACAGTTTTTTCGCTCCATGCGTTAGAATTGCATTCTTGCATTGTATACAGGGTTTTTGATAAGGAACCTATCTATATGGGCATTATTTGAAAAGAAGAACTCATTACTCCTTCGATGGGATGCCGCTCCATCCAGGATCGGGCAAGCCTTATGTGCTGATCATACAGGAAGCTTGTATTCAAGAGAGGAGGCCTCTTAAAAATGAGCCACAAGGCGCAGTGATGGGCCACCAAAGCCGAGATCAAAACCACCTTTCCAATTATCCTGGTCTACATCGGCGCTAAAGTTGATAAACTGATAACTGCCACTTACTCCAAAGTTCTTGGTAAAAAGGTAGGTAACCACCGGGCTGACATTCCATAAACCACCGGATATGTTATCGATCTTAACACCAAACCAGTCCACTCTGGCCATAAAGGCCCATTTGGGTGTGGGTGCCCAGATATACGAGGCGCCGATATTGGGCAGCGGAAGGAAGATGCTTTCTTCACTTCTTTCAAAGCCTTCCGACTGATCATCAACAAAGGCCTCACCCTCTATGAAACCCTTGGTATTCAACCCGTGAATACCCAATCCTGCACCCAGCTCGTGTTTTTGGCCTCTGCTTATCACCCTACCAAAGAAAATTCTATACAGGGAAAGGCTGAACCCCAGTCTTGCTTCACCTCCCACAGGGTACACTACCCCTTCCCACTCGATTTCCTCATCAAGGGTTACCGATCTTTCATTAGAAAGACGGAAATACTCCCCGCTTAACGACCATAAATTAGATTTGGAAAACCTCCATTTGAAATGCAGGTTGAAGGTGGTTTTAACGCCTGAAAGCCCGAGGGTCTCATCAAAATCGATATCTTCAATTTCTTCTGCATCAAAGTCGGTGGAACCCTGGACTGAGAAATCGGCATTCTGGGATGGAAAAAACAAACCGGGCTCAATAATAAAATTATCGGTAAGGATTGGATTTTTATCTGGAGTGTCCTGCGGATATAATGAATTAAAAACGAGGCAGAATACAAGGAAGGTTATTGCGTTTTTCATGACTACAATTTTGACGGTTAACCCAGCGGTCATTGATCTACCCAAACCCTAGGAATGTAACTTCTTTGGCAGTCAGAAAGAAAAATGAAAGCAAATGGTAATACTCCGAAATTAGACAATAAGTATACAATATAAAATGATATGGATCACTAATAAACCGAATTTAGGCGGTAGGCGACTAGAAACTGCACCTAGGTCTCAAATTACTTGTTTTGCCCTTCTGGTTTCCAGAAACACAACCGGTTACCCCAATACTATCAATACCTATGCGGGTTGTATCCCTTCCCTGGGTGTCTATTTTATTCTTGCCAGCAGATCGATAAAGCCTATAATGTTTGAAATAGTTGGTATCCTCGAAGATCAAGCGCTTTTCCTTCTTCTGAACAAAAAGAGCACAAGCAGGGCCAGACCAACCCCAATTAAAAGCCCATAAACAAACGAATAGTCATCATCATCCTGCATTTCGGATTCATCCGTTGATGTTCCGTCCCCGGACTTTTGGGAAACGGGTTCCGCATGGCTGTGCCCTTCGTCAATACCAAAGGTAAGGGTGGCCCAATTGGACTCGTGTGTAAGCCCCGGAGCGTCGGACAGCGTCATATAAATGGTTCGAAGGTACCAGACTCCTTTTGCAGTGATCGGGAACCGAACAATCCCGTCCTCATCGGTGGTCAGGGTCCTGGTATTCTCATGGGTATGGTCCGCACCGGCCGCATCATCATGGCTGTGGTCTGCTTTTCCTTCATGGCTGTGACTTTTACCGGAGGCGGTCCCGGAGGGTTCAAAGCCGAGGTAGACGAGTTGATTCGCCAGCGGCTCACCCTGCCAAAGCAGCCTTACTGCAAGGGTATGACCCGGATGCAGGTCATAGGGATTTTCGAGGGGTACAAACTCAATGGGGTAGCCCAGTTCAGTCTGCCAGTCTTCCGTTTTGGTCTCTCCTACCTGGAAGATGGCCTTGACGTGCTTGGAATATTTTTCCACAGCATCGTTTTCCATGGCATCGTTTTCACGTCGCCACTCCAACATGTCCAGTACCCCATCGTGCTCGAGGTACCCATTAAAATCTTCCGAGGACATTTCGATATTCCTGGCTGCGGTCGAAACCCCGGCAACCCATGTCCCCGCATCTCCCGTGGTAAAGCTTAAGATCGCAGCGTTGTCCATATCACTCCACTGGCTGGAGTCTACCGCTATGCGCTCCCCCTTCCCGACCAGGCTGACATCCAGCATGCGATCCCTGGTAATTGCATTTTCGCTCCTTTCGAACGTCCCGTTGTAGAGTTGAATGGTGGCGGGAGTATTGGGCTGGAGAAAATAAGTATCCAGTTTAAGAAACATGTCGTGGCTGGTAAGCAGCACAAAGGCCAGCAGCAACAGGATTTTGTTTTTCATCGTCATGATATTTAGGCTAAACTTAAAGATTCTTCTTCACCTGGATGGAGTAGTCAAATATCGGAAAAAGGGGTGGGATTTACCGCGGAAAAGCCTGACTTAGGATT
>CBFCWO010000160.1:0-4260 GCA_965601625.1 uncultured Flavobacteriaceae bacterium | reverse complement strand
TTCCTGAACCTCGGGTTCAAAAGCGTGACCATGGACGACCTGGCCGAAGAGATGGGAATCTCCAAGAAAACCATTTATTCACACTTTGGCAACAAGTCAGACCTGGTGAAACAATGCACGATGAACCTCTTTCACAAGATCTCCCACGGGATCAACTGCATTTGTGAACAGGGAGAAAATCCCATCGTGGAGCTTTATGAAATCAAGCGCTTTGCGCTGATGAACCTAAAAAACGAGAAAGCCTCCCCCCTCTATCAGCTTAAGAAATATTATCCGCGCATTCACCATACGCTGCATCAGAAACAATATGAGGTAGTCAAGGAGTGCGTGAAAACAAACATCCAGCGAGGGGTGGAAATGGGCATCTATAGAAAAGAACTTAATGTGGAATTTATATCCCGGATCTATTTTGCCGGAATGACAAGCCTGAAGGATGATTCGCTTTTCCCCCGCCACGAATTTCCAATGGTGGAGCTTATGGATCACTACCTGGAGTATCACCTCCGTGCCATTGTCACTCCGGAAGGCAGAAAAACATTAAACAACTTAATCAACTCAAATCAGGATTAATGCAACCACTCAGACTTTTTGTATTAGCCTTGCTGCTGGTTTCCATAGGTCGGGCCCAGGAGGAACTCCCCACGAGTTTTAGCCTGGAAAGGGCTATCGCTTTTGCACTGGAAAACAATTACAGCGCCATCAACGCCGACCGGGACCTGATCGATGCCCAAAAGCAAAAATGGGAGGTCATTGCCGATGGTCTTCCCCAGATCAATGGAAACATCAACTATCAGGACCAGTTGATACAGCCCGTTTCCCTCATCCCGGGAGATTTTTTCCCAGGTGGAGAGCCGGGGACCTTTGTGCCCATCATCTTTGGTCCGCCCCGGTCCACTGCCGCCACGGCAACCCTGCGACAGCAAATCTTCGATGGTTCATATATCGTTGGGGTGCAGGCCACAAAGGCATTCCTCAGCTACAGCGCGAACAACAAGGAAAAAACCCAGCAGGAAGTGCGGAAGGCCGTGGTGGAATCCTATGGGAATGCCCTGCTTTCCAGGGAAAGCACGGAAATCCTGAAGCGAAACATCGCTGCAGTGGAAAAGAACCTGTACGAAACCGAAAAGCTATACGAAAATGGCCTGGGAGAAGAGGAAAACGTGGAACAGCTTCAAATTACCCTGGCCACCTTAAAGAATGCCCTGAACAGCAATGAGCGCCTGCAGACCATCACCCTGCAGATGTTCAATGTGGTCATGGGCCTTCCCCTGGATCACCCCACGGAGCTTACCCAAAGCCTCGATGATCTCGTGGCCCAGGAAACACAGCCCCAGTTGTTGGAAACCGAATTCCTTTTGGAAAACAATACGGATTACAAACTGGTGGTAAACCTGAATGAACAGCGGTATTACGAATGGAAGCTGGCCCGCAGCCGTGCCCTCCCCACCCTGGATGCCTTTATCAATTACGGGTGGACGGAATTCGGGGATCCGATTACCATTCTGGGATCCGATCAGCAAGGGTTTGACGCCTCTATTCTTGGATTCGACCTGAACATTCCCATTTTCAGCTCCCTCAAACGGAGTGCTTCCACCCAACGGGCCAAAATTGCCCTTGAAAAGGCCAAAACGGAATTGGAGGAAGCTGAGCAAATGCTAAAACTCAGACACAAACAGGCCCGGAGCGATTACATCCTGGCCATCGAGAGCTATGAGACCAGCAAGGAAAACCTCTCGCTGGCCGAACGCATTGAAAAGAAAAATGAAATCAAGTATGCCGAGGGAATTGCCTCCAGCTTTGATCTGAGGCAGGCACAATCCCAGCTCTATACCGCCCAGGGCGAATACCTCCAGGCCATGATCGATGTGATCAACAGGAAAACCGAGCTGGAAAACATCCTCAACCCGTCAGAAGAATAAAAACACCATCAATCCATCAACCATGAAAAATATTTTTTTCTCACTCCCGATATTCCTCTTGCTCCTCGCCGGTTGCGGTGACGGCCAGGAAACCTCCCTCGATGACCTTATCGCCGGTGGAAGCCTGGAGGAAATCAAGCAGCGACAGCAGGCCCTTACCGAACAACAGCGGGCCCTGGATGCTTCCCTTCGCAAGCTGGACTCCACCATTGCCTCACGGGAAAGCAAACGGAATGTCCCTCTGGTGACTACCCTGGTAATACAGCCTCAGGAATTTGAACACTTCCTGGATCTTCAGGGCGATGTACAGACCAAGCAAAACGTCCTGCTCTATCCGGAAATGGGTGGAACCCTCCTGAAGGTCAATGTCAAGGAAGGCGATGCCGTCCGCAAAGGACAGGTCCTCGCCAAGATCGATGATGGAGGGATGGCATCCGGTCTCGAACAACTAAGGACACAGGCCTCCCTCGCGGAAACCACCTACCAGCGCCAGAAAAGGCTTTGGGAACAGAATATCGGGTCCGAGATCCAGTACCTGCAGGCAAAAACAAACTATGAAGCTACGGTGAATTCCGTAAAGCAGGCGGAAGCCCAGCTTGCCAAGTCTGTCATTGTGGCCCCCTTCAGCGGCATTGTGGACGATGTTATGCAGGAAGAGGGAAGTACGGCAAATCCGGCTACGGGCATGGCCGTGTTCCGCCTGGTCAACCTGTCGGACATGTACGTGGAAGTCGATGTGCCCGAGAGTTATCTGCAGGGGGTTACCCCGGGAAAACGGGTGCAGATCTATATCCCGGTACTGGGGGATAGTATCGACACCAAGGTGCGTCAAACCGGGAATTTCATCAACCCCGCGAACCGTACGTTCAGTGTCGAGATCCCCGTGCCTAACCGGGGCGGGAACATCAAACCCAACCTTACGGCCCGGGTCCGCATCAATGATTACTCAGAAGATAAGGCACTGCTGATCCCCCCCAGTGCGATCTCCGAGAATTCCGTTGGGGCCCAATACGTCTATATCGCTACAGAGGTAGATGAAGACGGTATTGGGAAGGCCGAAAAAAGATTCATCACCACCGGGCTCTCCCAGGGGGATCTCATTGAGGTGCGAAGCGGCCTAGAGCCCGGAGAACAAATAATCATGGAAGGTGCCCGACGCATTCGCGAAGGACAGGAAATTGAAATAATCAACCCGGCATGAGCAGACAGAAAAAAAACGCAGACAAGGAATTTCGCCTTTCATCATGGGCCATCGACAACCCGTCGGTCGTCTATGTGATGATCGGTATATTTTTCCTGATAGGGCTTTCCTCTTATTTCTCGATGCCCCGGGAAGATTTCCCGGAGGTGAAGGAGACCAAGATCTATATCAGTACGATCTACCCCGGGAACACAGCAGAAGACATCGAAAGGCTCATTACGGACCCCCTGGAGGACCGCCTGAAGAATGTCAGCAACGTGGTGGAGCTCACCTCCACTTCCCAGGAGGACTATTCCATGATCATTGTGGAATTTGACGAGGATATATCGGTTGAGAATGCCAAGCAAAAAGTAAAGGACGAGGTAGACGGGGAGAAGGCCGGGGAAGACTGGCCGGTATTCAACAGCGCGAAGGTTGAGCCGAATGTTTTCGACCTGAACCTTTCGGAATCCTTTCCGATTATGAACGTCAACTTTACCGGGGACTATCCGGTGGAGCAGCTCAAAGAATACGCCGAGCTCCTGGAGGATGAGATCGAAGACCTCTCCGAGATCAAGGAGGTAGATATTCGCGGGGCCCAGGAAAAAGAGGTGGAAGTGGCCGTGGACATCTACAAAATGATGGCCGCCAAGGTCAGTTTCCAGGATGTACTCAACGCCATAGCCAACGGGAATATGACCATGTCTGCCGGCAACCTCAAAACCAGTGGCCAAAGGCGTACCATCCGGATCCTGGGGGAGATCGAAAACCCTTCTGACCTGGAGGATTTCGTGGTGAAATCAGAAAATGGATCGGCCATTTACCTGAAGGATATCGCCGTGGTGAAATTCCGGGAGGAAGACAAGACCACCTATGCCCGGGAACACGGGGAGAGTGTGGTAATGCTCGACATTAAAAAACGTGCGGGGAAAAATGCCATCACAGCAGCCGACAAGATTCGGGACCTGATCGAAGAAGCCAAGCTCAATTACCTCCCGGCGGACCTCAACATCAGCATTGCGAATGATTCCTCCAGCCGCACCCTGAACCAGGTGGATGACCTGGTCAACAATATCATTTTCGGGATCATTCTGGTGGTCACCGTGCTGATGTTCTTCCTGGGGTTCCGCAACGCCCTCTTCGTGGGCTTTGCCATTCCCA
>CBFCWO010000159.1:0-4316 GCA_965601625.1 uncultured Flavobacteriaceae bacterium | reverse complement strand
CTGGTATTGATCTCGGCACTTTTCGGCTATATCAACATCCGGTTTATAAAGCTTCCCAATACCATTGGCCTGACTGTGATCAGCATCCTGTTTACCCTGGTGGCATTTGCCCTCAGCTATATCGATGATTCCCTGTTGCAGGCGGAGCGCTATATCATCGGTGAAATTGATTTTAAAACCGTACTGCTCGATCTGATGCTCGGATTCCTCCTGTTCGCCGGCGCCCTGCATACGGATCTGGAAAAACTACGGAAACAGCGTTGGCCCGTACTGGTTTTTGCAACCTTCGGGGTTTTGGTCTCTACATTTCTGATCGGAGGGGCCAGTTTTTACCTGTTGCAGGCACTGGACCTCGACGTACCCTTTATCTATTGCCTGCTTTTTGGCGCCCTGATCTCCCCTACGGACCCGATTGCCGTGCTTGGAATACTGAAGAAAGTAGGAGCCCCTAAAAAACTGGAGATCAAGATTGTAGGCGAGTCGCTGTTTAACGATGGCGTTGGGGTGGTGATCTTTCTAACCATTTACGGCCTGGCAAACGGATCCGGGGAGGAATTCTCCTTTTTGGAGGTGGGAAAGCTATTTATTCATGAGGTTTTTGGAGGGGTGTTGCTCGGGTTTCTGCTGGGTGCAGTTACCTTCCGAATGATGCGCAGTATCGATGATTACGCCATTGAGGTAATCATATCCCTGGCCGCCGTGATGGGCGGAATTGTACTGGCCCAATACCTTCATGTCTCAGGTCCATTGGCAATGGTGGTGGCAGGCTTGATGGTAGGCGGAGCACGCGCCAGGTCCCAGGCCATGTCTGAGATCACGGAGGCCTATGTGGACAAATTCTGGGAACTGATCGATATCCTGCTCAATACGGTGCTCTTTGTGCTGATCGGGATGGAGATCCTGGTACTCGATCTGGAACGGGAATACCTGCTTGCAGGCCTGTTGATGATCCCAGTTGCGCTGTTATGCAGATACCTCTCGCTTATGCTACCCGTCCGGCTTTTTGAAAAACCGCTTGAATTTATCCCGCACACCAACCTGATCATGACCTGGGGCGGGCTCAGGGGGGCTATATCCATTGCACTGGCCCTGAGTCTCACCGAATCCATGTTCCGGGATTTATTCCTGGTGGTTACCTATGTCGTAGTGATTTTCTCCATCATCGTGCAGGGACTTACCGTAGACCCGATGATCAAGCGTTTGCAAAAATCCTGGGGAACGCTGCAGGAATAGCGTTCGAAGTAATTGGAGAAAAGAAAGATATAAGGTACCCAAAGGGTGCTGGTTCAATCTTTCTAAAGGATTTCAAATGACCCCATACCCGGGAAGCAAACCTCACAGCTCTCATGACCGGGGGGTAAAGGATGGGATGTCGGAAAAGGAAACCAGCAGTAAACGTGCTTCTACTGCTCGTCGTGTTCGAGCAGGTACTGTTGCTTGTACCGCGCCTTTTTGATGGTTTCCCGGCGGAGGTTTGATTTTTTCCTGTAGAACTGGTTTTCCCGAATATCCTGCATAAGCTTTGTGGCTTTGCGCTTTCGTTTGTATCGTTTCAGAGCTCTTTCGATACTTTCATTCGGTTTGATCTCAATTTTTAGCATACTGCAGTTTTGCTGAAATAAACATATAAATTCCGACTTACCAAATTCCTGAGTGTAAATTCCGAAAAAAACTTTGTTTACCCCATTTGTATTTTGCTTTTAAACCCTCAGTAGGCCGTACATCTTTCGCTAATATCTATTCCCGCCAGGGATAAAATATCTTCTTTTTTATGCTGGTCGGTTTATTTCTCAGTCTTATGTAACATTGATTACTGAAAAGACCTTCCAAAGGGGATACTTTAGTGGTTCGCGAAATGGCTTTTCCATGAGAAAACAAACCCGGTGGAAGACCTACCTTCTGATGGGGCTAATATTTTTGGCGCTCACCCCTGAAATGAGTGCACAACACCTGGAGCAGCATCTAAGTCCGGTAACTACTGATACCATAGTAGGCGGGCCACCAAACGCCCATGGAGGCCTTTCCTCCCTCAGGGAACTATTTGGCCTGGGGACCGTTTCAGGCCATTTCCGAAACTTCTTTATGACGACCATAAATCAGGGAAACCTGAAGAACTATTACGCCGATGCCATTGGGGGGGCAATCCGCGTTCGCACCCATACCTTCTACGGTTTCGAATTAGGGGTAGCCGGTATTTTCACCTTTAAAGCCTTTTCAAATGACCTGAATGAGCCAGACCCCACTACGGGGAGGATCTCCAAATGGGAGCATGAACTCTTTGATGTGCTGGACCTGGAAAACTTCAACGACCTGGACCGGCTTGAGGAGCTGTATATCCGCTATTATTTTAACCGGGGAAATATCACATACGGGAAAATTACTACGGAAGAAACCCCCCTTTTAAATCGATCAGACGGCCGGATGAAACCCTTTGCCTATAAGGGCTTATGGTTTAACTATACCCCGGTGAACAACCATTATTTCCACCTCTCATGGATTGACCGGGTTTCCCCTCGCAGCACCGTGGAATGGTTTGATTTCAAAGAGGCGATCGGTCTTGCACCGCAGGGATTCCAGGCTGATGGAACCCCAGCGGAGTACTTTGAACACCTCGAATCAGAAGGGTTGGCCATGCTCGGGTACCAGTGGTTTTCCGAAGACCTCTACCTGGAATTCTATCAGTGGTATTTGCACAACGTATTCTATACCACCTGGGCAACCCTTGAATACCACATAAAAGACTGGACTTTCGGGCTCCAATACGCTGTGCAATTTGCGGATGGCTTCCAGCAGGAGCTCCCCTACGAGCAGCGCTATATCCAACCCGGGGAGCGCGGACAGGTACTCAGCGGCAGGGTCCGGTACCATTTTGGAGACTGGGACCTGTGGGGCGCCTATACCCATGCCTTTGACACCGGCCGATTCCTGTGGCCGAGGGAGCTGGGACGGGACCATTTTTACACCTCCATCCCCCGCTCACGTCTGGATGGTTTTGGCAATACGGATATCATGACCCTTGGGGCCCAGGTGCATTTTGGGGGAAACCATTTTACAAGCAGTCTTGAATACACCAGGCTCTTCGGGCCCGAGGTGGATGCTTTTGAATTCAACAAGTATAACCTGGATGCCTATCAGCAGATGAACCTGAAATTGGACTACGCCTTCACAGGATTCATGGAGGGCATGCACATGCTGGTCATGTACGTGTACAGGAATAATTTGAACAACTCCGAGCCCGATATCGTTTTCAACAGGAGCAATTTCCATCAGATCAATTTCATTACCAATTTTGAATTTTAGGCTAACCCTTCCTTACAAGGGCTTGACGATTTCTGGACTATTTGCCTTGTTCTTCAATCCGGCGAATAGTAATCTTAAATGACCCCGGGGAAATTGGCCCACCCCAAAACCATAAATTAATTTGGGATCCTGCAAATGCCTTTCAATTTTCAGGCAAAAAAACAAACCATTCCCATTTAAATATCATCCCTGAGTACCCTGGAATTCTAGACGCTCAAAAACCTAATGGTTTTAGACTCGTTCTTTTTTATAGTAACTTGCAAAAACCGTAAAAAGGACCGATGAAGGATCAGTGGCTTGAGCAGGGATATATTGATTTTGCCAAGGAAGGCCCGGATAACCTAAGCATCAACAGGATTGGACAGGAAATCGGGGCCTCCCGCTCTTCTTTTTACCACCACTTTGCCGAGATCGACCTTTTTGTGGATGAACTATTGGCCCGCCACTGGGCAATATGCCAGGAATTTAACAAAGTCGGAAAGGCAAGCTGCAAGAACCTGATCCCTGACCTCTACGAGCTCCTGGCATCATATCCCATCCCTTTGCAGTTCAGCAGGCAATTGTTCCACTACCGCCACATGCCACGTTTCAACTTCGTGTTCGTAAAGTCTTATGAGGCCAGCGCACAGGCCTTTGTACTGGCTCTTTTTGCAGGGCACATGGACCTGCATCTGCCCCAGGACGACCTGAAACACCTCTTTTTGACTCTGGGGGAGTCCTGGTATTCCCGTCTCGACCCCAAAGACCTCTCTGCTGGAACCCTTCGCCGTCATGCGGAAGATATCCTGCAAGACCTGGCTAATTTTATGGGATCCGGGATCTATTCTACCCTGCGGAAAGTTCCCTGATAACCCCTCTTTTTACATGCTTTAGTGTACAGGGGTGTCTAATAAACACCTGTCTTTCTCACTACCTTTAATAGGACCTAAAAACGGGCTAAAAAAATGCTATTGCCAACACCGTTTTCAAAGGAGTTGAACCATTGGAAATTGTACTTATGCTATCAAAATAAATCG
>CBFCWO010000158.1:0-4391 GCA_965601625.1 uncultured Flavobacteriaceae bacterium | reverse complement strand
GCCTCCCTATGGCTAAAAGAAAATCACTAAATTACGGGTGACCCGGTACAGGTGTCCTGAGTGCAAGCGGCCCAAACCGCATGTTTTCATATTCGGCCTAATACGGGTATTTTCAACAGTAATATGGTCAGCACATGGATTTGGAACTCAAAGGAAAAACCGTAATCATTACCGGAGGGAGCAGGGGAATCGGAAAAAGGATCGCCCTGGCCTTTGCTGAAGAAGGTGCCAATATCGCAATTTGTGCGCGTGGCAGGGAGGCGCTCCAGCAAACGGAAGGCGAGCTGCTGCAAGCCGGGGTAAAGGTTTATGCAGAATGTTGCGATATCGCTGACCCCGAAGCCCTGCACACCTTTCTTCAGGGCGTCATGGATGTGATGGGAAGCGTGGATATCCTGGTCCACAATGCATCGGCTTTGGCCACCGGTCCCGGGCTGGACGACTGGAAATCCAGTCTGGATGTGGACCTGATGGCGGCCGTGCATGCCTGCAACAAGGTCATTCCATGGATGGCAGAAGCAGGAGGCGGCTCCATTTTGCTGGTATCCTCCACTTCGGGCCTGGAATGCGATCCCATGCCTGATTTCGGATATACAGCAGCCAAGGCGGCACTGATTTCATATGCCAAAAAACTGGCCGTTTTACATGCTCCCCAGGGCGTCAGGGCAAACGCTATAGCCCCGGGTTCCATTGAATTTGAGGGCGGCGTTTGGGCCGCGATCAGGGAAACTCAGCCTGAAATATATGAGATGGCCCGGTCCAGTATCCCGGCAGGCCGGTTAGGGACCCCGGAAGAAGTGGCAAATGTGGCGGTGTTTCTCTCCTCCCCCCGTGCCATGTGGGTGACCGGTGAATGTGTTTCGGTGGATGGGGCACAGCATCGGGGCATGCGTTAGACATGTCCTGGAAACATATTGAGCGTTGTTTATGAAAAAAGTATTGATTGCAATCCTGCTTGGTAGTAGCATGCTTTCATGTAATACCTCCCCAAAAATTTTCGCAACTACGGAGGGGATCGAAATTCGAAACAAAGTGGATCAGGCCGTTATATCCCTGGATAGTGCAATTTCAGCATTCGATTACGTGCTGCGAATCGACCATTCCCGGCTAGCGGAACGGGAAGAAGTATATACCCCGCCTGCAGTTGTCACGCTTTTCTCGAACCCCGAGGTAAATTCCCGACTTTTAAAAATCAACCCCCTGGTTGGCATTGACCTCCCTTATAAGGTCCTCTGTTATTCGGAACCTGACCTCAGCCATGCGCGCATATCCTATACTTCCCCTGAATTCATTATGCGAAGACATGACTTGTCCAAAACGGACCTTTCAGCATTTTCCAATGACCTGGAATTTGTAATTAATGCCTTTCCGGAAAGCTCCCTTACCGCGACGGACTTTAGTGCGGTAGAAAAAGACTATGGGCTGATCATAAAAAAGTCCGATTATGATTTCAAGACTACCCTAAAGAACCTGAAAAAGGATATTCAGGAACAGGGGGATACCCAAATATTTGGGGAAATAGATTTTAAAGAAGAAGCCGCAGAGTACAATATAGAAATTGAGTCAACCACCCTTATGCTATTCGGAGCTCCGGCACCCGGAGGGAAAGCGATGTACAAAAGCCCGCGGATTGGCCTGGATGCATTTTGCCAAAAACTACTCGTGTATAAAAAGGCAGGCGAGGTTTTTATCGCCTACAATGATATCATTGAATTTTCGGAATTGTACTATCAGACATGGACCATCCCACAACGGGTGGTTAATTACAGGATAAACAGCGTCTTTGAGAATGCAATAACCAAATAGCTAACCATCGAAAACGGCTAAAAACAAGATCACATGACAATTCCGTGTACGCCGGAAATGGAAATTCGAATGTTTGTTTTTAAATCTTGCCCGCAGGCCCTATGACAACCCCATTCCCCCACTTTTTTATTACATTATCGATCCACAGAATTACAGGCATCCTGTTACTGACCCTATTGTTGGTGAATTGTACCCCACGGGGGGCGTATAGCGATTACGTGGCCGACGTCTACCAAACCTCCCAGGCCGGGGACAACCTCAAATTGATCCTTAGCAATGAAGCGGGAGGGGCGGAAACAGAAAGCACCACCGTCTCGTTGCATCTTCACCCCGAAGACGAATTCCAGAAGATTTACGGATTCGGGGCTTCCTTTACGGAGTCCTCCGCATGGAACCTGGCTACGATTCCGGTGGAGGTGCGCAGGGAAGTCCTGACCCGTCTGTTCAGCCCCACAGAAGGGGCCGGTTTTACCCTTACCAGAACGCATATCAACAGCAGCGATTATTCCAACCGGCACTACACCTACGTGGAGGAAGGGGATGAAGACCTGTCTACCTTCAGTGTTTATGAAGACATGAAAGGATTTACAGGGGAGGAAAACGAGCAGGTGCGCGGTGTTGCCCTGGTGGAACCCGGTTATGATATCATCCCGATGATCCTGGAAGCATCCGCCATCCCGGGGGCAGACTTCAGGATTATCGCCTCACCATGGAGTCCCCCCTCCTGGATGAAAACTGGTGAAACCGCCGAGATGACCAACGGCACCCTGCTTCCAGAATACTATGGCCTGTGGGCAAAATACCTGTCCATGTATGTCAGCGCTTATGCCGCCCAGGGTATAAACCTCTGGGGGATCACCCCTCAGAATGAGCCGTTGCACGCACATGATGCGCGCTGGGACAGCAATGGGTTCACCCCGGAGCAGGGTCGGGACTTTTTGCGGGATCACCTGGGGCCTCAGCTCGTGGTGGATGGCCATTTGAACCCCGGGGATCTCAATGCCGGGCTGCGGGTACTGATCTACGACCACAACAAATCCACCCTGAACGACTACGTCACCCCCACGTATCAGGATCCTGAGGCTTCCAAATACGCCTGGGGAACGGCCTTCCACTGGTATGCCAACTCCGAACTGGAAGAAAACAACTGGTATGCGGAAGAGCTGGATGCCCTGCGGGCCGCCTGGCCGGACAAGGGCATGATCCATTCCGAATCGAGCATCGACATTGATGCCGCAGATCCGATTGGCCAGTATTGGCGGGAAAGCACGGATTATGCGGGCACCTTTGTACCGTTTGACACCTATGCCTACGACATCATAACGGATTTGAACCATGGGACGCAGGGGTATATAGAGTGGTGCGTGATTTTAAGCCACCTCGGTCAGCCCAACCCCTATGACAATTTCAATAGCGCTCCCGTGCTGATCAACCCGGGCACGGACGAGGTAACCTATACGCCCCTCTATTATTTGTTGAGCCATTTCAGCAGGTTTATCCGCCCGGATGCACACAGGATCAGACTGGAAAGTGAAACGGTGGAAGGCCTGACCTGTACCGCCGCCAAAAACCCGGATGGCTCGATTGCCGTGGTGGTTTTTAACCGAAGTGAAAAGGCCCGTGAGCTTGCTGTTTCCCTGGAAGCGAATACCTATGCCATAACCATCGCCCCGAGGGCTATGCAAACCATTCATTTAAGAAGGAAATAAAGGGTTTTCTGTTTGGCTCAAATAACTTAAATTCCGGGAAATGGCTCCCCTCGACTTTCTTAACAACTAATTTTTTTGCTGTAACCAGTTAAAATATAACATAGTTTCGATCACCGATACAGGAAGCAGTCGGAAACAAACAAAAACACCATGAAGCGCATCATACCAACATTAATTTCCTTGCTGCTGATCGGACTTTGCAGCCAGGCCCAAATCAATACTGAATCTATAGACAGCATTGTCAGGAGTGCGGCAACAGAGGACCTGTTTGAAGGGACTATCCTCGTTGCAGAAAAGGGGCAGGTGGTATACCAGGAATCCTTTGGGCATGCGGATAAGGACAAAACCATTCCAATTAAAAACTCCACACATTTCGGGATTGCCTCCATTACAAAAATGCTCACTGCCATAGCCATTCTGCAGCTTGTGGATGAGGGCAAGATCCAGTTGACAGATAATTTAAAGACCCTGCTGCCCGATTTGGAGATCCCAAAATCAAACAAGATTACGGTACACCATCTGTTATTGCATATTTCCGGATTACCCAATGAAAAGGACGAAATCTTCGCCCAACCCTTAAGCCCTCAGGAGTTTATCAATAAAACCCTTGAAAACAAGTCCAATCGGTTTGGCACATTCAACTACGCCAATATTGATTATGTCTTGCTGGGTTTGATTATTGAAAAGCAAGATGGTATTCCCTGGAAAGATGCAATACAGAAGCGGATCTTGACAAAGGCTTCGATGCAGCAGACCGGTTTTTTGGAAAGAGGAAACTATCCGGAAGACTTCGCCTATACCTTCTCCTACGGCAGTGGGGACGTCAGAAAGGCAGACCCTTTATTCTTTATCGAGGATTTTTATGCGGCGGGTTGT
>CBFCWO010000157.1:0-4408 GCA_965601625.1 uncultured Flavobacteriaceae bacterium | reverse complement strand
ACCCCTGTTACCAGGATGAAAACCTGGCGTCCTAACCCCTAGACGAACGGGCCATCGCCGGGAAGCCTATCTGGCTCCTAATTAGGCAGGTGCAAAAATACAATTATTTTTTTCTCGAACAACCCTCTTTTAGATTTTTTCTACCTAGTAGGCGCGGGCAAACAGCACCCTGTAGGGGGACGGCTTTCCGGTGCGGACACAAGAGCCCTCCTCGGCCTCAGGTTCAAGCGGAATACAACGGATCGTGGCTTTGGTTTCCTCTTTGATCCGTTCTTCGGTCTCCGGCGTCCCGTCCCAATGTGCAGAAACGAATCCGCCTTTGGTTTCCAGGGTCGCTTTAAACTCTTCATACGTATCCACCCGGGTGATATGGGCATCCCGGAACTCACAGGCCTTATTAAAGATTGAGGCCTGCATTTCCTCCAGCAGGTTGCCCACGTGCTCTACCACGGTATCTGCAGGAATGATCTGTTTTTCCAGGGTATCCCTGCGGGCCACCTCAAAAGTGTTGTTCTCCATATCCCTGGGTCCCATGGCCAGGCGCACGGGTACCCCCTTGAGTTCATATTCATTGAACTTAAATCCGGGTTTATGGGTATCCCGATCGTCGTATTTTACGGTAATGCCTTTCGCCCTTAGGGCTTCCATAACCGGCCGTACCCGCTCCCCGATGGCTTCCAGTTGCTCTTCCCCCCTGTAGATCGGTACAATGACTACCTGAATAGGCGCCAGTTTTGGGGGAAGCACCAGGCCATTGTCATCGCTATGGGTCATGATCAGGGCTCCCATCAGGCGGGTAGAGACCCCCCAGGAAGTTGCCCAGACATGATCCCTGCCCCCTTCTCTGGTATCGAACTGAACGTCAAATGCCTTGGCAAAATTCTGCCCCAGAAAGTGGGAAGTCCCGGCCTGCAGGGCTTTTCCATCCTGCATCAGGGCTTCAATACAATAGGTTTCCAGGGCTCCCGCAAACCGCTCGCCGGCCGTTTTGGTCCCCTTGATCACAGGGACGGCCATATGCTCTTCCGCAAATTCCGCATAAATCCTTAAAATGAGCTCAGCTTCCTCGATCGCCTCCTCGCGTGTGGCATGGGCGGTATGACCTTCCTGCCAGAGGAACTCAGCCGTTCGCAAAAACAATCGGGTACGCATTTCCCACCGGACCACGTTGGCCCATTGGTTGATCTTTAAAGGCAGATCTCTATAAGACTGTATCCATTTCCGGAAGGTATCCCAGATAATGGTCTCTGAAGTGGGCCTCACGATGAGTTCCTCTTCCAGCTTGGCCTCTTCATCCACAACAATTCCGCTGCCGTCCTCGGCATTCTTTAGCCGGTAGTGGGTCACCACTGCGCATTCCTTGGCAAACCCCTCCACATGGCTGGCTTCCTTGCTGAGATAGGACTTGGGGATAAAGATGGGAAAGTAGGCATTCTCATGCCCGGTTTCCTTGAACATTTTGTCCAAACCTGCCTGTATTTTTTCCCAGATCGCAAAGCCGTAGGGTTTGATCACCATACAACCCCGGACACCTGAGTTTTCAGCAAGGTCCGCTTTAACGACCAGCTCATTGTACCATTTGGAGTAATCCTCCCCTCGTTTTGTTAAGTTTTTGCCCATGTACAGTAGTTTGGCACAGAACTTGTGACTTATGTGATGTAACCGTTGGCCAAAACTAAGTATTTTTAGGTTGTTCAACAATTTAATTTTAACCCCATGACACCCTTCATAACCCCGCAAAAACTAAGATCAGTGACCTTTTCGGGCCTGTTGGGACTGCTGGTGATTTCCTGTGGTTCATACGAACAGGCTTCCTACTACGACAGGGACGGTATCTATGCCAAGGAACCCGAAAAAATGGTGGTTAAGGAATACCGAACCCCTCCCCCTGCCCAACAACAGCAAGGGGATAATTTCTACCAGGACTACTTTGGGGAAAAATCAAGGGATCTGAACGAGTATATGGAAAGTGAGGTCTTTACCGACCCGGACTCCTATTCCAGTGTTGAATCCGACAGCCTGAGGTATGCACAAGACAGCCTGGGTGTTGAAGGAGGAAACTACTTCCAGGACAACTACAACGATTATGGCGGCTATGCCGGATGGGGTGATAGCGGCTCTAACGTTTCCATCAGCTTCAACGTAGGTTGGGGCGGCGGCTGGGGCTGGGGCGCTGGCTGGGGATGGGGCTATCCCTACTGGGGCTGGGGCGCTGGTTGGGGCTGGGGCTATCCCGGTTGGGGCTGGGGCTATCCCGGTTGGGGCTGGGGCTATCCCGGTTGGGGATGGGGCTATCCCGGTTGGGGATGGGGCTATCCCGGTTATGGATGGGGCTATCCTTACTATGGATACCGCTATGCCGGCTACACCTATGGTCGCCGTGGTTATTACGGCAGATATAACAACATAAACACCCTTGGAGCCCGCTCTGTTATGGCGGCCAACAATACGGTACGAACAAACAGTGGGCGTTCCAACTTAAACCGAACCGGCGGCAGATATGGCAATACCCGGAGCAACAGCAGGGCTGCAGCGGCCCGCAACCAGGCATATCGAAGCAGCAGAAGCACGCGAACAGCTTCCCGTTATGGTACCGCCTCCAGAGGTACGCGTACCTACACCGGCAACTCCCGGGGCTATGGTACTTCCCGAAGCGGGAATTATTCAGGTAATTCGGGCCGAAGCCGCGCAGGAAGCTATTATTCCGGCAGGACCGGGACGTACAACTCCGGTCGGGCCGCACGAAGCCGGGCAAGCAGTTACCGGGGGGCTGGTCAGTCCTCCAGGCGAAGTGGGTCAGGATCCTACAGGAGCGGAGGTAGTTATCGCAGTTCCGGGGCTCGCAGCTCAGGTCGTTCTTCAGGAAGTTTCCGAAGTTCCGGCGGCAGTCGCTCCTCAGGAAGTTTCAGGAGCAGTGGTGGTGGTGGACGTTCTTCCGGCGGTCGTTCCGGTGGAGGACGCTCAGGTGGCGGACGTCGTAACTAAATTGAAATCCCCTTATAACAAACACTAAAAAATATCCCAATGAAACGTATCAGTACTTTCATCCTGCTTATGGTATGTTCCCTGGCGAGTGCCCAAACCATCAACGAGGTCTTGAGATACAGTCTTGAAGAAGTACAGGGGACGGCCCGCTATCAGGCAATGGGCGGGGCCTTTGGGGCCCTGGGAGGAGAGATATCCGCCCTGGGCATTAACCCGGCCGGTTCAGCCGTTTTCAACAACGGAATGTTCAGCGTTACGGGCAGCGTATACGACCGGCGCAATGGATCCAATTTTTTTGGAACCTTTACAGAGGCCGGCAGAAGTCCCTTTATGCTCAATCAGGTGGGCGGTGTTTGGGTCTTCAGGGACCGCAGCGGTTCGCCCTGGAAAAAAATGGCGCTGGCGGTGAACTATGACCTGGTCAACAATTTCAAAGATGATATCGTGGTTCGCGGAAGTTCCCCGGTCGGCATCGATCAGTATTTCCTGACCTTTGCGCAAGGGGTTCCCCTGGGACCGCTTCGGGTAGGCGAAAATGAATTCATTGAAGATGCCTACCTGGATATCGGAGGAAGCCTCGGCTACGGGGCACAGCAGGCCTTTCTGGGCTTCCAGGCCGGATTTATAGATCCGGTAGACCCTGATGACGACAACAATACTGCCTACTTCTCCAATGCGGACTACAATACAGTAAACCAGACTTATACGCAGTCTTCCAATGGCTACAATGGTAAATTCACGATGAATTTCGCCACCCAGTACGAAGACTTCCTGTACCTGGGAGCCTCCCTGAACTTTCACTCCATATTCTACGAAAGAATAACCCAGATTACGGAGACCGGATATTCTGCGGACTCAGATATCCAATCAGGGCTTTTTGACAATTTCCTGAGGACCTGGGGAGGTGGATTCTCCTTCGGCCTGGGCGGCATTGCCAAGCTGGGAGAGATCGTACGTGTGGGGGCGAGCTACCAGTCGCCCACCTGGTATGACCTGAACGACGAATTATCGCAGCGGGTCAACACCGATTTTCCGGAAAAAAACCCGGAAATCACCTTTATAGATTTCAGCATCGTCAACCTTTATCCTCGATATAAGATCGCCACGCCGGCGAGATATACAGGTAGCCTGGCCCTGGTATTCGGGGCCTCTGGGTTGCTAAGTTTTGATTACGGATATCAGGATATGTCCAGGGCCCAGTTAAGACCTACTTCGGACCCGGATTTCAGTTCTGAAAATGCCTTTATTTCCCAAACCCTTCAAGGGGTATCCACCTTCAGGCTGGGTGGAGAATATCGCATCAAAGGACTCAGCCTGAGGGGTGGGTACCGTTACGAGCAAAGCCCCTACCGGAACAATGCACAGTGGGGGGACCTGCAGGGATACTCGGGAGGCTTGGGATATTCCTTCGGACCGAACCGCC
>CBFCWO010000156.1:0-4497 GCA_965601625.1 uncultured Flavobacteriaceae bacterium | reverse complement strand
TAGTAGTCGGCCAGGATCTGCACCACGGCCGAAGCATTGGGATTGTATTCCAGGGCTTTCTCCAGATGTGGCAGGGCCAGCCGGTATTCTTCAACCTGCATGTAATACAAGGCCTTTGCAATCAGGCTTTCGGCCGATTTGGGATCGTATAGTAAAGCCTTGTCCGCATTGTTGTTGATTGCCTCCGTAAACTGTTTCTCTTTTTTGTACTGGTCCAGGAAAAAATAGGCAATGGCAATTTCCGCATAGGCCAGCGAAAACTGCGGATCCTCCTCAATGGCCTGCTCAAAGAAGGAAATGCCTTGTTGCCAACCTTCCGGGGTTCCTACCCACATGGCTTCAAGCCCCCTGAGGTAGTAGTCATAGGCCTGGAGATTTTCAGTGGGCTGTTTCTGGAGCTGCTCCAATTCATCCGTGGTTACCACGGCCTGGATTGCGTCGGCGATTTTCCGGGCCACTTCGTTTTGCAACTCAAAAATATCCCCCACCTGACGGCTGTACTGTTCGGACCAGATTGGCCTGTCACTGGCCGCCTCAATGAGTTGGATATTGAGTAAGACCTGGTCCCCAGCCCTTTGTCCGCTGCCCTCAACAAAGTAGTTTACGTTGAGTTCTTTAGCAATTTCAGGTATGGTTTTTTTCGTGTTCCTATAGCTCTCCACCGAGGTCCGGCTAATGACCCGGAGGTCTTCGATTTTCTGAAGATTGCTCAGCGTGGTTTCCATGAGCCCGTTGACAAAGTAAACGTTGGTCGTATCGCTGCTCTCATTCCGGAAGGGGAGTACAGCTATGGATTTCTCCAGATCTTTCCCAGCCCTATCGGATCCCCTGTTCCAATAGGCCAGGGCCACAATCAGCAGGACCAGGGCGACGGGAATGATGATCTTCCAGGACGGTTGGCCGGAGGTGCGCTTCACACCTGTTTCCCCATTCTGCCCCAGGGGTTCAGAAGCCCTCTTGTCTGCCTCTCCTGGTGGATATCCAAAGTGTTCCCGAAAACACTTAATAAAATAGGAAGTGCTGCCGAAGCCCACTTCATAGGAAATTTCAGAAACGTTCATCGAGGTATCCCTGAGCAAGTCCATGCTTTTATCCAGGCGAACCTGTCGAATGAACTGGCTTGCCGATTGCCCCGTATGCTTCTTCACTTTCCGGAGCAGGCTGGAACGACTCATGAACATTGCCGCGGCCAGTTCGGAAACGCCGAAACCCTCATCTCCAATATTTTCAAGTAGAATGGATTTGGCCTTTCCGATAAATTCGTCTCCCTGTATGGATGCGCGTGACATAGTGATCCGAAAGTAACAAAGATTATGGGAATGCGCCCACATTTTTTGGATGTCAGCATCCTCGAAGCATGCGCTAATTGCGTCATATCTTACACGAATGCCGCATAATTTATATCCTGTCTTCAAAGGTTATGGCCATCGCCCCAAAGGTGATTAGCCCTGCGTCATGGTTCGCCTGAACTTTGTATCAAACAATAAACGGAAGTTGAATCCACTAACAATTAAAACATGAAACCTATGAAAATCAATACGTTAAAAAAGCCACTGTCCATTATGCTATTAAGCGCAGTCCTGGGCGCGGGTGCCCTTTCCTGCCAGGATGCCAAGCCCAAAAGTCCTGCCGGTTCGGAGCAAACAACAGCGGAAATACCGGAAATGGACCTGCAGGCCGCTGTGATCTACGGAAACCTCGAAGCCGTTAAGCAACATATAGAGGCAGGTTCGAATTTAAACGCGAAAGACCCGATGAGTGGATCGACTCCACTGATCTCCGCGGCCACCTTTGATAAGACTGAGATTGCAATTGCCCTGATCGATGCCGGTGTCGATCTCACGATCAAGAACAACGACGGCGCCACACCATTGCACGTGGCAGCATTTTTCTGCCGGGTGGAAATCGTGCAAAAACTAATGGATGCCGGAGCCGATAAAACCGTTCGGAACAACTTTGGGGCTACACCACGGGAAACCGTCATGGGATCCTTCTCAGATGTAAAGCCGATCTACGAATTCATGCAGGTACAACTCGGGCCTCTGGGTATGGAACTCGACCTGGAGGACGTAGAGAAAACACGTCCGGTTATTGCCATGATGCTTCAGTAAAGAACCGCAATATATATTCCCATGATACCTGAAAGAAGACACGATATTGACTGGCTCCGGGTGATAGCCATTGGTTTGCTGCTGATCTACCACATCGCGATCATCTTCCAGCCCTGGGCCATGTTCATTGGGTTTATCCGCAGCGAAGAACCGATGGAGCGCCTGTGGATCCCGATGTCCATGCTCAACGTCTGGAGGATTCCCTTCCTGTTCTTTGTTTCGGGCATGGGAGTATACTTTGCCCTGCGCAAAAGGAACTGGCGGCAATTGATGGCAGAACGAAGCAGACGCATCCTGCTGCCCCTGGTTTTTGGTTTTTTTGCCATCACCCCTATTCACTTTTTGTTATTCCAGTCCCACTACAAGATGCCACTGAGTTACTTTCCCCACATGGGCCACTTGTGGTTCCTGGGAAACATTTTTGTGTATGTGCTAATGCTTTCCCCCCTCTTCTTTTATTTGAAGAAGCACCGCGAAGGGCGGTTTATAAGGTTCATTCGCATGTATTTTGGCAACCCTTTCGGACTATTGTCCGTTTCAGTCCTTTTTATATTGGAGGTCCTGCTGCTGAAACCACAACTATTCGAAATGTATGCCGAGACCTGGCACGGTTTTTTTGTCGGACTAGTAGCATTTTTGTTCGGATTCCTTTTTGTATGCAGTGGAAAGGCCTTCTGGCAAAACGTCCTTAAATGGTGGTGGTTATACCTGGGATTAGCAGTGGCACTGTATACCATGCGTTTGTTGGTCTTCGACCTGAAATCACCCGCCTACCTGATGGCCATCGAGTCGAATCTATGGATCTTCGGAGTTTTCGGCATAGGCCACAAATACCTCAACCGGCCCAGTGCGCTGCTGAGCTATCTGAGTCAGGCGGCCTATCCGGTGTACATCATCCATATGTTTGTTTTATATGCCGGCGCCCTATTGATCCTGCCCCTGCAGATGCCGGTAATCCTAAAGTTCGTAGCCGTAGTGGCCTTTACAGGCGTGGTGTGCTATCTATTGTATGAATTTATAATTCGGCGGATCTGGTTCCTCAGGCCTTTATTCGGGTTAAAACCAGCATCCCCAAACATAAAAAAAGTACGCTCGATGGTCGAATCCACTGGTGGAGAACGCCATTAAGGTCCACCTATTGCCATATGCACCCGATGGTTTACCAGGGCTAACAAGGTTGAATATTGTCTTGCATCGGCAGTCCTGGCAATGACATTGTTTTAAGACTAGTCAGGCATCCGCGGTAGTTGACAACAATTTTATAAGATTATTGCAGCCTCCCGTGCGGATATAATTTCCGTGTTCCCTTAGATCCTCAAACTGGCGGCCGCAAATTTCACTGCAACGCATTTTGCCGTTGGTTTCCGCCTTAAATGCCTTCAGCATTTTTTTTGCGGTTTTGTTGTTGAAATATGGTGGATCTTTATCCGGATGTTCCCTGCACCAGTCAAGCATTTTCTTCCAGATGGCAGCACTTAAAGCTCCGCAACCGCCGCCATGGAGTCCAAGCCCCCCTGCAAATCCGGCCACCATGGCCATTTCTTCCTCTGAACCACCCAATTGGCATACCACCTCTGAAGCACAGCTCAATGGTTTCTCTATCGAATCCATGGTATTCTCAACCCCTTTTCGACCGGCCTCTATGGCCTCCGGGGCCCACTGTTCCGCCAGGTTGAAACAATGGCTGTTCTTCATCCCCTGGGAAGTCACCCGCAACATGAATTTGGCCATGCCAATCTTGCTCGTAAGGTCGATCCCGATAATCTCCCGGCAGTTTACCGTATCCGTTTGTTCCATAAAGGAAGCGATCAATTCTTCCGTGGCGTTGACAGCTGCTTCTATTGCTGAATCCAAGTTTTCCTGCATCCGATACGCTTCTCCTCCTACAGCCAGAGATGCGCCCCAAAGCATGCCACATTGGTACCCCTGGTTCAAAATCCCACCGGCCATCAGGTTCATGGCCTTTTCGGCAGCTTCATCCGGATGTCCGAATGCGCGATTCAACAAATGTGCGAACGTACGGGAACAAGTACCGCACGCTTTAAATACGTCTTTAGTATCGTTGGGGTATTCAGGGTTGGTCCTCATAACTCCTTGTCTTTGTACCATATGGAAGTACCAAAGTAGTTTGAATTCCGTAAGCTTGAAATGATCTCGATCAGGCGGGCCTTATTCGGCAAGCGCTACCGGAAGGAACTGCCAACTGCCTCTGCCAAATGGAGACTCAGGATTACGCTCGTTCCTCGCGTGATCCTGTAATGGGGGGTGACTGAAACAAAACCGGACCGAACGGCAAAATGGGCTCCTGTGGAGCGCTTTTAGTGAGGGGCCAGCCGATGCGCTGGGCATTTATCAAATTGGGCCTTAAAGTGTAAAACTCTACAGA
>CBFCWO010000155.1:0-4595 GCA_965601625.1 uncultured Flavobacteriaceae bacterium | reverse complement strand
ATCTAATATATCGATTTGGCAATCCCCAAGCTTACAGGAATGCTTCAGGCACCCGACTCTTTTACAACAATCATTACCCAAACCTGCTTCAGGGAGACGATCAGGGAAAGCTTCTGATATTCTCCAATGGGAATGGAATTGGACAATCCACAGTTTACGAACTCCAAATACCAGACAACCTGCAAATAATTCCCAATCAGGATAACGAGCCAAAGGTTATCTGGAGTTTCACACACCCGGACCTGTTTTCGGGCAAGGTTTCCGGTGCCGCACCAATGCGAAACGGCAATATTCTGATCACTGAAGGTGACTATGGGTTTTGGGAAGTCACCAGGGATGGTGAAGTGGTGTGGAAATTCAGGGCGGAAGGTTTTTTCTGGAGGGGGTATCCATTTGATAAAGATGCCTTTGAGATTCAGGCACTGGGCCTGTAACCCATTTGGTCCGGAAAAAAATTCTATATATTGCATCTGCCCATTTTTATTTAAGTCGGTTTCCTGATTTAATGGGTTATTCATCATTAGTGTACCTTTGGTTAAATGGAGAAGACCACTCATATTTATGGAACCCGGGCCGTCATTGAAGCACTGGAAGCGGGAAAGGCCATAGACAAGATCTTTTTGCAGAAGGGCTATCAGGGTGCACAAATTCAGGAACTTCAATCCCTCGCCCGAAAAAAAGGGGTTCGCGTGAGTGTGGTGCCCTCCGAACGCCTCGCCAGGTTCCGCGACCGGAATCATCAGGGGGTGATCGCCACTATTTCACCCGTGGACATCCTGGACTATCAACAACTCATCGACCAGGTGGTGGCTAAAAGTGAGAACCCACTGCTGCTCGTGTTAGACGGGGTATCCGATGTGCGGAATCTCGGAGCGATCATACGGACGGCAGCATGTACAGGGGTTGACGGGGTCATATTGCCCATAAGCGGGAGTGCCCCGGTGACGGCAGATACCGTAAAAACCTCAGCGGGTGCAGTATTTAGCGTGCCCCTGGCAAAAACACCGCATACCAGGGACGCCGTGTATTATTTGCAGTCCAGCGGCATACAGGTTATTGCAGCCAGTGAACGGGCGGAACAGTCCATTTTTGAAACCGACCTTCGTGCCGGGACGGCAATTGTGATGGGCTCGGAGGGAAAAGGGGCCTCCCCGGCAGTCCTCAAATCCGTGGACCTGCAGGCCAGACTGCCAATGAAGGGGTCTATCAGCTCCCTGAATGTTTCGGTAGCCTGCGGGGTATTCCTCTATGAGGTCCTGCGTCAGCGAATGGCTTAGTCCTCTTCCCCGGAAGTTTTATCCTTATGATAATGATACCTGACCTGAATGCTATCGGAGGTATTGGAAGTGGCTTCCTCTGGATCTTCGATAAAATTTCCGTCCGCATCAAAATGACGCATAAAGGGATCCGAATCTTCCTCAAAGTCTTCGGACTCCCAGGGATATTTAGGCTCCCTGGGCACGGGTGATTTCAAAAAAACAGCCAGGAACAACCCCGTTAGAAAGCCGCCCAGATGTCCTTCCCAGGAGATCCCATCCAGCACAGGGAATATATACCAGAGCAACCCCCCGTAAATAAACACAACACCCAGGGAAAGGGCTACCAACCGGTAATACCGCGTAAAAATCCCTTTGAAAAAAATAAAACTGGCCAGGACATAAATGAGTCCGCTGGCGCCAATATGATACGAAGAACGCCCTATGGCCCAGGTGATCAGGCCTGAGAGCAATATTCCCAGCAGGAGGGTCTTCCAGGCAATAGCCCGGTAAAAATAAAAGAGGGCGGCGCTAAGGACTGCCAGAGGGAGCGTATTGTTATAGAGATGCTCAAGGGATCCATGGATCCAGGGAGAGGTAAATACGCCCCTAAGGCCACTGAGGGTTCGGGGGAGTATGCCCCAGTCATTGACATTTATTCCCAGGCGCAATTCGAGCGAAAAGACGGTCCAGATCCCCAGGACAAGGGCCAGGGGTACCAGGACCACAGCATGGGAATAGCGGTAATGGAATTCCTCGGACATGCCTGCAAGGTACAGACAATTGGACCGAAACTGCAAGAGTTAAGGCCAGGGCATACCCGGGAAACAGGGAATTATAGTATTTTTAAGTTATGAATGAACCCTTAGCAGAACGGATCCGGCCGCGTACCCTGGAGGAATTTATCAGCCAGGAACATCTGGTCGGCCCGGAAGGGGCACTGAGCCGGCAGATTACCCGCGGGAACATCCCGTCCATGATCCTGTGGGGTCCCCCGGGGACCGGAAAGACCACCCTGGCACAGGTGATCGCCAACCAGAGCGGAAGGCCGTTCTACACCCTGAGTGCGGTCAGCAGCGGTGTAAAGGAGGTGCGGGAAGTATTGGAGAAGGCCCGGCAAAGCGGTGGCTTGTTCACCACCAAAAATCCGATCCTCTTCATCGATGAGATCCACCGATTCAGCAAATCCCAACAGGATTCCCTGCTTGGGGCTGTGGAGAAGGGTTGGGTCACACTGATCGGCGCCACTACGGAAAATCCCAGTTTTGAAGTGATCCCTGCCCTGCTTTCCCGCTGCCAGGTTTACGTGCTTGAGTCCCTGGGGAAAGATGACCTTTTGGCCCTGCTAAAGCGCGCCATGCTGGAGGACTCATGGCTTAAATCCCGGAAGGTAATCCTTAAGGATACCGATATGCTGCTCCGATTATCCGGGGGTGATGGCCGAAAACTCCTGAACATCTTTGAACTCGTGGTAGGATCCTCGGATGATCCTCAGATCACCATCACGGATAAACGGGTTGCGGAGCTAGTGCAACAACAGCCCATGCGATACGACAAAACGGGCGAGCAGCACTACGATATTATTTCAGCCTTTATCAAATCCATACGCGGCAGTGACCCCAATGGGGCCGTCTACTGGCTTGCAAGGATGGTTGAAGGGGGTGAGGATGTGAAATTCATCGCCAGGAGGATGTTGATCGCAGCTTCCGAAGACATTGGCCTGGCCAATCCGACCGCCCTGGTTATGGCAAATGCCACGTTTCAATCCGTGACGGTGATCGGCTATCCAGAGGCCCGTATCATCCTGAGCCAGTGCGCCATCTATCTGGCGACTTCTCCCAAAAGCAACAGCAGTTATACGGCGATCAAAAGTGCCCAGCAGGCCGTTCGCGCTGAGGGTGACCTTTCCGTGCCCCTGCCCCTGCGAAATGCACCAACCAAACTGATGAAAGACCTGGGTTACGGAGAGGCCTATGCTTACGCCCACGACCACCCGGGCAATTTTGTGTCCATGGAATTTTTGCCGGAAGACCTCCAGGGCACCTCCTTTTACAGGCCCGGAAAGAATCCAAGGGAAGACGGGATCCGGGAGTTCCTGAGCAATCGCTGGAAAGGAAAATACGACCTTTAAAACGTTAGGTCGAGCTTTCTGAGGATGGCTTTCCCGTCCTCATAGAACTCATGCCACCAATCACCATCTTTTTTGTAGACCATGCCCATAGGGGCGCCCTCCACCATGGCGATAAAAGTATCTTTCTGTGAAGTCTCCAACAGGTTCATGCGGACCCTGGGCTCACTGTCCACCAGCTGATAGCCATTATCCGTCGGTTGGGCATACCAGCGTTCTGCTGCCTGCGTCTCGGTGATAACCTCAGGAGTTACCCCTGCCGTAGCCGCAACTGCGGGGGCTATTTCCGCGGTCTCTGTAAGTGCAGTGCTTTCTTCCCCTATCGGACTTTTTTCATCGGAAGCAACTTCCTTCGAAGTGGCAACGCTATCCCCGGGGGTATAAGAATATCCCAGGGCCTGAATGACTACAAAGGCCTCCGTTATCGCCTCCCGGTATGCCAGCTCAAAATCCTTCTGCTTGCTCTTGCCTTCTATGGTTTCAAAGACCACCTGCCCATAGCAATCTTTCAAAACCAGTTTCACCTTGGTGGATAGCAAAGAGGACGTGTCAACCATGTCCGCCCGCAACCCCTGGCAGGGTTTCGAGGCCAGTTCAGGCGTAATTTTATCATCGTAAACCGCCGTAAACCCGTTTTGGGTAAAAAGGTGTTTGATCAGCGTACTGGTGCGGAACTGATTGACATTCTTAAACCCGTCGAACTGGGTGGGGACCACAACATATTTATACCGGTCTAACTGGGCATTTCCGGCCACAGCAATCATCGAAAAAAACAAAAGAAGGATCACCTTTTTCATCATCACTAACGTGCATTGAATCAAGCGGCAAGATAGTTTATTTACTCGGAACGATAAAGTAGATCCCCACCTTGTATACCGTCTATCGGGTCGTAAGATCCTAAAGGAAGGTCTTGATCTCCCGAAGGTCGTTGATCACCGGACAAATCCCGTGCTTCGAATCCCCGTGGACATTAAAATGAATGGCCTGCAGCCCTACGGCGCGGGCACCCTGTATATCAGCCTCCAGGCTATCTCCAATCATCACCCCCGCCTCCGGACGTATCCCGGCAGCCTCAAGGGCCATAGTAAAAATCCTCGGATGTGGTTTTTTTACCCCGGCACGGTCTGAATTGACCACCTGGGTAAAATAGGATTCGATACGGCTGTTCCTGAGTTTTCGATGTTGGATATCCTCAAAACCATTGGTAATTA
>CBFCWO010000154.1:0-4624 GCA_965601625.1 uncultured Flavobacteriaceae bacterium | reverse complement strand
CTGGCCGTACAAAACAAGAAGGGGGCACGCAGGATCACCCGCCTGAACGACGACCTGTTTTCGTTCAGGGACATAGGGGAAGTGGAGGAAATCCGGTGGAATTCCTCCCATGATCAACGGGAGATGCAGGGTTGGATCGTCAAGCCACCAAACTTTGATCCAGCCAAGAAATATCCTATGATCCTGGAGATCCACGGTGGGCCGTTTGCAAGCTACGGGTCTGTATTCTCTGCGGAGGTGCAGCTCTATGCCGCAGCCGGATATGTGGTCCTATACACGAATCCAAGGGGCAGCAGCGGATACGGAGAGGAATTCGGCAACCTGATCCACCACGACTACCCCAACCACGATTACGATGACCTGATGTCCGGGGTGGATGCCCTGCTGGCCAAAGGCTACGTGGATTCGGACCAGTTATTTGTCACCGGGGGCAGCGGCGGAGGCGTGCTTACCGCCTGGATCGTAGGCCACACCGACCGGTTCAGGGCGGCCGTGGTAGCCAAACCCGTGATCAACTGGTACAGCTTCGTGCTCTATGCAGACAACCCCGGGTTTTTCTACCGCTACTGGTTCCCTTCCAAGCCCTGGGAAGACCCGGACCACTACATGAAGCGCTCCCCCCTGAGCTATGTGGGCAATGTAACTACCCCCACCATGCTGCTCACCGGGGAACAGGACTATCGTACCCCCATTGCCGAATCCGAGCAATTCTATGCCGCCCTGAAGCTGCAGGGCGTGGAATCTGCCATGGTACGCATCCCGGGGGCCTCCCACGGGATCGCCAACCGCCCGAGCAACCTGGTGGCCAAGGTGGCAAGTGTGCTGATGTGGTTTGAGAAGTACCGGAAAATCCCATAGATCGGCAGTTTATAACTCAATACGAAAATTACAGTTACATTCTAATTACAGTTATTATTCCCTCATTTTTAGGGTAGTTTGCATCAATACAGATTATGCCACATGCTGTTGATTAATCTCGTCCAGAATTTGTACCTTAAGCATATCGAACCCAAACAATTGTAAATGAATTAGAGATTTGGATTATTATTCAGTATAAAATCGTTCTTAAAAATTTCCGCATTATGGAAATGCCTCTAAGCCATTTGAAACACATTGAAATACAGATTCGATCTACAGATCTAATTTAAGATTTGCAATCTGGGTTCAAGACTCAATTGAAACACTAACAACAATACCTTTGATAATGAAAAAGATCAATCATCGTTATACTGGACTTTTCCTATTCCTTGCCCTACTCCTTAGCATGGGATGTAAGGTTAATCAAAATCAAAGAAGCTCGTTGGAGGAAGAGGCCACACGGGGTGGGGTTGCTTTAATTGACCTCCAAATATTAGATGCCGAAGGTCTGTTTAATAGTAATTCAAGTTCAACTATAAGCTCTGATCAGAACCCCAACTTACAATATATCGCCATGGAATCCAGGGGTAAAGCAGGTATTAATGGTACCAGATCAGATAATGTATCTCCCAAGGATTTCTATACCGATGTTTATCCAGGAAAGGACGTAATATGGTTTGGTGACATAGAAAAAAGCGCAGAGAAAAAGAAGTACAAGATCAAAATCCTTCAAATCGAATTAGCATATCCCAACTGCATTTTCGAAGATCCGAGAATTAGGGGTAATAGCGGAAATGTTCAGGCACGTGTCAAGGAAGATGCAGAGGACAATTGTGAAGCTCGGTATACAATCTGGTTTGAGCTAGAAAATAAAGCCGGGGACACTCGAGCGTTTAGTATGGATCCTTTTCTGCGTGCCAAACGTTAAGATCGATGAATACAACCCTACATGAAATATTCATCGGCAATATATAGAAAACAAGCGCTTACCATAATCGTTTCTTTCTTGCTTTCCACAGGGACCTCGGTAGCCCAGCAGCAGAAAATCGCTGATAGTCTAAGACAGATTTATGTCACAGACACCCTAAGGGGAGTTGAAAAAATGAAAGTGCTTAATGATTTGGCATTTAATGAAATCAATGACCTGGAACTTGCCCTAAAGTATTCTGGTGAATTGATTTCCCTGGCGGATTCCCTTGAAAATAAAGAATATCTCAGCAGCGGGTACCTGCAAAAGGGCAACGCCCTCTTAAGTATGCGAAGGCTTAGTGAGGCCCTTGAAGCTTTTGGAAAGAGCGCTGAGATCGCTGCACAGGATGGCGATAAAATTGGTGAGGGTATTGCGCTTATGTCCATGGGTGGTACTTATTTGGAGTCCGGAGATATGGATAAAGCAGCCGAGAGTTATGAGAAAAGCATAGATATTCTGCGGGACCCTGAGGTAAAAATTGAACCCGAAGGTCCCCAAAATCTGGCTATAGCTTCCTATAACCTGGGAGAGCTATTCCTGAGCAATGGGGATCTTGATAAAGCTGAGGCGTATTTTTTGGAAGCCAGAATAATCTTTGCCGAGGAAAACCATCGCCCTGGCCTCAGTTATTCACTTGGAAATTTAGGAAGACTGAATGCCCAAAGGGGGCAGCCCAAAGCTGCCATAGCGTATTTAAAGGAGGCCATCAGATTACTGGAAGAGGACCGCGATTTTATTGCTGCATCTGAGTTTCAGGTATCCCTCGCCCAGCTCTTACAGGCGGAAGGAGAGTACGAGGAAGCCCACCGCATCGCCCAACAGAGCCTGGGCCATGCGTTGAGACTTGGCACTAAAGACCAAATCAGCGAATCGAGCCGGGTGCTTGCAAGCCTGGACTCCATCACTGGAAATTTCAAAGAAGCATATGTTCATTTGAACCTCCATATGCGCTATAAAGACTCTATGGATGTGGAAACCGTCGATTTGACGCGCTTTGAACGCGAAAAAGCCGAATTGGTCGCCGCTCAAAAAACAACGGAACTTGAGCTACAAACACAAAAGCGGAAGAGGGAGCGCGCTGCCCTTTGGGCCACCGGGGCCACGGCCTTGCTTTTGATCATCATCGGGGTGGGAAGTTTCGGCAGGTATCGCTATATGCAAAAAACCAACAAGATCATCTCAGCGGAGCGGGACCGGTCCGAAGGTTTATTGCTCAATATTCTGCCAAAGGAAACGGCCCAGGAGCTCAAAGAAAAAGGTCGCGTCAAGGCCCAGCGGTTCGATGCGGTGACTGTGTTGTTTACGGATTTCCAGGGCTTTACCAAACATGCAGAAAGCCTGGATCCTGAGAAGCTCATCAAAAGCCTGGACCACTATTTTGGTTATTTTGACAGCCTAATGGACAAATACGGGCTGGAAAAGATCAAAACAGTCGGCGATGCCTATATGTGCGCCAGTGGGCTGCCCTTCCCTTCAGAAGACCATGCCCATCGGATGGTGAAGGCGGCCATGGATATGCTCGAGTTTGTGGAGGCTTCAAAGGCTGATCCTTCAGCGGATCATATTAAGTTCGATGTGCGAATAGGCATCAATTCAGGGCCCGTGGTTGCGGGAATCGTAGGCACCAAGAAGTTTGCCTACGACATCTGGGGGGACACCGTAAACATAGCCGCCCGCATGGAGTCTACCTCGGAGATAGGCCGGATCAACGTGGCAGAGGGCACTTACCAACTCATCAGGGATGAATACAACTGTGAATACCGGGGTGAGATCGATGTAAAGAATCGGGGCAAGCTCAATATGTACTTTGTATTGGAAAAAAAATCACGCTCCCAAAGCGCCTGAGAAAAAAACACCGCAAGCTGGCAGGGGTTATGGCCCCTACCAGGCAAACGGTGCCATAGCAGCAATTCCCACAAAGCAACTATTGGTGGTGATCCCTTTGAGGACCACCGGGACAGGAGTCACCCCCCTGCCCCAGACTTAGGCATAGTCTAATTGTTGAAGCTTTTGTAAAGCCTCGGATTTTGAATTCACATCCAGCTTCAGATAAATGTTCTGGATGTGAAAGTTTATGGTGCTCGGGGTCACGAACAATTTTTCTGCAATGGTCTTGTAGGTGGCACCCTGGCTCAGGTATTCGATGATCTGGTTTTCCCGTTCGGAAAATCCACTGTAGGATTTCCGTCGGAAGGCATTGATGATCTCCCGGGCAATATCATTGCTCAGGGCAGCTCCTTCAAAACGGATGGCGTTCAGGGCATCCTGCAGCCGATCCTTGGTGATAGGCTTGGTCAGGTATCCCACGGCTCCATTCTTAAAGGCCTTCTTGATACATCCGAAGTCATTTTCCTCGCTGACCATGATGATCCGCGCCTGGGGGTCCCGCTTGCGAAATTCGATAATTCCGTCCAGGCCGGAACCGTCCGGCAAATGGGTTTCTGAAAGGATAAAATCCGGGCGTTCCAGTTCACAGCCCTCCAGGGCCTCGGTAACCGAACGATAGATCCCTGTCAGGGTATAATCCCTGTAAGTACTGAAATAATAAGCATAGGCCTCGTGAAAACGGGGGTTTGGGTCTATGACAATTGTTTTTAAATGAGTAGTTGTGTGCATGGCAAAAACAGATTTGGGGTTGGTAATTGCTTGGGTTGCATAAAATCAGGGCGTTTTTCTGCCTTCCGTAAGGCATGGGAATTCCCTTTCCCACCAGTACTGGACATGTGAATGAGTCGCAGTGGATGGCCCTCTGTGAGGGCATTTCCAGGGTGGGAAGTCCATCCGGGCAGCACAAAA
>CBFCWO010000153.1:0-4627 GCA_965601625.1 uncultured Flavobacteriaceae bacterium | reverse complement strand
TCCATGATCTTGGGCACATACATGCTGTTGTACCGAAGCCGGCTGATGTGGTTGGGCTGGTCCGGATCCCCGTTCCAGCAATGCTCTGCCCGATCCCCATAAAGCACTTCTCCCTCGTAATACGGATCGGTAGTGCTTTCCAGGAAATCTTCCATCAGGTAGACGGCATTGTTAAGATAGTAATTATCCATGTCCCCGCAGTAGATATGGATCTTCCCCTTCAGGTTGGGGCCCAGCTTCTCCCAGTCCCGCTCCAGGATATGGCGGAGGTCGTAATTCTCCCGCCAGTATTCAGCGACCTCATGGTTGATCTCCCCTGTTTTCTTGTCCCAGAGACGCTCAGGATAACCATCGGAGCCCTGAGGGGAATAGGTGGCCTCCCAGATATCCCACTGCTGGCCCGAACGGCTCTTGTCCCCCAGGGCCAGTTCCAGGTGGTTGTATTCCCGGACCGTTGTTTGCACATGGCCCAGGTAATCCCGGTGTGCGGGTACTTCAATGGGTTTATGGGCACTGGGATAATAGTAGGCATTCTCATCCTCGTAAATGTCAGTAAGGCAGTAGGCCCTGAAATCAATGGGGTCCGGGCAGGCCGCGAAGCATCCATTGTACTCCTCAGGGTATTTCACCTGCACGGCCAGGGCCTCCCACCCGCCTGTAGATCCGCCATACAGGAAGCGGGCCCAGCCTTCTCCCAGGCCGCGGAACTGCTCCTCAATGTATGGGATCAGCTCATAGGTAATGGCATCCCCATAGGGTCCCTGGCTGGCCGAATTCACCGCATAGGAATCGTCGTAATAAGGGGTGGGATGCTGGATCTCAATAATCAGGAAACGCGGAAAATCCGGGGAAGTCCACCGCTGGTAAAAATCATAGGCTTCCTGTTGCTGAACGATATTGTAGCCTTCCACCCCAAAGCGGGCGGAATATTCCGGCTCCAGGTCCTCATCCGGAGGAGTGGTACGGAAGCCTCCGAAATCCGAGGGAAAATGCCCGTGAAAGATCATCAGCGGATATCGGGCCTCCGGATGTTCCTCAAATCCCTTGGGCAGTAAAATATGCGCACCCAGATACATGTCCCGCCCCCAGAATTCGGAAAGGCGTTCCGACCTGATCTTAATGTGTTTGATCCAGGGGGTATCTTCAGGTTCTGCGATGGGCGGGATCTTCTGATCCATGACGATTTCAAGACCTGAAATCCCGTCTTCAGTAATGGTCACTTCCACCGGCTGGCTGTACAGGTTGCCCGGGGAGCGGTTCCACTGCTGCCCCTCCCCATGGTCCATGGGGAGTTTTACCGTATGCCCTGTGTTTAGGTTAAAAGTCTCGTACACATGCAGCAGCGCCTGGGCCCGGTAGGTTCCCGGGGGAATTCCCTCCATGTTTTGGTAAGGGAAGCCAAAGGCGTTTTCATCAAAGGCGATTCCCTGCCCGGCCACCATCCCTTCCACATTCATGCCGAAGACCATCTGGGTATTCAGGCCGGCATTGATCTGAAAGCGGGGCTCGCCGCTTTCCGCATCAGAAAACATGAGCAGCAGACGCCCATCCAGAGGGGTTTCAGACACCTCCTGAGGGTAGGTAATACGGATTGAAAACTCAGGATTGGGTTCTGTTCCCGGTTGGCATCCTGAAAAAAGGCCCAGGATCAAAAAGGTGAGCAAGGCATATCGCATGGCTGGAAATTTTAAAAAAGATAGGGTTTTTTGACGCACAGGACAACCACACAATCAAAAACAATGCTGCCCACAGGACCCCAAAGCCCTGGCTTTCAACGAAAAAATATACTAAAATGTCAGGGGGATCGTTCTGGGTTTACAGTAACCCCCAAATCTTAACCCATATGAGAAGGCCCCGAATCAAACCTTTGAAAAAATGGCACTATGCAGCCATCCTGATCGGACTGATCATACTCTGCCAAAGTTGCCGAAACGACGAGGGAAATACAGAATTTGACACCCTTACACCTGTAGAGCAGGAACAATAAGGCTCAGGAGTTCTTCTGGTGCCGTTCCCGCGCCAGGAGTGTATTCTTCAGGAGCATGGCGATGGTCATGGGCCCTACCCCACCGGGCACCGGTGTGATGTAGGAAGCTTTCTCGCTCACCTCCTCAAAATCCACGTCCCCGCTGATATAGTAACCGCGTTCCCGGCTCTCATCCGGAACCCGTGTGATGCCCACATCGATAATCACCGCACCTTCCTTCACCATATCGGCCTTTAAGAATTTCGGAATTCCGAGAGCGGAAACCACAATATCCGCCTGCCGTGTCAGGGAGGCAATGTCTTTGGTCCGGCTGTGAGTTAGGGTTACCGTGGCATTTCCGGCATCGCCTTTCTGGCTCAGCAGGATGCTGATCGGCCGTCCCACAATATGGCTCCGGCCGATGACCACAGCATGTTTGCCGGAAGTCTCCACCCCGTATCGCTTCAGGAGTTCGACGATGCCGAATGGGGTTGCGGAGATAAATGTCTCCATATCCAGGGCCATCTTTCCGAAGTTCATCGGGTGGAAGCCGTCCACATCCTTGTCCGGATGAACGGCCATCAAGACTTTCTCCTCATCGATGTGTTTTGGCAGGGGCAACTGTACAATGTAGCCATCGATATCGGCATCCGCGTTCAGCGCTTCCACCAGGTCTAAGAGCTCCTCCTCCGTGGTTTCTTCCGGCAGGTGCTTCAGGGTAGACTCAAACCCGATCCGCTTGCAGGTCCGCACCTTGCTCCCCACATAGGTGAGGCTCGCCCCGTCGTTACCCACCAGCACAGCCGCCAGGTGGGGTACTTTCTCGCCCCGCTCCTTCATTTGGGCTACTTCTACAGCTATTTCGTCTTTGATTTCGTTGGAGATTTTTTTGCCGTCGAGAAGGACCATATGTTTGGAATTTGGAATTTGTTGTTTGGAATTTGATGAACCCTAGCGCATCTGCTGCATCATCTGCATCATCTTCTTGCCGCCTCCGCCCTGCATCATCTTCATCATCTTGCTCATCTGGTTGAATTGCTTCAGCAGCTGGTTGACCTCCTGCAGGCTGGTTCCGCTTCCCTTGGCAATGCGCTTTTTGCGGCGGGCGTCCAGCAGGGATGGATTGGAACGTTCATCGGGGGTCATGGAGTGGATAATGGCCTCGATATGCTTAAAGGCATCGTCGTCGATATCCATCCCCTTCAGGGCCTTTCCAGCCCCGGGGATCATGCCGACCAGGTCCTTCATGCTCCCCATTTTCTTGATCTGCTGGATTTGGCTGAGGAAATCGTCGAAGCCGAATTTATTTTTGGCGATCTTCTTCTGGATCTTCCGGGCCTCCTCTTCATCGAACTGCTCCTGTGCACGCTCCACCAGGGAAACCACATCGCCCATGCCGAGGATACGGTCCGCCATCCGAGCGGGATGGAATACGTCAATAGCATCCATCTTCTCGCCTGTACCGATGAACTTGATGGGTTTATGGACCACAGACTTAATGGAAATAGCAGCCCCGCCCCGGGTGTCCCCGTCCAGCTTTGTGAGCACTACTCCCTCAAAATCGAGGACCTCATTAAATGCCTTGGCGGTGTTGACGGCGTCCTGCCCGGTCATGGCGTCCACCACAAAGAGGACTTCCTGTGGCTGCACCGCATTGCGGATATTGGCGATCTCCGTCATCATCTGCTCATCCACGGCCAGACGACCCGCCGTATCGATGATCACCACGTTATGGCCATTGGCTTTTGCATGGGCTACACCAGCCTGGGCCAGGGATACAGGATCCTGGTTTTCGGTATCCGAATACACGGGAACCCCTATCTGGTCCCCAACTACATGCAGCTGGTCAATGGCCGCCGGACGGTAGACATCACAAGCCACCAACAATGGGTTCTTGCTTTTCTTGCGCTTAAGGAAATTGGCGAGCTTCCCGGAGAAGGTGGTCTTACCGGATCCCTGCAGCCCACTCATCAGGATAATGGTGGGATTGCCCGAGAGATTGATCCCTTCGGCATCTCCTCCCATCAATTGGGTGAGCTCGTCCTTGACGATCTTTACCATCAGCTGCCCGGGTTGCAGGGTGGTTAGCACGTTCTGCCCCAGGGCCTTTTCCTTCACCTTGTTGGTGAACTCCTTGGCGATCTTGAAGTTCACATCCGCATCCAGTAAGGCGCGCCGGATCTCCTTGGTCGTTTCCGCTACATTGATCTCGGTGATCTGCCCGTGCCCGCGCAATACGTGCAGGGCCTTGTCCAGTTTATCGCTTAAGTTGTCAAACATGTGTTTGCCGCATTTTCAGGTCCTGCAAAGATAGGAATCTGCAGGGGAATGGGGAAGGAGATGGAGTTCCATAAATTCCAAAATCCAATTACCAAATTCCAAGTCGGGTAACTGGGCAATACCAGAAAGATGGAATCTGGAATTTGGAATTTCAGGCGGCCTACCTACTGTTACTGCCAACCGCAGACTCTCACTGCCGACTGCTACTAAATTCTGCCCACTACTTAATGGCAGTATCCCAGGCAGGATCCCAATCTCCTTCCTCCCTCAGATACTCGATTATCTGTGCCCGCGTGCGGTGGGTTTCCCTTGAGAAATCTCGTTCAAGGTTCAAGGTTCAAGGTTCAAGGTTCAAGGAAATCTTTAATATCGTATCTTACT
>CBFCWO010000152.1:0-4776 GCA_965601625.1 uncultured Flavobacteriaceae bacterium | reverse complement strand
AAACTCATGGCCCATGTGCTTGGAATCCCATCCCCCAAGGAAGATATTGACGGGAGTATGGTGAGGGATGTGTATTATGAAGAAAATGACCTGGAACGGATCTCGAGGTATTGTGAACAGGATGTGGTCACGGTAGCACAGGTCTTTCTCAGGCTCCGGAATGAGGGGTTAATAGATAAAGACAACATCGTTTATGTATAGGAAGATTTTACTAATCATAATTTAACTTGTTTTTCAATCAACAGACGGTTATGTACCATATTCCCTTGTTACGTGCAGGTTCGAAAAAACACTAACTCGAATATTTTCATTTTAGGTTTAAACCTTTTTCAATCTAACTAGTCCAAAAACCAGATCAATCAAAAAATTGAAAAGAGAACAGTGAAAAAGAACATGATTTATTTAGTAGGACTAGTTCTCTCTATCACCATATCCTGCAAAAATAACCGCTTTAAAACCGAGGATTATGTTGCAATTCCCGAATTCAATTTTCCAAAATCTATTGAATTTGAAGAAAGCCTTTTAGCGTATAATATTTTTGTAGGCTCACCCGCCAATTTAGACCCTTCTAATGATTTCCACCTTTTAGAACTTAATTCTACGCTTTTCACTGATTATGCTCATAAGCAGAGACTTGTTAAAGTCCCATCAGGAACACAAATAAAAAAGTTAGAGGATGATTCTATAGAATTTCCAAATGGAACTATTCTGGCCAAAACTTTCTTCTATTACAATGATGAAAGAATAAAAAATGGGAAGCGAATAATTGAAACGCGACTTCTGGTAAAGGAAAATAATACCTGGAATGTGGCTACCTATCTATGGAATGAGGAACAAACTGATGCAACTTTATTAACGGATGGCATAGAAACTGAAGTTAGTTGGATTAATAGAGAAGGTAATTCTCTTTCAACTAATTATCAGGTTCCCACTGAAAATCAATGCATGACTTGTCATCAGTCTAACGCTACTATGACACCATTAGGACCAACTTTAAGGAATTTGAATCACATTGTTGACAGAAATGGATCGAGTGTTAATCAAATTAGCCATTTACAATCGATAGGTCTGCTTGATAGTTTTGATGTTAGTCATGTTTCTCGTATTGTTGATTACAAGAATACAGATGCCTCTTTAACGGATAGAAGTCGTGCCTATTTAGATATGAACTGCGCGCATTGTCATAATCCAAATGGATGGGATAAATCTACACAAAGACGATTTGACTTCAGGTATGAGACACCTTTGGGGCAAACAGGAATTCTACGTAAAGAACAAAAAATTGTCAATACCATGATAAGAGGTAAAATGCCTTTTATCGGAACTACGATGTTAGATAGCGAAGGCATTAGTATGCTGCGCGAGTTTACAGAGAGTCTATAAAAAGCCAGCACATGAAACCGTTTTCAGCTCATTCTGACGGATTTTACCAAAGCCAAATTCATTTACATTTTGGTCTCTTTCTTCTAGGTTGAAAAATCATAGTTGATTTCCCCCATCTAGCCATATAAAAACCTGACAGCTCTGAGTATACCCATACAGACGAAGCCGTAATTTGTATAGAAATCAAATATTAAAGCTCTGGAAATTTGGCGATTTCAAGCATTACACCTCCTTGAAACTGCTGGCCCACGTACTCGGTATCCCTTCACCTAAGGAAGATATTGACGGCAGCATGGTCCGGGACGTGTATTATGAAGAAAATAACCTGGACCGAATTATTCATTATTGCGAAAGGGATGTGGTGACTGTGGCACAGGTTTTTCTAAGGCTGCGGAATGAGACCCTGTTGAAGGAAGACCAAATCATCAATGTCGAGGCCTAATCCAACAGCCTCCTTTCGATGGCATTTTCCAAGGGGGATTGGATGATGTCTAAGCCCCGGTTTGGAGCTGCCTCTGTGCTGGTTAACAAACAGCGCCGCCCGAACGGAAGCTGGAACGAATCGCCAGTAAGCCTGTTTGACCCATTGCCCATGCATTTGTCACGGGTTGGTACAACAGCGAAACAAGGGTTTAAGGCGAGGACTGAGCATCCAGCGTTCTGAAGTATTCCAGCATGGCCCGGGCCTCTTCCACCGTTATCTGTTGGTCCGTCATCAGTTGCCCGTCAAACTCCATGAATAGCGCTTTGGCGAGGGAATCTTTCTGCAGCATTTCTGCCGGATTCAAGATCATATTCATCACCCATTCTGGTGTCCTCCTTTCCAGGATCCCGTTAGGTGGCGGTCCGATAAAGGTCGAGCCAACCTTGTGACAGGCATTGCACTTCCGGGTGTATACTTCTTTACCCTGGTTGGCCAGTGCTGAATCAATTTCTTCACTGATTGCGATTGTATCGATAGGGCCAATGCCCTTGTTTTTCAGGTCTATGGTTTTAGAGGCCTGCAATTGACGCTGTTCTTTTTTCTTTGTAAATGTGAACTCGCCTTTTACCTCCTTTTGTTTACACTGAAGGGCAATAATGGCTGCTACTACCAGGACAAAAGATCGATATTTCATTCAAATACTTTAAATTGGGAATATGAAATATGCGCTTTTAATCACGCTGGCCCTTTTAATGTGCGGTTGCAACAATGATCCCGAGTGGACGTATCTATTCAATGGCACTGACCTTGAAGGTTGGCATATTTACCATAAAGGTAAAGAAAACTACAATGGATGGTACGTTTCGGAAGGGGTACTGGTCTTCGATCCGGCGAATCGAACGGAAGCCACGAATGCCGACCTGGTAACCGACCAGCAGTTCACCAGTTTTGAACTGGATCTTGAATGGATGATATCTGAAAAGGGCAATTCCGGTGTTTTTTGGGGGGTGATTGAGGATGAAAAATATGATCATACCTACGAAACCGGCCCGGAAGTTCAGGTATTGGATGACAACTGGACGGCGTATATCGAGGAACGAGGCAATATACAAAGGGCGGGTTCTCTGTTTAATGTGATGGCTCCATCCGATATTGTCAGCAAGCCTGCCGGGCAGTGGAACCACCTTCTAATTCATGTCGATCATGCCCAGAACGAGGGGTTTGTCGTTTTCAACGGCAAAGAAGTCCTAAGCTTCCCCGTCAACGGTCCTGAATGGGAGGCATTGATTGCAGGCTCCGGGTTTAAAGATTGGCCGGGATTTGGCAAAGCACAAACAGGTCATATTGCCCTGCAGGATCATGGAAACCAGGTCGCTTTTAGAAACATCAAAATCCGCGAGCTGTAGCCCTGGATTTATAGGTCGCAGGAAACGTATTCGAAGCTTGCGAAATCAAACACCTTCACTTGTATTCGATTCCTTAGCTTTGTATCCTATCTATTGTACATGCTAGAGAGAAAGGACATCGCTTATGAGAAGGCCGTATTGGTCGGGGTAGTAAACCTGCAACAACCCGAAGAGAAGGTGCGGGAATATCTGGATGAACTGGAATTCCTGACCTATACCGCCGGGGGTGAAGTGGTCAAGCGCTATGTGCAGCGCGTGGATACCCCCAACCCAAAGACCTTTATTGGAAGCGGAAAATTAAAAGAAGTAGAAGCCTTTGTAAAGGAAGAGGAAGTAGGCTCTGTGATTTTTGACGATGAGCTCAGCCCGGTACAGCAGCGGAATATCGAGAAACAGCTGCGCTGCAAGATCCTGGACCGTACCGGCCTGATCCTGGATATCTTTGCCCAACGGGCGAGGACCAGCTATGCCCGGACCCAGGTGGAGCTGGCACAATATGAATATTTGCTTCCAAGGCTCACCGGGCTTTGGACACACCTGGAGCGTCAGCGGGGAGGTATCGGGATGCGTGGCCCCGGGGAAACGGAGATCGAAACCGACCGGAGGATCGTAAGGGACCGGATCGCCCTGCTGAAGAAGAAGCTCGCCAAGATCGACCGGCAGATGGAAACCCAGCGGGGCAACCGCGGTTCCCTGGTGCGGGTGGCTTTGGTGGGGTATACGAATGTCGGCAAGTCCACCCTGATGAATGTGATCAGCAAAAGCGAGGTGTTTGCCGAGAACAAGCTCTTTGCCACCCTGGATACCACCGTTAGAAAAGTGGTTTTGGGAAACCTGCCTTTCCTGCTCAGCGATACGGTGGGTTTTATACGAAAACTACCCACACAGCTGGTAGAGAGTTTTAAGAGCACCTTGGATGAAGTCCGGGAAGCGGACCTCCTGTTGCACGTGGTCGATATCTCCCACCCCAACTTTGAAGAGCACATCGCATCGGTAAATCAGATCCTCTCCGAAATCAAGTGTGAGGACAAGAAGACTATCATGGTCTTCAATAAGATTGATCTCTATGCTCCAGAGGAATTCGACGAAGACGATTTAATTAACCCGCGCACGACCCGACATTACGCTATAGGAGAATGGAAGGAGACCTGGATGCATAAAATGGCCGGAAACGCCGTATTTATTTCCGCCCTCAGCAGGGAGAACCTGGAGGAATTCCGACAAACCGTTTACCGGGAGGTACGCAAGATTCATATCAGCCGTTTTCCTTATAATAATTTTCTCTACCCCGAGAACCTGGATGAGTACAGCCAGCAGGCGTGAAGCATGCTCATTTGCCGAGGAAATTGACCGCTGATCGGGCAGACAACATTCTGGCGGATTCTGGCAACAAAAATTCAATCCGGACGGTGGCTGTGTTTTATCTTTACGCTGTGTTTAAGTACAAGTGTTTATCCCCAAATCACGCTTGCCATCACAGGAAATAACCAGATGTGATGGATTACCCCAACGAAGAAGCCCGGACTAAGAATCCGGGCTTCTCCTTTTTTACAGGCACATGGC
>CBFCWO010000151.1:0-4822 GCA_965601625.1 uncultured Flavobacteriaceae bacterium | reverse complement strand
CGAGCTTTTGCCAGTGGGCCAGTACATTTTGGGTCTGCTGCAGGCTGTCCAGCTCCTCCCAGTTCATAAAGGATCTCAGGGTGGCGTCTCCCACAGTCCCTTCAATGGTCAGGCCGCGGGCCGTTTCATCCCCGTAATACACCTGGGAGGTTCCTGGGGTCAAGAGCAGGACGTTGGCACTGCGGAAGGGCTGGGTTCGGTCCTTGTCAAAGGGGGAACCATCATCGTGAGAGGTGAGGTAGTTCATCACGCCCTTGCCCTTGAGCTTGGTGTTGAGCAGTTTGTGGTACTTCCGGAAAATCGTTTCGTAATCCTTTGCTGCGTCCGTCTTGAGCTCAAAGTTGATCAGGCTTTGGAAGCCGTAGTCGAAATAGTCCACCTTCCGGTCCCCGAAATCGAATGCGCGGCCCCCGGAGATCCCATAATTATATACCTCACCCACCATGTAAAAAGGGGTATCGTCCAGGACCTTGTCCGGGTTGCGCTTCTTCCAGGTCTCAAAGGCGTATGCCGCCTGCTCGTAGAGCTCCGCCCAGGCCTGTTCATCGGCGTGCTTGACGGTATCTACCCGGAACCCATCAATGCCCAGGTCATTCACGTAGTCGGTCAGCCATTTGATGATGTAAAAACGGGGTGCCCTTGGATAGCCGGTCCGCTGGAAGAAATTTTGCAATTCATCCAGCTCAGTGCTCAGCCGACCTTCCCTTTTCCATTTGGCCAGCAGGGCGTCCGGCAGCACCACAGGGGCATCCGATCCGGTATAGATATCCGGAAGGTTGTCCACCAGGGTACAAGCCGTGGTAGTTTCATAGGATTCAAATGCACAGGTGGGTTCTAGGCGGACCCAGTCCTCGGGCCATGCCGGATCTTCTTCGGTCACGGGCCCGGTATGGTTGACCACCACGTCCATCAGGATACGGATCCCGTTTTTGTGGGCTGTTTCCACCAGGGTTTTGAGCTCCTCGTAGGTGCCAAAATTGGGATCCAGGGCAGTCCAGTCCCTAGCCCAGTAGCCGTGGTAGGCATAGGTGTTCCCGGTCCCCTCGTTTGTATCCCCGTGCACTTGTTCTACCACAGGGGTAAACCAGATGGCATTGATCCCCAGGTCCGTAAAATATCCCGAACGGACCTTCTCGGTGATCCCCGCAATGTCCCCACCCATAAATCCTCTGAGAGGGCCGGTAGGATTCGTCCGGCCGTAGTTCATATCGTTCTGGGGGTTGGCGTTGTTAAAACGGTCGGTGAGCAGGAAATATACATTGGCCCCATCCCATACAAAAGGAATGCTGTCAGCGGTTTTCGGTTGAGGAGCCTCAGCTTTGGTATTTGTAGTCTGAGAAGATTTGGTCTCCTGTTTGCAGCTGATTAGTGACAGGGCGAACAGGAGTGCAAGCAGGAGTCTGGGCATTGCATGAGATTTTGCCTAAAGCTATAAAAACCCCTCGAAAATTAAAATTTAATTTTCCCGGTTCAGTACCCGGAATTCCTCGTAACAACTGCTGAGGGCATCGAGGATCTGCAGGTCATTGGCGGTCTTGATAAAGGATTTGGAGTAGTTGCAGTTGGTCAGGATATCATCGATATCCACCTTTTCCAACTGCAGGAGCTCCATCAGGGTTACCCTGTCGAACTTGGAGGCCAGCAGATCCCGGATCTCATCTTCCTCCTTGATCTTGCGGAGCTTGCGCATCTGCCGGGGATGCCTCCCGAAGAGGTTTCTGAGCTGGTCTGCCGGGTTGAGAATGGAACCGAGTACTTTGGTTACCGCCCCGGGGGTCTTGCTACCTCCTTCATAGCTCACAGGAAGGCCGGAGATGCTGTACTGGTAGGCGTTGTTTACAGGGAGGTTTTTGACGTCGATCTCCAGATAACCCGTAAGTTGGTACGGCTGTACAATCACCTCTTCCAGGGCATAGGCCAGTTCGGTAAGGGCGATCTGAGTCCCCTCAAACTTGAACATATCGTTGGTGACCCGAATTTTTTGAGGCTTGAAACCGAGGTATGAGAAATAGAGTGTGTCGTTGACTGCAGCCCGGATGGAAAATTCACCTTTGGCATTGGTGATGGTTCCGTAGACCTGGTTGAGGTTGATCACATGGACGCTTTCCAGGGGCCGCTGGGTCTGGGCATTGATGACTACTGCCGCAAAATCCCCTTCCTGAGGTTCGTTATCCGTTTCCTGTGCCAGGCCATAGGATCCGAGGAACAACAACACCAACAAAACAAAACTTCTCACCATACGATCCGCCGCGCTATGAGAACGAAGAAAGCAAAAAATCCGTCCATCTTCCAAATTTTTTGGATACCCTTAACGATTACCGGGTTTTTCGCCCTTTAGATCCGTGTTTGGATTTCTTACCTTTTTTATGCTTTTTGAAGGAGCCTGCCGGTCCGTATCCTTTTTTCCCATAGGCCTTTCCGCCTTTTTTGCGTTTTCGGCCATCTCCCCTGCCACCGTATTTGGGTTTGCTGGAGATCTCCACATGCACAGGGCGGCCTTTGAAAGTGTGTCCCTGGAAGGATTCCAGGACCAATGGCGTGAGGCTTGCATCCGTGTTGAAGAACGAAAAAGTGTCTTTAACATCCACATGAAAAATGTCTTCCCGGCCCACGCCGAGGACTTGTTTCAACACATCTTTCAGGCTCATCCAGTCAAAATCATCCCGTTCCCCCAGGTTGATAAAGTAGCGGGTTTGTCCTTTGCCATAACCGGATGATCCTTCCGCTTTGCCGGTATCTTTGGCATCTATGTTCTGGGCCTTGTTGTAAAATTCAAAAAAGCGGCTGAATTCAACGGTTACCATCTTCTGGATCAGCTCGTCCCGGCTGAGTCCTTCGAGCACATCCTGTATGGCCGGCAGGAAACGCTCCACCTCCGGATTGATATCGGTTTCCTTGATCTTGCTAACCAGGTGGTACAACTGGATCTCGCAGATCTCCATGCCGTCAGGCAGGGTGTTTTGTTGAAAGGGCTGCCCGATGAGTTTCTCGAGTTGCCTGATGCGCCGCATTTCCGACCGAGTCATAATGACCATGGAAACCCCTGATTTTCCAGCCCTTCCAGTCCGCCCGCTACGGTGTGTATAGGTTTCTGTTTCGTCCGGGAGCTGGTAATGGATCACATGCGTGATATCCTCCACATCGATTCCGCGGGCCGCCACATCTGTGGCCACCAGCAGCTGCGACTGCTTTTTGCGAAATGCGCCCATGACCAGGTCGCGCTGGTTTTGGCTCAGATCGCCATGCAGGGCACCGGCGCTGTAGCCGTCATCGATGAGCTTCTCTGCTACGCGCTGGGTATCCCGCTTGGTACGGCAGAAGATCACTGAAAAAATACCGGGATTTGCATCTACCAGCCGACGGAGGGCATCATATCGGTGACGGCCCGATACCAGGTAGTATTCATGGCGTACGGTGTCCACGGCCTTATTCCGGGTACCCATGGTGACTTCTTCAGGATGGTGCATGAATTCTTTGGCGATACGGGCAACCTCCCTGGGCATGGTAGCCGAGAAAAGCCAGGTGGATTTGTCCTCCGGGGTTTTGGAAAGGATGTCCTTTATATCCTCGTAAAAGCCCATATTGAGCATTTCATCGGCTTCATCGAGTATGCAGAATGAAATACTCCTTAAATTGATCATCCCACGGCCGATCATATCCTTTATGCGCCCCGGTGTGGCTACGATCACCTGCGGGTTTCTTTTCAGTTCCCGCGCCTGCTCCTGTATGCTGGCCCCTCCATATACAGCGGTAATTCCAAGGCCTGGAAGATTCTTGGCATAGTGCTTCAGCTCCCGGGTGATTTGCAGGCAGAGCTCCCGGGTGGGGGAGAGGATGACCCCCTGGGTCGTCCTGCTTTGGATATCTATTTTCTGCAAGAGGGGAAAGCCGAAAGCAGCTGTTTTGCCCGTACCGGTCTGGGCCAGGGCAACCAGGTCGGTTTCCTTCTCCAGGAGCAGGGGGATTACTTTTTCTTGTATGGGCGTAGGGTTTTCGTACCCAAGTTCCCGGGCAGCATCAAATAAAGGCGCAATGAGCCCTAAGGATTCAAATGTAGGCATTGGTATGTGCTAAATGGTTCTAAAACGTTGAAGTAAGTGGCCTCGGTTTCGCAAAAGGAGCACATGGGCCACTATCTACAGGAAAGCCGTTCAAATTCGCCCCAAAGATACCGTAATTAATCCAACCTGAGGCTATTGGCCTGCGGAATCATGTAAAAAGGCGCTTAATTCACGAAAGGCCCTTCCCCTGTGGCTTATCTCGTTTTTTACCTGCAGGGGGAGCTGGGCGAAACTCTTTTCATACCCTTCAGGCATAAAGACAGGATCATATCCGAATCCACCGGAACCCCTCGGTTCCCTCAATATTTGCCCTGAAACGGTCCCTTCAAAAAAATGAAATTGCCCGTCAAGCACCAGGGCGATACTCGTGCGAAAACGAGCTGAACGGTCGATCTGTGCCTCCATCTGACTCAGGAGTTTCTGCATGTTGGCCTGCGCATCGGCCTCAGGACCCGCGTACCTGGCCGAATAAACTCCGGGAGCTCCCCGTAGGGCGGCCACTTCAAGGCCGGTGTCATCTGCAAAACAATCGTATCCATAATGCTCCCACACATGGGCCGCTTTAATTCGGGCGTTCCCTTCCAGGGTATCGGCCGTCTCCGGGATTTCCTCCCGGCACCCGATGTCTTCCAGGGATAGCAAGCGAATTCCTCCGGGCATCATCTGCCTGATTTCATACAATTTGTTTGGGTTGTGCGTTGCAAAGACCAATTCGTTCATAAGTATTGCGGGACTTGCTTGGTTCGAATATTTGAATAGGG
>CBFCWO010000150.1:0-4960 GCA_965601625.1 uncultured Flavobacteriaceae bacterium | reverse complement strand
TAAAAAAAGCGCGGGCTCACCCAAAGCTGGGTTGCCCGCGCATAAAGTTAGCCTACCTCGTATACCGGGTCCTAACCGATAATACGCTGATCCTGCTTAGACCCCACAAAAGGTTGATGGTAATAGCGGGTACCGGTTGCACGGTACATGGCATTGGCCAAAGCCCCCGAAATAGGAGGGAGGGAGGGCTCTCCGAGCCCGGTTGGGTCTATGCCATTGTCTACAAAAAAGGTCTCGATCTCCTTCGGCGCCTCCGCATGGCGGATCAAACGGTACCGGTCAAAATTGGTCTGTTCCGGTTTCCCGTTCTGGAAGGTCAGCGCGCTGTAGGTAACATGTCCTATGCCATCTACGATGCCACCTTCGATCTGGTTTCGGGCGCTAAGCGGGTTGATCACTATACCGCAATCCACGGCACACCAGATCTTATCCACCCTGGGTTCATTCCTTTCCATCTGAAGGTCCAGCACCTGGGCTACGTATGAGTTGTGGCAGTAGTAAGCCGAAACACCCCGGCCTTTGCCACTGGGAGCACCTGCATCCCAGTTCGCTTTTTCACGGACCAGTTTCAATACTCCGGCATAGCGCTTGGGATCATAATCGTTCTTTTCAGGGTCTCCCACCGGATCGTTGATGGCCCGGTCAAAGAGTTCCAGCCTGAAGTCAATCGGGTCTTTGCCCGCAGCTTCCGCCACCTCGTCCAGGAAGGCATTCTCGGCCCCGGCCAAAAAGTTGGACCTGGGTGCCCGCCAGGCTCCAGTGGTAACCTGAGTTGGCAACATATGGGACTCCGCAAGGTAGTTATCGAGGGCACCGGCAGGAAAACGGTTCTCAAAAACGCCCCCATCATTAGTCCCCGCAGCCCGCACATGCCAGGCCAGCAGCTTGCCTTCTTCATCCAGGGCGGCGCGGTACGTTACCATATAGGATGGGCGGTAGGTGCCCTGGGACATATCATCTTCCCGCGTGTAGACCAGTTTTACGGGGGCTTGCATCTTCTTGGAGATCATGGCCGCTTCCACAGCAAACGTGCTGTAAAGCCTGCGTCCGAAGCCTCCACCCATCCGGGTCATCATGATGTCGATCTTCTCCTTGGGCATCTCCAATACGGATGCCAGGGTATTCTCCAGGAATTCCGGCGTTTGTGTGGGCCCCAGCAATTCTGCTTTATCCGGGGTCACATGGGCATAGAAATTCATGGGTTCCATACAATTGTGAGCGAGATAGGGTGCGCTGAAGGTACGCTCGATCACCCTGGCTGCACCTGCAAAAGCCTTTTCCGGATTTCCATCACGCCGGGCGGGCTCTTTGGGTGCTTTGGCCAGCAATTCTGCCAGGCCCTTTTCATGATCAGAGGTGCTTTCCAGCTTGTCGGGCGCTTCCCATTCTGCTTTCAGGGCTTTTTTCGCCTGCAGGCATTGCCAGGTACTTTCCCCTACTATGGCCACCATTTCCGGGATGGCCCCACCATCGGACCATTGGCGTTCGGCACCTTCGGGATAAACCACGATGTGGAAAGCGTCTTTGATCCCCTGCATGGTCTTGACGGATTCCAGATCCGCAGACTTAAAGGTCATTCCAAAGGCAGGAGGATGGACGATCATGGCAATCAGCATACCTTCTTTCTGAACGTCAAGACCGAAAAGAGGCTTGCCCATCACGATGTCTTTCCCATCCACATTTTTGCGGTCGGTTCCGATAATGGTGAATTCCTCGATCTCCTTCAGTTTTACTTCTTCCGGAACTTCGAGTTTAGAGGCTGCTGCCGCCATTTCTCCGTATCCTGCAGATTTTCCGCTGGCCTTATGGGAAAGCACCCCAGCTGTGGTTGTGATTTCCGCTACGGGAACCTGCCATGCATCCGCGGCCGCCTGCTTCAGCATCTGGCGGGCGGTGGCCCCGGCCATGCGCAGGCTGTTCCAGCCCTGACGAATGGACTGGCTGCCCCCGGCCAGCTGACGGGTAAAAATATCGGTGTTAAGTGGAGCCTGTTCAACGATGACGTTATTCCAGTCCACATCCAATTCATCCGCCACGATCATCGGCATGGCGGTTTTGACATTCTGTCCGATCTCCGGGTTTGGCGACATGGCGGTCACCACTCCGTTATTCCCAATTTTCAGGAAGCCATTGATCTCAAACCATTCATCGGGCATGGCCAGGGTGGCCTCTACAGCGGCTTCATCCTTGCAGGAAGCAAGCCAGCTAAACCCGAGCACCAGCCCGCCACCGGCCATGCCGGTATTCCGGATAAATGCCCTTCGTCCTATTTTTGTCTTAACAAGTGTCATAAACTCTGATTTTCTTGGGTCTTCCCCGGGTTATGAATTTGACTGGCTTTCCGCGGCCCGTTTCACGGCTTTCTTAATGCGGACGTAGGTGCCACAACGGCATAAATTGCCACTCATGGCCATCTCGATCTCGGAATCGGATGGGTTGGGGTTTTGCTCTAAAAGCGCAGCGGCAGTCATGATCTGCCCTGTCTGACAATACCCGCACTGGGGTACGTCTTCCTCCAGCCAGGCCTCCTGTACCGGATGATCCCCATTCTCCGAAAGGCCTTCAATAGTTGTAATTTCCTGGTTGCCTACCGTAGATACCGGCATGGAACAGGAACGGACTACCGTTCCGTTAACATGCACATTGCAGGAACCGCATATGGCAATCCCACAGCCATATTTGGTCCCCACCAGGTTGAGGTTTTCGCGTAGTACCCATAAAAGGGGGGTGGAGGGATCTACGTCCACTTCCCGCTGGGTTCCGTTGATGTTTAGATTGAATCGTGCCATGGCTATAATTTGTCTTGAAATTAAGGAATATTTGGGGAAATGCAGCGTGATTTTCGGGATTCCAGAAATCTGAATTCATTATAAATAAGAGGTTTAGGATGGACCGGAAATACTACTCCAGTTCACACCCAGGAATGGGGTGGTCCCCAGGCAAAAATTATGCGAAATCTGTCTCATCTGCCAGAAGCCCCTGGAGGCAATCCATGGATGACCGTTGTAGGAGTTGGTTGTTTTTAATAGCTTACCGCTTTAAAACCCTTTGCTATGAGATTCAGAATACTATATTTCTTTTTACTTATCTCCCTGGCCCTATCTGCCCAGGACCGCCTTACGGGGGAAACGTTTACAACGCGGTCTGAGGTGTTGGCCCGCAATGGGATGGCGGCCACCAGCCAGCCCCTGGCGACCCAGGCAGCGCTTGACATCCTGAAAAAAGGAGGCACGGCCATGGACGCGGCCATTGCCGCCAATGCCGTGCTTGGCCTGGTGGAACCGGCCAGTTGTGGCATAGGGGGGGACCTCTTTGCCATTGTATGGGACGCGAAGGAGCAGAAGCTATTTGGCTTCAATGGAAGCGGCAGGGCCCCGAAGTCCCTGTCCATAGACCACTTTGAAAAGGAGGGGATGAAGTATGTCCCCCTGTACGGCCCCTTGCCTGTGACGGTTCCCGGCGCGGTGGATGCCTGGTTTGGTCTCCACGAGAAATTTGGCAACCTGCCGATGGACCAGCTCCTGCAGCCTGCTATCGATTATGGACGGGAGGGATTCCCGGTCTCCGAGGTGATCGCCTATGAGATGGAATCCAACTATGAAGGCCTGAAAGACCAACCGGGTTTTGCGGCCACCTATATGCCCGGGGGACGTCCGCCCAGGAAAGGGGAGGTGTTCCAGAATCCGGACCTGGCCAATACCTATGAGCAAATTGCCAAAGGGGGAAGGGATGCCTTTTACAAGGGTGCAATTGCAAGAACCATTGACCGCTATATGAAGGAGCACGGCGGCTTCCTCTCCTACGAGGACCTCAGCAGCCATACCTCCAATTTCGTAGATCCGATCAGCGCCAATTACCGGGGGCATGAGGTCTGGGAGCTTCCGCCCAACGGGCAGGGTACGGCCGCCCTTCAGATCCTGAATATCCTGGAGGGGTACGACATTGCCTCCATGGGCTTTGGGAGCGATGAATACCTGCATGTGCTTACGGAGGCTAAAAAACTGGCTTATGAAGACCGGGCCAGGTTTTATGCGGACCCGGAATTTGTAAACATGCCCATTGACCAATTGCTTTCCAAGGAGTATGCCGCTGAGCGGCGTGCACTCATAGACCCCAGGAAGGCGGCCAGCACCTATCCGGCAGGGGACCTGGAGATCGAGGCCGGCAATACCACCTACCTCACCGTGGCGGACAAGGATGGGAATGTGGTCTCCCTGATCCAGAGCATTTATTCGGAGTTTGCCTCCGGCATGGTGCCGGACGGTTTGGGTTTTGTCTTGCAGAACCGGGGACAATCCTTCAACGTGCAGGACCGCAGCCATGCCAATGCCCTGATGCCGGGCAAAAGGCCGTTCCATACGATCATCCCGGCCTTCGTGACCAAAGACGGCAAACCCGTGTTGAGTTTTGGGGTCATGGGCGGAGGGGTACAACCCCAGGGCCATGCCCAGATCGTGATCAATGTGGTTGACTTTGGAATGAACCTGCAGGAAGCCGGGGATGCACCCAGGATGCGCCATGTGGGAAGCTCCCAACCTTCGGGCTCCGTGATGACCAACGGAGGTACGCTCTACCTGGAAAGCGGTATTGACTTTAAGACCAAACGGGAGCTGCGCAAGCGCGGGCACCGGGTCGCTACGGCTGTCGGGATCTTTGGCGGCTACCAGGCCATCGGCATTGACCTGGAAAACGGGGTCTACTCCGGCGCCTCGGAATCCCGGAAGGACGGGCAGGCCGCGGGGTATTGAGTTGGGCTCCTGCCCTTTTTCACTTAAAGCATATGCAGCTTTGCAGATGGAACTGTCCGGGGCCACCGCAGCTTAAGCAGTGGTAGAAGTGTGGGGAATTGCCCCCTTGATAAGCTATCGGGATCGGTGGGTCCCTCCTGAAGGTTCTGTAAAGGCAAAACTGCTAACTAAACGGGACGGGAATTACCTCCTGCTGCGCACTCGGTGAGTCC
>CBFCWO010000149.1:0-5115 GCA_965601625.1 uncultured Flavobacteriaceae bacterium | reverse complement strand
GGGTTGAAGTCCTGTCAGCTCACATCGTAGACAAGACAGGCATTGCTGCCGATCCCTCAGATTATGCCGAAATGTCTCTGAAAAAGGGCTCCACGGTTGTCGCAAGCTACGACACCAGAGCTGCCGGAAACGGCGCAATCGCTGCCGGAGTCCCTGCCGCCATGACCTTGGTAGAAGCCGAGAAATTGGTCGCAGCCGGTGAACTGCTGTCTTTCGAATATGACGAGACAGACACAGGCACAGCAGTTGCCCTTGACAGCGCGGTCTGCATCGTCAACTACGTTGTCAGATAAGGAATTCTCATTGAGGGAGCTGCCCGAGAGGGGTCTGGATTTGATTTCCGGATAAAATGGCTTATCCTAGGTGACTAACGCCAGGCTTAAAAACCCCGGCTCCCTGCCTAAACCCTTCCAATCAAAGGTAATTCACGGTAAAAAGTAAAAAACTTACTCACAGGGGGTAAAATATGCCTTGTAAGGGTCACAAAAAAGGGATGGCACAACCCAAGAAGAAGAAGTCGGGGAAGAAGAAAAAGAAATAAACAGTGGGCCGAAACCAAAAAGCTTACAATTACCGAGATTGGGACCAACTCAAGCTTGAATTTATGGGTTCGTCCTGTACCACTATCCAGGCTTTCATAGAGTCCAGGGGTCTGCCCTGGAATGGAAATACCGCAAAGAAAACCACAGGCTGGAGCAAAGAAAAGAAGCTTCGCGGCCAAAAATTCACGAACAAAGTGCATGCCAAGCTTGAACACAAGATAGAGCTGGAAACCGAGAAACTGTCATCCAAAATTGTGCAGGCTTTAAAGCAGCATAATGACATAGCTGAGCTGTGCCTGGACAGGATCAATGCCATATTGATCAAAAACCGGAAGATTGTGCTTGTGACCAACAAGAGGAAGATTACCGGGCCCCTCCAGCCATCTGAAATCCAACATTTAGCCAATGCTGCCAAAACCGCTTCGGATATGCAGCGCATAGCCATGGGGTTAAAAGGAAATGATCCAGGAAAGGTTCCAGAAGGAGATAGAGAGTCTATCCAGACCGGAATTTTGGACCGTGTTCGACAGCTCAAACCGGATGGAGCAGCAGGAGATGACAAAAGCCCGGGGGAGGGTGGATCTTGAGCTTTTCGCGCATACGTTCTTTCCCCATCATTGCAAGCTGCCTTTTAGCAGAATGCATCACGAGTATTTTCAACGTTGTTCAGTCATTGGGAGAGGCCAAAAGGATGCTACGGCTGCGCCTAGAGGGTACGCTAAATCGACCCTCGAAGCCCTGGTCAAACCTATCCATGATTTATGCTACGGTCTGGAACGATTCATTGTGCTCATATCGTGCACCGAGAACCAAGCCATTGCCCGGATCGCAGACATCAGAAACGAATTACTCACTAATGAGGCTCTTATTTACAGCTACGGTCCATTTTTTGGTTCGCGTGTGGTGGCGAGTAGTAATTTCATTGCGCAAAGCAGTAACTTTTTCGTCAAAGTCCAGGGGTATGGGGCTGGTGCGGAGATTAGGGGTATCAAGTGGGGGGATACGAGGCCGACAAAGATTATCCTCGACGACGTTGAGCACAGCACAGAAGTCGAAAACGAGGCGATACGGTCAAATCAGAGAGATTGGTTTCGTGACGTGGTATCCAAGTTGGGCGATAATGATACTAACATCTGCGCAATCGGGACTATTCTCCATAAAGACAGCCTTTTAAAAAATCTCCTCAAAAATCCGGGGTTCAATTCCCGGCTATACAAAGCGGTAATTTCCTTCGATGAGTGCCCAGGGAAATGGGAACAATGGCGAAAAATATATACGGATCTTACCAATGAAAATCGGAAAAAAGACTCTAGAAGTTTCTTCGAGCGAAACCGGGAAGAAATGCTCAGAGGAACAAAAGTCTTGTGGCCAGAAAAAGAAGATTATTACGCTCTACAATGTGAGATTGTGGAAACCGGTCGCCGGTCTTTTTACAAAGAAAAGCAAAACGACCCACGAAGCACTGACCGCAATGTCTTTGATCTTAATAGCTTTGATTATTTTACTGTTGATTCTACTGGCAGAATCCATGTCGAATCCGATGGAAGAATCATTGAGAAAGCGCAGTTTGTTGGAAGATTCGGAGTTTTGGACCCCTCCCATGGACAGGGAAGAAAGCCAAAAAAGGGAGCCCTTCCAGATTTCGCTTCCCTTCTTACCGGGGTTGTAGATTCTTATGGATATCTGTATGTTATGTCTGATTGGACCAGGCGTCTTCCACCGACAAAACAGATTCATGCCATATTTGATCACCACGACATATGGCATTACGACAAATTCGGCATTGAATCGAATCTGTTTAGGGAATTGATGCTGGACGACATCAGAAAAGAGAAAGAGAAAAGGGAAAAGATTAGGAAGGCCCAAATTGAAGCTCGAAAGAGTAAAGAGCCCTGGGGAATCAGAATTGCCTGGTATGACATAGTGAATACGGAGAAAAAAGAGGCTAGAATTTACTCATTAGAGCCTAAAGTAATGAATGGTTTCATTAAATTTAACCGCGCATTGTCCGAAGAGTTTTATAATCAGATAGAGGCTTTTCCTTTTGGTGACAATGATGATGCACCAGACGCATTGCATATGCTCTGGAACCTAGCCGATAGGAAATACGAAGCTAGAGCGGTAAATCTCAGCGCAATGGAAAGGTAAAACATGCCTTTATACAGATCCCAGGTCAAAGATGACCTTAACCTTGGCGTCGTAGCAGATAAACCCACCGGGATACCCAGAACAACCACCGAGAAATCGAAAAGATACCGAAAGCTGGATAAGTATGACCAATACTACGAGTCTAAGCAGTACGATAAGCTGCGGCCCTGGTCAGAGCAACGGGACGAGTCCACCGGAGCCTATGTACCGATCCGGAAGCGGAAACCATGCATCATCTATAATCTGCCTAAGCTTTTTGTGGAAAAAGCGGCCACAAAACTGGCCGGATCCCGTCAATTTCCCAAGTTTACAGTGCCAGTACCGGGCTCAGAGGAGAATGACGAGCTTACAGAACAGCTTTTGGATATCCTCCTTACTCAATCGAAACTCAAGGTTAAGGCCCAGGATATCGCCCAGGAAATGCTGAAATCCGGGTCAGTGTATGCCGGTTTTTCGGTAGTAAATGGCCAGTTTCAGACCAAATTCTTCAATGGAAAGCATTGCAGTCCGGCATTTGACGAGGTTACCGGGGATCTAGAGGGGGTCCGGGTACAGTACAAATACGATGATGAGCAGGACACTGACCCACACGGCAACCCGAAAAAGAAATGGTATCGCTGGGAAGTAGATCGCCTCAAAGAGACGCTTTACGATAATCCGGAGGTTAAGGACGAGGAAAAGGGAGAGCCCGAGTTTAAAATCGTGTCCCAAATACCCCATTTGTTCGGCTTTGTGCCCGGGGAATGGATACAAAACGGGGAGATGACCGGCTCCATAGATGGCAAATCCATCCTGGAGGAGATCCTGGCCATGTCGGACGCCCTGAATTACCACCTATCGCAATCAGATCAGGCCATCACCTACACCATGGACCCACAGCTCTTTTTCACCGGAATGGATACCCATGAGATAGATGATCTCATCAAATCGGCCACCAAAACGTGGAATCTGGGCCGGGATGGGAAGGCCCAATTCCTCGAGATCAAAGGTAATGGGCTCGTAATCAGCAAGGAATTCCAGGGAGGCATATCCCAAAGAGCCCAGGATATGGCAAAAGTTGTTATTTTGGACCCAGAGAAGCTCAAGGGGGTATATCAGAGCGGCAAGGCCATGGAAGTGCTCCATGGGCCCTTTGTGGACCTTATCCATGAGCTAAGGCCCTGGTTCGGCGATTATGGCCTTGTGCCCCTTGTTCAGAAGATGCTGGGAGCCGCTATCCTCCTAAATGCAAGGGGTGAGGGGCTCAATATTACCTTTCCCAAGGGGTATCAGCCTAAGAGTTTAACGGTAGAATTGACCTGGAAACCCGTGTTTGAGCCTACTTTGGAGGATATTCAGAAGGCTGTAAGCATCGCTAGCCAGGCAGCAACGTCGAATATCGTTACCCGGGTATCAGCAACAAGGTTTGTGCAAGAGTATTTTGGAATCAAGGACCCAGTGGCAGAACAGGAAGCGGTTATCGCTCAGCCGCTGCCACCAAGCCCGTTTGGGCCGTTCCCAATGTAAAATGGCGATTAAAAAGCTCATTTTTAGACGTATTCGGGGTGCTATCAGGCCCATTTTGGTCCATGAAGGCACTTGGAATGTCATGCGCAGGGAGAATGTAAGGCTTGACCATTACCGACAAGTTGAGAGGTTTTTTAAGACTCTGCGTAAGTCGGAGGTCCACCGGACAGCCCTTTTTAGGCCCGGAGGGAGCCTAGATCCCCTTAGAAAGTGGACTGAAGAGAAGACTTTGGAGGTTGCAAGGCGTGAAGCAGGCAAAAGAAGCCTCATGCAGAGCATTTTTAAGAAGGCTCCAAAGGATGAGTTCAGTCAACGCTTAGCCCGGAAAAAGGCTGATGAGCTTAAGAAAGCCATGGATACCCTGGACGAGTTTCTGGATGCTGGGGAGGTTGCACCGGCCAGTTTTACCGGAAAAAGGCTTCGAAAACGGGTAAAAGCCAATATTTCGAGGTCCGAAACGCTATCCCACCTATCCAGAAGCGTAGGCAGAGGGGAGAAAGCCAAGATGCTAACCTCTGATGCCACCGATATACTCAAGAAAGCGTATCGGGGGGGATTGGGCACAGGGAGAGCTTTCAGAGGTAGAAAGAAGGCCAGGAAAGCCTTTGGAGAGCGCATAGCTAAGGAAATTAGGCCCTATATGGGCAAATCAGCCGATATTGACCGAATAATTTCAGCCAAAAGCAGGGGTGTTAGGTTCAAACGAGGCAAAAACAAGCTGATTATTACGAGGCCATGGAAGAGATGAAAAAAGTTTGGATCACAATATTTAAGGGTGGGAAGAGAATTCGGATCAAGGTGGGAGGAGCAAAAGCAGCCAAAAAAGCATCTCTTCCCGATCCAATAGGTGCTGAAATGGTGCCCAAAAAGCTGGTTTTTAAGCAGAAAAAGGGCGGACAAGGGGTCAGAATAGTCAAAG
>CBFCWO010000148.1:0-5185 GCA_965601625.1 uncultured Flavobacteriaceae bacterium | reverse complement strand
CCAAGGCTTCCACCCTGAAGGAGGCTATAAATTTCCTTAATGCTGGGATTACAACGACTCCAAAGGGCCTCCATCAGGAAGCACTGGTTGGCTTGGGCGGCCTTTAGCATTTCATCCACCTGGGAGGCACTGATGCCCAGGGGCTTTTCGCATAAAACATGCTTCCCTGCCTGAAGGGCAGAAAGCGTATGCTGCAGGTGAAAACTATGGGGGGTTGCGATATAGACCACCTGCACAGCCGGATCCCGAAAAAGTTCTTCGTAGGAACCATAAGCTTTAAGCGCCCCAAATTCGCTTGCAAAACGCTCAGACTTCGTGCGATCCCGAGAGGCGACCCCTACCAACTCCCCATCCGGGAGCAATTGGAGATCTGCCGCAAATTTACTGGCGATATTTCCCAGCCCTACGATGCCCCAGGCAATTTTTTCACTCATGGCGTTGGATTCACACGTAAATGTAATCATAAATCCTGCGTATCTTTAGGCCACCAGATTTGCAACTAATTCAAGACCTTATGGACCTCGCCTTCAACAAGAATGAAGACCACCACAAGCTGAAACTCTCAACCCTTAAAAAGCGGTACAGGGAAATCAAGAAGGGAGGAGGGGAAAAACGCATTGCCAAACTCCACAAGGAAGGCAAAATGACTGCCCGGGAGCGGATTGACTACCTTTTGGATAAGCCTGAAGACGCCCTGGAGATCGGGGCATTTGCAGGGTATGAAATGTACTCGGAATACGGGGGCTGCCCCTCTGGGGGAGTGGTGGTAAAGATAGGGCATGTGCAGCAACGGCTCTGTGTTGTGGTAGCAAACGATGCCACAGTAAAGGCAGGGGCATGGTTTCCGATCACCGGTAAAAAAAACCTGCGCGCCCAGGAAATTGCCATGGAAAACCACCTTCCCATCATCTACCTCGTAGACTCTGCTGGCGTATTTTTACCCATGCAGGATGAGATCTTCCCCGATAAGGAACACTTCGGGCGCATCTTCCGGAACAACGCCCAGATGAGCAGTCGCGGGATCCCACAGATCGCAGCCGTGATGGGCAGCTGCGTGGCAGGAGGGGCTTACCTCCCCATCATGAGTGACGAGGCGCTGATCGTAGAGAAGACCGGCAGTATCTTTCTGGCCGGCAGCTACCTGGTCAAAGCCGCCATCGGTGAAAGCGTGGACAATGAAACCCTCGGAGGGGCCACCACCCATTGCGAGATCAGCGGGGTCACCGACTACAAGGCCAGGGACGACAAGGATGCCCTGGACCGGATAAAGAACATTCTGGATAAGATGGGGCATTTCCCTGAGGCAGGTTTTAACCGGGAGGCATCCGTGGCCCCGGAGAAAGATCCGAAGGACCTCTATGGCATTCTGCCGGTCTCGAGGTCTGAGCCTTACGATATGCTTGAGGTCATCGAACGCCTTGTGGATGCTTCTTCCTTTGAACAATACAAAGAGGGGTATGGGAAAACCCTGCTCACCGGATATGCCCGAATCGATGGCTGGGCCGTTGGGATTGTGGCAAATCAACGCAAGGTGGTGAAGACCAAAAAAGGGGAAATGCAGTTTGGGGGGGTGATCTATTCGGATTCTGCCGATAAGGCAACACGCTTTATCGCCAACTGCAATCAGAAGAAGATCCCGCTGGTGTTCCTTCAGGATGTCACCGGGTTTATGGTCGGTAGCAAAAGTGAACACGGAGGCATCATTAAGGATGGTGCCAAAATGGTCAACGCCGTGAGCAACTCTGTAGTCCCAAAATTTACGGTGGTTATTGGAAACAGCTATGGGGCTGGAAACTACGCCATGTGTGGAAAGGCCTATGACCCCCGCCTGATCGTGGCCTGGCCCAGTGCAGAACTGGCGGTCATGAGCGGGAAGTCTGCAGCCAGGGTCCTGCTTCAAATCGAAAAATCCAGACTGGAAAAAGCCGGGGAATCCGTTGACGAAAAGAAGGAGCAGGAGCTTTTTGACGCCATCAAGACCAAATACGACCACCAGATTTCTCCCTATTACGCAGCAGCTCGCCTTTGGACGGATGGGATCATCGACCCGCTGGAAACCCGTCGCTGGATCTCCACGGGGATCGAAGGGGCCAATCAGGCTCCGCTTGAGCGCCCATTCAATATGGGCGTGTTGCAGGTGTGATTAAAGCTACTTGGGCTGCATCTGGAAATTGAAGTTTTTCGGGTCGTTGATCTCAACGATCAGGGTTCTGAGACCCGGGTAGGATATCCCGACGATATCCCCCTTGGATACGGTGGTGCGATACCTGCCTACCCCATCTGACATAACCGTCTTGTTCCGGGTATAATTTCGCAGGGTGGCGCCTTTGAGCGGGCGCCCGGCGTAAAAGACAAATCCGGATATTTCCCGCTCATTTTTCTGCCTTTTTCGAACTACACGGGGTTTGGGCAATCTTCTGGGGTTGTCCGTATACAAGGTGCTCTGCAGGTAATAACCCATCACCGATTCCGCGATCCGTTCCCATGAAGACTGGCTGGCATACCTGCGAAAGGATGATGCCCGTTCCATGGGGCCGGCTGGCAGGCCCAGGCCGACCGTCTTGGTCCCATATACCGCAAGCAGCTCCAGGCTGACGATGAAATCGTCCTCCACCCAGATATCATAGGGCTCCAGATCGATCACTGAAAGATTCTCGGAACCTCTAAGCGTATAGAGAATATTCTTGCCGCTTTGATTCAGATTTTGGGTGGGATAGCCGATTCCGGACACGGGCTTGTAGAAGTTGATCCGCAGGCGGACGCTGTCCGAGGGGTTGTACAGCACTTCGAGGAAAAGGGCATTGAGCTTGCGCTGTCCCTTGTCCACGCGTATTAGGGTCCCGAGCTCGCCGCCCAGGGCTACGCTGTCCTTCCAGTACCCAACTCCCCTGCCGGCCAGGTTCGGGTAGCCAATTTCCTCTTCCACCTGGTAGAGTTTGGAAGTGGACAGGACTACCTCATTCAGGGCAATGGGTTCGGGTTCGAGGCGGAAGATCAGGGGTTGGGATTTTGTTTCCAGGTTGGAGATCCGGATTTCGAGCGGACGGTACCCCAGGGAAGAAACCCGGAGCATATCCACGGCCGTCACCTTCCCAGGCGGGAATTCCAGCGTGAAGGATCCGTTCGTATCCGTGACCGTGCCTGTGCTCCCCCCAACGATCCCGATATTCACATAAGGGATCGGCTTTCCTGTGCCAGCATCTAAAACGGTCCCTTCGAAAGTGCGTTGGGCAAAGATTGTTGGGCTTAGGATCAGCAGCAGGAAAAACAGGACACTCCTGCCCACTACCGTACCCGACTCATCCCGGGATTGTTTATGGATAAGAGCTTTTGCCAGTTGTTCTTCAGGGTTAACTTAAACGTATTGACCTCTTTCTGCTGGTCGCGCTGCCCGTAATTGTAATACGTGGTGACCTTCAGATAGGTTGGGGTCAGGCTTTTATTCCCCAGGTACCTGACATTGACCTCCCACAGGCCTGGAAGTGCTTTGTCGATGATATGCTCTTCCATGGAATAGCCTTTCATCTTTTCATCGACCAGGCGCTCCTCGTTCTCTGCATAGGTGTGCTTCCAGGTATGGTACTGCCCTTCCGGGTTGACAAACTGCAACTCAAATTCAGCTTCTGTATCGTTCCACTCCACAACCACGCGGGTGGTATTTTCCACATAGGGGTCGGTAAGGACTTTCTTGAGTCCTATCCCGGCCTTGCCAGCATTGAGCTTCAGGAAGTTGTCGCTTTCGTGTTGGATGATCTTGGAGAAATGATCCGAGGCCACCAAAAAGTTCTCGTCGATCAGGTACTTGTAGCGCGCGTACATGCCTGCTGCCTTGTCGTAGGACCGAGCATCCTCATAAGCGATTGCCAGGTCCTGATAGGACTGGCTGTATTGCGGGCGCAGGATAAAGACGTCTTTGTAAACATCCAGTGCTTTGGCACTGCGTCCCTGTTCCTGATAGAGGTAGGCCAGCCCCTTGAGCACGGCGGCATTGTTGTCAAACCTGAAGCGGTTCTCCCGGATGATCTGATCTGCAAATTCAGCATCGTTCAGACGATCGTGAAAGTACTGATAGGTGTCCAGATAAAAATAGGGCGAGCCGCTGTACTGCTCGGCATACCGGTTGTAAACCGACTTGGCTTCTTCAGCAGAATTCACTTCCCGAAGGGCTGTCATATAGGTGGGCTCACTTTGAGCAACCGCCTCTGCACCCAGCACAGGCTGCGTTGCATAATTGTTGCGCAGGCGTGCCTGATCCACAATCTTTGGGTCCTGAGGATTGCCGGAAATAGTATTGATGATCACAACACCCCCATTACCCAGCGCCCCATAGCGGGCCGAAAACCCAATGGTGGGAATGATGGCCATTCGCTTGATCTGCAAAGGGTCCAGCCAGCACGGCGCCTGCGTTAATACCAATCCGTCGACATCGTAAACCGCCGATCGGGGAGAACTTATGGATCCGGCACCACGGATGATCACATTACCCCCAGTCTGGCAATTGCCCACAACACTTATTCCCGGGAATCTATTCCGGATCACCCCGAATATGTCCAACTGCACCGCCATGATGTTTGATTGATCGATCATAATAACCCGTCCCGGGGCCCGGTCTGCATCCAGGTAGCCGAAAGCGGTTCGGATAATCCTTGGGTTTGTGGCATATTCTATGGCCATATCTTGTTGGGATTTCCGGTTGGTTCCCGTGACGGTTACTTCCGAAAGCTCCTCCACATCGGGGATCATGATCAGGTTCAAATGCCGGCTTACGTCTTCCACCCGAACGATGTAATCCTTCATGCCTGTATAGGAATATTTTAGCATATCCCCTACTTCAGCCTCAATCGCGTATTTACCTTCCCCATCCGAATATACGCTGCTGTCCTTTCCCTGTACCTCTATCATAACATCCTTCATAGGATTGCTGCCATCCGAAACCGTTCCCTGAATCTTTCGGATTTGCTGTGCGGTAAGGGCGGACGAAAGGACAAAGGCCGCCAGGATAAATATCTTTGTTAATGCTTTCATATCAATACTTTTTATGGGCTCTCCGGCTTTGGGCCCGCAAGAGTGCTCCGGTTGAATTTGATGCTTCTCCCCTTATATCAGGAGTCAGCTTGATCTTGAATATGACCATCAAAAATCATGCTACACAGAAAAAAATTGCATTTATACTTCTAATCTAAAC
>CBFCWO010000147.1:0-5216 GCA_965601625.1 uncultured Flavobacteriaceae bacterium | reverse complement strand
GGGGCCAGAGAGTATCCCTCGGTGGGGGTGGCCAGGCTGAGGCCCAAATCCGCCCCTACGGTGAGGTTTGGAAGCAGCCCAAATTCATACTGGAATCCGGGCAACAACAGGTTAACCTGAAAATGGTGTTGTTCGAGATACACCGTTCCAAAGCCCCTTTCCACGCGTTGGCCAAAGGCCGGGAGTGAAAAAAGCAACAGAAGGACCCCTGCAAAAACCCTGTGCATACCTTTGATTATTGAGGTAAAATAATCATTGCCCATCCAATAGTTGTTATCTTTGGGCAAAATTTAAGAAATGGTCCTGGCTGACATTCCTCAGATTAAACACACATCCAGTGGAAATTTTTTTCTCCTCTCAGGTCCCTGTGCCATTGAAGGCGAAGCTATGGCACTCCGAATTGCCGAGACCATAATCAATATCACTGATGAACTGAAGATCCCCTATATCTTCAAGGGGAGTTTTAAAAAAGCAAACAGGAGCCGTGTGGATTCCTTTACCGGGATCGGGAATGAAAAAGCGCTTAAAATCCTGAGAAAAGTATCCGAGACCTTCCAGGTGCCGACCGTAACCGATATCCATGAGGTCTCAGATGCAGCCATGGCAGCAGAGTATGTGGATGTTTTGCAGATCCCGGCCTTTTTGGTCCGTCAGACCGATCTGGTGGTGGCCGCCGCAGAAACCGGCAAAACCGTAAATCTCAAAAAAGGGCAATTTATGAGCCCGGAAAGCATGCAGCACGCCGTGGCCAAGGTGACCGACTCCGGCAATCCAAATGTCATGATCACCGACCGGGGCACCATGTTTGGATATCAGGACCTCATAGTGGATTTCAGGGGGATTCCGGTCATGAAAAAGTTTGCTCCGGTCGTCCTGGATGTAACCCATTCCCTTCAACAGCCCAACCAGGCGTCCGGCGTGACTGGCGGCAGGCCCGGGTTGATCGATACCATAGCCAGGGCAGGAATCGCAACTGGGGTGGATGGCATTTTCCTGGAGACGCATTTCGACCCGGCCTCTGCCAGGAGTGACGGTGCGAACATGCTGCCCCTGGACCAGTTGAAAGGCCTGCTCTCAAGACTGACAGCCCTGAGGGAAACGGTAAACCAATTCTAAGCTATCCCGGTTTGTAGGAAGGTCGGTCCTGCACTTGCAGAGCTTCTTCCAGCACCTCTTCCAGTACCTGGATATCGATTGCATCCAGACTTCTATAGCGAAGGGATTTCATGTATTTCCGGCCCCGGGATTCCATCTGGTCCAGATGGCGGGTCAGCCAGGCAGCCCTGTAAAATCCAAGATCTACGTAATTCCCGGATTGATTTAGATAACAGAACGGTTTGTCCAACAGGTAATAGAAGGGAATGCCATACCTGAATTTCAGGGACACCTCCGGGACCGTCCGCTCGATGGTATTCTTTAATTGCAGCAAGATGGATTTATAGGGTTCCGCCCGGCTAAGGATATAGGCTTCAGCCGGGTTCATTCAGCAGCAGTTTGCACTGATCTCCTGGTTGAAATCAACACATAACAGCTGTGCAAATTCCTGTGGCGTTCTATCCGAGATGCGGATTTCGCGCCTTACCATATCTATATCAAAATGAAAGCAATTGAAGTCCTCACAGCATTCATATCCCAGCCGGTCCAGGATAAATCTCGTAATGCGGGGCCTAAGCCGATATTCCAGATCGATCAATTCCTTCTGGTCCGCTTCGTCCTGCTCCCCGTTAATAATCCAATGAAAATGCACGATATTCAGTGAAATGAGCTTCTCAAAATAAGAATTCTTTTTCATTCTAAGGTGCGTATTTCGCATAATTTCCACTTCCGTAACATCTTAAATACTGAATATCATAGTTTTAATGAATTCAAATTGACAACCTATCCTTAAAGATTTCCTGGGATAATCTTTACATTTATAACATATCATTGCCAAAAAGACCTCCCATGTATTTGACCAGCACCACTCAAAGATTTCTTGCGACCTTGCTCTTCTTTCTCCCAGGATTTTTGCTCAGCCAGCATTCCCACCTGGGGGCCAAGCCTGTCCATTTTCCGGATATTCCCGGCTATCTCAGCCTGACGACGGACCTGCATCAGCACACTGTATTTTCGGATGGAAGCGTCTGGCCGGATATCCGCGTCTCGGAAGCCCTAAGGGAGGGCCTGGACGCTATCTCCCTTACCGAGCACCTGGAATACCAGCCCCACGCAGCAGATATTCCGCATCCGGACCGTAACCGATCCTATGAAATCGCATTGGAGGAAGCGGAGGATCACGACCTGATCATTATCCATGGGTCGGAAATCACCCGCAGTGCTCCCATGGGGCATAGCAATGCCATCTTTATTACCGATGCCAATGCACTGTTGAACGACGATGCCGCGGTTCCCTTTCGGGAGGCCAAAAAGCAGGGTGCATTTGTGTTTTGGAACCATCCCGCCTGGTATGCCCAGCGCCCCAAAGGAAACCCAGTGCTCAGTGATTTCCAGCTGGAACGAATTCGCAATGGGGAACTGCAGGGGATCGAAGTGATCAATACCACAGACTATTCGGAAGAGGCCCTTGATATCGCCCTTGAACAGAATCTCACCATCCTTGGAACCAGTGACATCCACGGTCTGATCGACTGGGACTATACCGAGAAGGGAAATCACCGCCCGCTCACTGTCGTATTCGCCAAAGCGCGCAATGCCGAAAGCCTGAAGGAAGCGCTTGTGGAAGGCCGGACGGTTGCGGTTTACAATGGCCTTTGGGTAGGCAAGCCTGCCTGGCTTTTACCCCTGATGCAGGCAAGTATTCAAGTTACTGAAGCTTCCTATATCCCGGAAACGGAGATTTTGAAAATCGTGCTAAAGAATCAGAGCAGTTCGGACCTGTTGTTTGAAAATGTCATGCCGTATTCCTTCTACAGCAGCTCCCCTGTTTTTGAAATTCCCGCCGAGGGCACTTATACCCTGCAGGTAAAAACCCTGGAGGTCCTGGATTCTATGGACCTTTCCCTGAAGGCGCTGGGGGCTTACACCGCCCCTAAGGAGCATCCCGTGATCACCTGGAAAATATCCGTCAATCCAAACTAACCGATCCCATCCACATAGTCCTGCAGATAGGCATAGGGTGGGGTGAGCTTTCCGTTGAGGGTCATCCGTGCACGCTCCAGCACCCCTTCTTCGTCTTTGTTGAAAAAAGCCGGGATGACATGCTTATAAAAAGCCTCTCCAAAACCCTCACTGGCATCCCTGGGAAGTTCCGCAGGCAGGTTGTCCACAGCCATAACGGCTATGGCCTCGGGTTTGTGGAAATCCGTTTCCGCTTCGGTAAAAGGATTATATCCAAACACCGGGTCTGCTATGGTCGAAGGCCGTATGGTGGGTGCCACAGGGCCGTCAATATCGCAGCTGATATCGGCGATGACCCGAATCCGGAAGTCAGGCTGCTGAGCATCCTCCCGGGTGATCAGGTATGGTGCACCCTGTCCGTAAAAGTGCCCTGCTATAAAAACATCCGCCGTCCGTGCAAACCGGTAAAAATTTGATTCGTACAATTCAGGGTGGGCGATGAAGTGCTCCTTGTTTCCGCGGATCCCATCCTTCCTTTTATTGTAATAAGAGGCGTCTATCTGGCAATACACCGGCCTGTCAAACTCCTGCCCAAGAAAATCCTGCACCCCTGTTTTTTCAATTCCCATCCCGTCGAGCATTTCCCGGGCGCCGCTTCCCACCCTTCCCCTTCCGGTAAGGACGATTTTGATCGGAGCCAACTCCACCTGCCTGAGGATTTGGATCAGGGCTTGCTGGTCCACCTGGGTTTCTGCCTTGGGAATATGAAAATCCCCGCTTTTTAATCCGTAAGCCCGGATCCCGTTATACGCCCCCACAATCCCCGCATAACGCCCAAAGGCCACCAGGCGCTGACCCTTTTTATTGGTAAGGACTTCGTGGTCGAATAATTCGATATCGTTCGCCAGGACCGCCTGCAGGAGTTCGCGGTTGTAGGGTTGCTTCTTTATGGTATGGGAGAAAAAGAAGTATTTCTTTTCGGGGATCAGGGACTGTATCGGCACTTCTTTAACTCCCAGAAGGACATCGCATCCGGACATCTCGTGATGCACAAGCAACCCGGCCTCCCGGTATTCATCATCTCGAAAAACCCTTATGGGGGAGGGTTCCACCCATATCTGTGCCTCGGGGAACTTGGAAAGGACTTTTTGGCAGGTCGTTGGGGAAAGCACCACCCGGTGGTCCGGCGGGTTTTTGCGCTCCCTGATCAATCCGAATATCATGGGCGGGGTTTGGTATGAATTTTGCTCAAAAATAGGTGGATTCAGGAGGGTATGCAAATACCAAATTGAGGAAATCAGCCGTTAAAATGGTACCTTTGCCTTCTGCTTCCCCCTGAAGTAAAGGATTTGGGGCAGCGTTCTTTGAAAATATGGGGCCGACTGGTTTTGACAGCGAGATCAGTGGTGATGTAAGCATGCCGAGCGCTGGGATACAGCTCGTAAATCTCATGATCCAACTTTTTTAAATGGCGAGTCTAACTACGCTTTAGCTGCTTAACAGACTGAATTACAGTAAGTCTTAGCCTAGTCCCGCAAGGCGGGAAAGCTGAATGCTCCCGGGTAGCCCTTGTTGACGGCGACCCATCCGGGAGCACCATAAAAGTCAACATAGTGCGATTCTTGCTTCGATAATCGCATAAACCTAAAGAAGCTAAGCGCGTAATGGGCAGTTTTTGGTCAGTTGCGCGCCGACAACCAAACAAAAACTAAGCATGTAGAAAGCATGGTCATTGCTTGTTTGGACGAGGGTTCGAATCCCTCCGGCTCCACTCAAAAAGCCACCTTCGGGTGGCTTTTTTCGTTCCGCCTCCGGGATTCGAAAGCCAGCACACCAGCCCGCTCCTCACTAAAAAAGCTCCACCGGAGCTTTTTTGGTCGTTCGGCCGTCTCCGGCTCCACCAATTTGATCTAAAGCCCCTTTGATTCTGTTGGATAAGGAAAAGAGCTTGTCATGCCACCTTCGGGTGGCTTTTTTCGTTCCGCCTCCGGGATTCGAAGGCCAACACTCCAGCTCGCTCCTCGCTATAGAAGGTCCACCGGACCTTCTATTCCCGCTCGGCCGTCTCCGGCTCCACCAATTTGATCTAAAGCCCCTTTGATTATGTTGGATAAGGAAAAGAGCTTGTCATGCCACCTTCGGGTGGCTTTTTTCGTTCC
>CBFCWO010000146.1:0-5287 GCA_965601625.1 uncultured Flavobacteriaceae bacterium | reverse complement strand
CCGTGACAGCAGTTTGCGTATGACGAAGATAATATTATTATATAAAAATATTTATTTATCTGGTTATATGATTATTATAATCCTATATAGAAAATTTTCTATTAGGTATATTTGAGGGATATTCCTACTTTTTAAAGGTATTTTCTGTTTCTTTTCAGAAATTTAACACCCCCTCTCCCATTTGCCGAAGGGGGTCAAAATCGATGTAAAATCCCACCTCTAAAAGAGCCCGTTTTTACCGGGTCTTAAAATGCATAATCAGACCGATTGTTTAGTATTATCTTTGGGGTCAGAAAGGTGTAGTAGCACCACCAAAATTTATAGCCGATGCTCGATCAGAAAACAAGGTGTTTGGCATCCACTTACTACCTCGATTTTGATCATGTCCGAATCCAGGAACTCATTGCCGATCTGAAAAAGGAGAAGGATGTCAGTGATCAAAAGAAGGCCATTGCCCTGTACCTTAAAATTCGTGACGGCTGGAGGTACGATCCGTATAACATCAATCTTTCCCGGGAGCATTTTAAAGCCAGCAGGATTGCCGGAAAATCCTCTGGGAACTGTGTTGAGAAATCCATTCTGCTGATCGCCTGCCTCCGTGGCCTGGGAATTCCGGCTCGGCTGCATCTTGGAAAAGTCAAAAACCATATTGCCGTGGAGCGCTTGATCGAAAAGTTTGGCTCCAACGAGCTTACGCCCCACGGAATGGTAAATGTATATCTGAATGGTCAGTGGCTCAAAGTCTCCCCGGCCTTTAATGCATCCCTCTGCGAGCGATTCCAGGTGGAACCCCTGGAGTTTGACGGGAAAAACCATTCCTTTTTGCAGCAATTCAACCGGGAGGGGAGCCTCTTTATGGAATACCTGGAGGATTACGGGCCTTTTGAAGATGTTCCATTAGACTTTATAAAACAGAACATCAGGGAACACTATCCCCATATTTTTGGCACGGACGAAAATGTGACTGAGTTCAGACTGTGATATAGACAGGGCGCACCCCTCACCTGACCCGGCATTGCCTCAATCCAAAAGCGCTCAGTTTTGGAGTGCTTCTCCCCTATCCCCAACCAACCATTCCTGCAGGGATCTGTGTATCTTTAGGTACTGATCATTAAATGCGGACCACGTCATGAAGCCAGATTATCCTTCTAAAGTCTACCTAAACGGGGACATCCTGGATGCACAGGATGCCAGGATTTCAGTCTTTGACCGGGGATTTATCTTCGGGGATGGCATCTATGAGGTCATGGCGCAGATTGGGGGGCGGTTCTTTTACGGCCCTGCCCACATGGATCGCTTGAGGACCTGCCTGAAAAAGATCGGGATCGCGATGGATGTTGACCAGCTGGAAGCACGAATCCCCGACCTTTTGGAAGCCTCCGGGCTTACGGATCAGGACTGTATGCTTTACATTCAGGTTAGCCGGGGCGTGGCCCCAAGGCAACATGCCTACCCCAGCGACATACCTCCCACGGCCATGATGTATGCCTGGAAAAAAAGACTCCCGGAGATCAATACGACCCCTGCTGCGGTGGTCACCCAGCAAGATTATCGCTGGTCCCGCTGCGACATCAAGATGACCTCCCTCCTGGGAAATGTGATGGCCAATGAATACGCTGTGCAGCAGGGCTGCTATGAAACCGTGTTTGTACGGAAAGGTATCGTTACGGAGGCCTCTCACTGCAATATTTTCTTTGTGAAGGACGGGGTGGTCTATACCCATCCGGCCGATGTATTTATCCTCGACGGGATTACACGGCAGGTGGTGTTGGAGCTTTGTGAGAACCTGGGAATCCCGGTCCGCCTGGAAGGGGTTCCAGCCGGTGAAATCATAAACATGGATGAAGCCTTTTTGACCGGGACCAGTACACAGGTCATGGCGATACGGGAAATCGACGGGCACGTTATGTACAGGGATCAGCCCGGGCCCGTCACACAAAAACTGCAACAGGCGTTTTTGGAGTTAAAAACCTCAACGGCATGAAAAACCCGGTTGGCCTTGCCACCGAAATGAACCAAGACACCCCTGGGATATGAAGCGGCGCGAACTATTTGAATTCGAGGACTTTCAATGGCTGCCTCCGTTTATACGGAACGGAATAACCAATTTGCTTCAGGTACTCCATAAAATGATGGGTACCCCACAGGTCATTGCCGGCCTGATAACGGAATTGGAAGGCGTTTATCCCTTTTCGCAGATCACCGACCTGGGTTCCGGCTCAGGAGGTCCCATGCTGCTGGTCCTCGATCAATTGAATGCAAAGGCGTCCGCACCATCCAAAAAACTTCTGCTGACCGATCTTTACCCCCACCCAGACGTGGTCAGCGAGATCAACGGAAGGGACCTTGAGCATGTCCATTACCATGAGGAACCGGTGGATGCCACTCGCCTTGAAACGGCTCCTGAGGGCCTGCGGACCATGATAGCGAGCTTCCACCACATGCCGCCTGAATCAGCCCTGGCAATCCTGGAATCGGCAGCCCAAAGCAAAAAGCCTATCCTGATCTATGAGATCGCTAAAAACAACATTCCATTCCTGGTCTGGCTTCTGTTTCTTCCGGTTTCCCTGCTTATTCTGATGATCATGACCTGGTTTATGACCCCTTTCGTGAGGCCCCTGAGGTTCTCCCAGCTTTTTTTCACCTACCTCATCCCAGTCATTCCAATGATCTATGCATGGGACGGCCAGGCCTCACTGATGCGCACCTATTCCTTTGAGGATATCGAGACGCTTTTGGAGAAAGTACAATCTCCGAATTACCGCTGGAAGGTTGCCGAAGCCCGTAAGTCTAATCAGAAAGCACTGGGATTTTATATTATGGGGTATCCGGTGGCAAATGATGCAGCTGCTGACACGTGAAGAACTGCCTGATGGGATTACCAAGGCAACTTTGCGATTAATAGATCTCCAAATGAGAGGACCTTCCGCTCCCCGAAAGCTGATTTTTACCCCATAAACGGAATGGTTTTCGCGAACCTGCTGGCTGATTTCGTAAAGGTGGCGTAGATTGATCTCGGGTGGGTGGGGGCCGTATAACTGCAGCAAGCGTTTTTAGAGCTAGAAAAATGAGCCTGAATGGGAAAGTTCTTCCTTTTGCCAGATACATTTGAAGGTCCGGATGATTAATCCGCTATTCTGACTCCTTTCCAACGAACCCCCTGGAAATCAAGCAGAAGATAGAAGTCCCCGGAAGGATCTTCTACAAATTCCAGGGATTCTGCTGAACCAGGGTCGCTAAAGAATATCCGCTCACTTTCCGGATATAAAACCCCGTTATTCTGACCCTTCTGATAGACCCAAAGGCTGTCGTTTTCCAATTTAATGCTGAGCAGCAGGTGGCCTGCATCAACCAAATCATAGGTACCCACATACTTCTTAAGAATCCCGGGGGCTACATGGACCGCTTCACGGGAAATGGGTTTGGGCATATCCACGGGTTCGCCCTTCAATATCCTTTGGAGGTCGGCTACCAGTTGTTCAAACGGGATTTGGTCGTAATTTGCCAGGAATACGATGGTATAGCTATCCTTATAATTTCGCTCTATATAAGCGCGTTTTCCACGGGTACCCCCCGCTTGGGAAATACGGCCCTTATCCAAGAGTGCATTGAAGGTGTCGGGATCCAGAGATTCCAGGAAGCTGCCCAGATCGTCCACCGTGGAATGGAGATTCCCCATTTTCATGTCGTCGGGTGGAAATTCCTTTACCGTTTGAAGCCGGCCCTCACCGTCAAGGTAATGTCCATAGGCATAAAGGGATGGGCCGGAAAGGTCCTCATCAAAATTCCCACCGCTTCCGGACATTCCCAGGGGCTCAAAGTATTTTGCATCCAGACACCCAGAGAAAGAGCCTTCGCATAAAGTCCCCAGGATATAATACAATAGCTGATATCCGACATTCGAATATTGCGAACGGCTGCCAGGTTCGAACTCCAGGGATTCTTTTGCAGCTAATTGAACTACCGTCCTGGGCTCCAGTTCGAGGGTATTGGAAATCGAACTATTCAGTTCACGAGGGAGGCCTGAACTATGGTCCATCAGGTGCTGGATCTTGATCCGTTCACCATTGGGAAAACCAGGCAGGTACTTCCCGATCGTATCCTCCCTGCCAATAAGTCCCTCTTTTTCCAGTTGGAGAACAGTGGCCTTGGCGAATAGTTTTGCTACAGAACGCAGATCAAACTGATGGTCAGGGGTCACATACAAGGTGGTCGCAGTATCCGCAGACATATTGTAAGATTCCTTCAAGACTAGTTGCCCATCCTTCTTTAGCAAAACCACTCCATTAAACCGGCGCAGGGCGGTTAGCTTGTCCATATAGGTATGGGCAATTTCTGCCAGGGTATCATACGGTACCCTTAGCTGGGTATTTCCATCTTCGGATTGTCCATAAACTGGAAGTGAAAGCCAGGTGGCGATCAGGATAAGGATCAGTACAGTCCGGTTCATCGGGTTTGTTTTAATTGCAAAGCACGTCCAAATCTGCCAAATGTCCTTGTAAAAACGGAAACCCTTAATGACGCAGCAGGAAATCCGGCAGGTTCCCGAAGAATTGGGTAGGGGTTACCCCGCAGATTCGTCTGAAATCCCTGTTGAAATGAGGTTGATCAAAATAGTCGTACTCATAGCAGAGATCGGTCAGTGAGATCTCAGGATTCGCCATGCGATACTTTACCAGGTCCATGATGCGCACTGTAAGGATAAATTGTTTGAGGGAATACAGTACCTCTTGTTTAAAAATTCGATTCAAATACTGACGGGATTTCCCGAAAATTTCGCTAAGGGTGTTCACTGAAGTCATCCCACGTTCCTGGTAAATGGCCTCACATATTTGCTTTACCCACTGAGCTGAGGGACTTAACAACTGTTCGGTCATAGACACAAGCCCGTCTGCCAGGTCAAACGTATCCGACAGGTTCTCCGTTTCAAAAACCTTCATATGGAAACGCTCTAACTCCGGTTGTACAGCCAACAGATCAAAGACCCCTGGGCCTTCGAGGAAGGAGAAAAAATGTGCATTTGCCCAGGGTTGTACCTTAATGGTAAAAAAGGTAAGTGACTCCCCAAACCGAATCCTGTAAGGAGGTTTCAACTGATGGATCGTGAAGACCTTAAAGGGAATGGGATGTCGCTGTTTATCAGGGCCTGAAAGCAGGACGCTGTCTCGTTCTTTAAAAAAGATGAAGTCATAACAACCATCATCAATGACCGGGACCATCCTGGATTGGGGAAGGGTACCGCTGCTGAAATAATAATATTCCCTTACCAGGTGGGCGGATGAAGGAT
>CBFCWO010000145.1:0-5338 GCA_965601625.1 uncultured Flavobacteriaceae bacterium | reverse complement strand
GCCCTGGTACACAAAATTGGAAGCTACCCAGGTAAACTCAGCCGCAATTTCGGACGGGCAGAACCGGAATAAATTCACCGTAACCTGAGCACGGTCTCCTAAACGATCCTCACTGGGCTCATTCAGGTTTAAAATCAAGGTGTTCGTAACCCCGTCAGGTACCGCTTCAAAATTACCGGTCACCGTGAGCCCACCGGAAAAGTTCCCTGCCGGGATAATGACCGTTTCGCCAACGGTATATTGAGAGGGGTCGGCCGTCGATGAAGGGTCAACGGTCACGGAATAGGTTCGGTCTGCATTGGAGACCGTGGTTACGCCTACCTCGAGATCCAATGTGGATTCCCCTTCCTGAGTGACGGGGAGATCAACCGTTGTAGCGCCATTGAAAGCGACAATGGCCTGTCCGTTTTCTACATCGTAAATGACCAGGTCCTCCTCACAGGAAATAAGAGTTGTCAGGGCGACGAGCAGTATGGTGATCTTTTTTTTCATCCTTATCAGATTTAATCAATATCCCGGGTTCTGTTGTTCCCGCAAGCCGGGGTTCCCGTTGAATTCCACAATCGGCAAAGGCATCGTAAACCGGAAGTCGTCTGCCGGCAGCGAACAGGCCCCATTGATAGAACAATCAACAGCATCCCTTATAACTCCCTGGTTCGCGCGGGTACCAAGGCGTTTTAAATCGAGGTAGCGGTGGCCTTCAAAACTGAGTTCCACACGCCGCTCATCCAATATGGCAGCGTAGGCGTCCGCTGCACTTCCATAGCTTGGTAATGGGGTATCCGTCCCAAAACGGGCGTCCCGTATTTCTTTGATGACAGAGGCTGCCTGACCGAGGCTTCCTGCCGCTACGGCCGCCTCGGCCTGGATCAGGTACATCTCTGAGACCCTGAAGATCTTCAGATCGTTCATCAATGGGGTACCTTCCGAACCCGGATATTTTTGGATCACCAGGATGTCCAGGGAGGGATCCTGGTTGATCTCATAGTCGGGGTCGATCAGGCTGGAAGGGGCCACATTTACCTCGTACCGCACATCCGTCGGGTCTAGAATGTTGAACAAGGAGCGTCCTATTTCAAAAAACGGTGCACCTGTAATGGTGGCATCCACAAAGGCAAAGCAGGCTCCTGCCCAGCCACCTGCATCCGGGAAACCTACATTGCCCTGCCCGTCATAATTGTCGGTATTGGTACGTTCGAGCTTGAAGATCACCTCCCCATCTGATTCGTCCAGGAACATCGCCTCATACTCTGCCCGGTTGGCCAGTGGATATTTGTCTATCAGTTGTTGACTGAGTGCTGCAGCGGTGGGATAGTCCTGGCGGTAGGCCGCAATTCGTGCCCGAAGCGCGGTGACAAAATCATCATTAATACGGGTGACCCCTAAATTGACACCCATGAGATCTTCAGCCAGGGTGAGATCTGCCTCGATAAGGGCAAAGGTTTCACCGTTGGTGTTTCGGAGGAGCTGCTGGTCGATGGTAGGCACGAAATCCAGGTTGATCACGCTCAGGGCATTATCATCGGTGTAGTCCGTGGAGTAGTAGGAGAGCAGTTTAAAGTGTGCCCACGCCCGGAGGGCATAGGTCTCACCTAAAACCTGGTTGTACAGGACCCGGTCTTCATCAATCTCCTCGTCGGAAAGATCGAGGGCCGCATCTATCAGGCGGTTTGCTGCATTGAGCTGCTCATAACCGGTTACCCAGAAGGCTTCCGGAGCTATGGTGCTGGCATTCAGCACAAAGGCATAGTCGGCCAGCCCCTGGCCGGCGTTCTCAAACCCAATGGCCAGTTCATCGGTAAAGACCGACTGAAAGGCAATGTCCGGGGTTATGTCAAAACGGTCGTAGACCCCGTACAGACCGGAGACCAGATCGTCTACGCTCTGAAAGGCTGCCTCCGCATCCAGACGACCCTTCTGTTCAATTTCAATGGCATCGTTGCAAGAAGTGAGGCCTGAAATTATGCCGATTATCAAGAGTGTTATTTTGAAGTGCTTCATCTCAGTAATTGATTAGAATCCGATTTCAAATCCGACGGAAAATATCCTGGGGGTTGGATAAAGGCCAAAACCGTTGGCCTGTGCCTCTGCATCAAAGCCCCGCCATTTGGTCAGCGTAAACAAATTTTCTGCATTACCAAAGACGCGCAGCCTGGAAATCCCTGTATTGCCCAGGATTCGCTGTGAGAAATTATAGCCGATCTGGGCAAACCTAAGCCGCAGATAGTCTGCTTCCTTAAGGTACCGGTCAGAAACAAATGTGAAAGCATCCCGGTTAAAGGCATCATAGGAGGGGACGTCCGTCACCGGATTCTCCGGGGTCCATACGCGAAGAAGATCCCTGGATGTCCTGAAGCTACCAACAAAATTGGGATTCAGAAAACCCTCCAGGTCCTGGTCCCACCGGTGTACCCCCGTGACATAATTGAATTGGGTGGTCATAAAGAATCCTTTGTATTCCAGGTTGAACCCGAAGCTTCCCTGCCATTTTGGAATCAGGTTTTTCCCCAGCCAGACACGGTCGGTGTCTGCATCTGGGTTTTCGGTAACCTCTCCGTCCGCAGTTAGGAAGAGTAAGTTTCCATTGGCCGGGTTCACCCCCACATAACGTATCAGGAAAAATTCATTGAGGATCCCGCCGTTTCTGGAACCAGTGAACCCATCGTTGTTCAGGGTTTGGCCATCTTCTGTCGGGATGTTGTTTACCTGGGTCTCGTTGAAATTTCCAAGGACATTCAAGGTGAGGTTCAAGCCATCGGGCTCGGTGCGCCGGATAAGGTCATAATTGAGGGTAAAATCAAATCCCGTATTGGACAGGTCCCCCACATTCGCATTAAGGGAGGTGACCCCATTGATGGCAGAAATGGGTCGGCTTTGGAACAGGTCCGAGGTTTGTTTGTCGTAATAGTCAACGCTGCCGCGCAACCTGCGATCAAAGACCTCGAAATCGATACCCACATCAAACTGGGCTACGGTTTCCCACCTTAGAGTGGTGTTGGCAATCTGGCCTAAGAATATCGAATTCAGAGCGGAATAGCCCGGCCCGGTGGCAAAAAAGTTTTGGGTCAGGTCAGCCCCGGCGTAAACCCCTCCGAGGATCCGGTCATTGCCAGCCGTTCCATAAGAGGCCCGAAGCTTGAGCTGGTCAAATACGGAATTTTCCATAAATCCCTCGTTGTGGATGTTCCAGCGCCCGGCAACGGAATAAAAAGTCGCCCACTTGTTGCTGTCTGAAAACCTGAAGGAGGCATCACGCCGGAGGGTTCCGGTAAATCCATAACGCGTGTCGTAATCATAATCCGCCTGCCCGAAATAAGAGAACAGACCGGCGTTTAAGATGTTCGCTATTGGGGTGTCCACAAAAAGGAGTGCCTGTTCATCCTGGTCAAATCGAACAGGGATAAAGCCAGAGCCATCTCCCGGGTAATTGGTTTTGGGGTCCAGGCCTCGGGCATCATATCCAAAGAGCCTGAAATGCGCTTTGAAATATTCCAGATAAGCCCCGGCATCCAGGGAATGCTTTCCCCAGCTGTTGGCATAGTTAAGGGAGGTAACCTGATTGTATCTGAAATCCCTGAGGCTTTGCTGGATCTGCAATCCGGAGGTCGGGTTCTCAGCGCCGCCAAAAAGCAGGGCGTTAAAGGATTCGGGCGGCTCATTGATTGTAAGAAATTGACTGCTGTAATCTCCACTCATCGTAATATTCGCAGTCAGCTGCGGCAGAATCTTATAAGAGGCGTTAAAGCTTCCGATAATTTTGACTTCTTCATTCAAGCGTGTAAAGGTCCGTAGTTTGTCTATAAGCTCCAGAGGAGTATTTGAAAATAGCAATGGATCCAGCAGGGCCTCAGCCCCTACATAATCATCAGGGGTTTTATACGGGAGCGAGAGACTGGCCCCAAGAACGTAATTCTGGTTCGTAGCCCCTGTGCCGATGGCATCGGGTTGGTTGGATTTGGAATAGTTGATGCTCAGGTTGGTCCCGTAGCTAAAACGGTCGTTGGCCGATTTGCCTGAAAGGTTGTTTCGAATACTGAATCGCTTAAGGTCTGTGTTTAAAAGAATCCCTTCCTGGTCGAAATAGCCCAGGGAGGTAAACTGGGTAAAGCGTTCCCCACCGCTCTGCAGGCTGAGGTTATGGTTCTGAGTGAGCCCGGTTCTGAAAAAGTACTCCGACCATTCAAAAGTAGGGGCAAGAGCGATCTCCCCGGGGGATAGGCCCGCTCCTTCCCCAACTCCTCGCTGATTCTCCAGGGTAAGTTGCTCCTGGGAATTCATTAGGTCATATTTGTTGTCCTGTTGTGAATTGAAGCTGAGGATACCTGTATAATTGATTTGTAAAGGAGTGTTAAATCCTCCTTGCTTTGTTTTAATGACAATAACCCCATTAGCACCCCTGTTCCCATAAACCGCAGTGGCACCTGCATCTTTCAGGACATCTACTGAGGCGATATCCTGTGGGTTGATACTTCGAAAAAAGCGCTCATCTACAGGAGCACCATCGATAAGGATTAATGGGGAGGTATTGCCATTGATGGAATTGACCCCCCGGATACGGATGGTAGAAGTAGCTCCCGGTTGTCCGCTAACGGTGTTGATCTCCAAACCGGCTACCTGTCCGGACAGCGTCTGAATCACGCTGGCATTGGGGCGGTCCTGGATAGTTTCCGAGGTTACCGTTTGGGACGCTATACTGGATTTTTCACGTGAGGCAGTCCGGTATCCCTGCACCACCACCTCTTCCAGGGCCTCTGCGTCCTCTTCCAGGGTAACATTGATCACCGAAGAAGTGCCAACCGCAATGATTACAGTCTTCTGCCCCAGATAGGAAAACTGCAACGCTTCCCCCACTGAGGCGCGTATGCTATAATTTCCGTCGAAATCAGTTTGTGTTCCGCGAGTGGTGCCTTCCACTATGATGGTGACCCCGGGCAAAGGAACGGCCGTTTGGTCGACAACGGTCCCTGAGATTACTTTTTCCTGTGCATTAATTGAAAGGAGTGAAAAAAACAGGATCACTACCACAAAGCCCTTGCAAGCTGTTGGCATAATGTGCAGAGTTTAGGGATGCAACCGGGTTGGGGAGAAGGGCCGCATCTTTTTGGTTGATTGTTTATTTATATTCCACCTTCCTGCATATGTTGGTGGGGGAAACCAGGGCAGGAAGTTAACCGTCTAATTGGATTAACTTGGCACTTACCTAAAATTACATTTTTTTTCTTAAAAAATAATATTTAAGAGAATAAACACATTTAGGTATTCTTTTTAATGAAGTATATATAATGATAATTCGATCTTTTTGAAAAAAATTTATTAGTAATATTTCGCTTTACTGGGA
>CBFCWO010000144.1:0-5458 GCA_965601625.1 uncultured Flavobacteriaceae bacterium | reverse complement strand
GACATTTAAAAAGAAATATCCCATTGAAGCCTGAAACGGGTTCGGTTTTCGAAATTGTCCACATCGGTCTTGAAATCAAATACAGAGATTTCCGCGGTCAGTTTGTTTCGGTGGCCCCTGAAAAACCAGTTCAGGCCAATGGTGTATTCCTCTTCCAGGTTTTCGGGCAGTTCGGTGTCCGGCACATAGCGCGCATAGCGCGCCGCCAATTCCAAGGGCTGGGGAATGGCATCCCAGAGGTTGTGGAAGAAATAACCCGCCTGGTAATAGCTCCCTACCAGGGTGGTAATCCTGTCATTGACACGATCATCAATTTGTTTTCGGTGAAACTCATTCTGCCAGGAAAATCCTTTGTACATAAAGGCGGTTTCCAGCAGGCCCTGATTTACCCGATACTGTCCGGCTACGCCTTCATCATAGCCGATCAGCTGTCCGCCTCCCGCCTGTGAAAAACGCGTAAACGGGCTCCGGTTGGTCACGGCGCCCACGGCAATCAACCCCACCGGCTTCTCATGGAATTCGAGATCTGAGCTGGTCATGCCCAGCTCACGGCCGAGGAAGTTCCACTGCAACCTGCCAACATACATAAAGTTCTTGTCATCATTGTCAAAGGCCCCACGCCCCATGCCCGTGAGCACGGAAGCGTGATAGGTCAAATCCGCCAGGGTCTCCTTGAAAACCCGCCCATATACCGAGACCCCCTGCTGCCGGTCTATTGTAAAGGGCCGTGTAATAATCGACCGCTCCGCCAATTGCTGTTTCCCCGAAGAAATGACCCGTTCCCGGTTGTAGAAGGTCTTCCACTGGCCCACCTTGATCTTAAAGGCTTCAAACTTTTCATACATCACCCTGAAATCGAGCAGGTTGCCCTGCCCCAGCTCGTATTCCCAATAATACTTGAGGTTCGGATCAAACGCATGCCCCCCAACCTTCAACCGCGCCCGGTTGATCTTGAAGACCGGTTTTTCGGTCTCCAGGTCATCCAGCGTCAGCGGATTCTGGTCCCCCGGAGAGGCAAAGCGGAACTGCAGGCGGGATTCGAGGTGGAGGAGGAATTTATCATCTTCCGTCTTGAGCTGAAACCCCTTATTGGTGTACTTGAGACTGACTTTGGATTCGGATTCGGATTCGGTATCGGACTGGGCTGCCAATGGAAAGGCACATAACCCCCATATCCAAAAGGGGAGATAACGTAGGATGCCAGCTTTGAACGCGTGAAGATTCATGACCGAACAAGTTAGAAAAATTATACAAGTACGGGATTCTTTTTTCAAGATTCTATAGGCATTCCCAATCAACCCCATGGCATAGTGCTCCGGAATCTTCTTCGTGATTTTTTTATCATGATTTTTAGGGTTAATTGTATATTTGCCCCGCCTAGGCACAGGAAAATGTGCTAGGGCGGGCGAAGCCCTGATTTGATCAGTGTTTCGCCAAAAAACATGGTCGCGTAGCTCAGCTGGATAGAGCATCTGCCTTCTAAGCAGACGGTCCCAGGTTCGAATCCTGGCGCGATCACTTAAGGATGAAAAGCTCGCCTGAAAGGCGGGCTTTTTCTTTCCTAACGAGGCGCAAGCTTGCTTGCAAGCCGAAGTGGGGAAAGAAAAAGCAACCAGCCTGCGGCTGGGAGCTTTTCATTTAGACTACGGAGCGTTAAGGATCACCGCCCACCGGGCGGTAATCCTGAGTTGGCAGTGGGCAGTGGCAGTTGGCAGTCGAATGTAACAAAATGAACGTTCAAGGTTCAATGCAAGGTTAAAAACAGGATGCTGCGCTATGCAAAACGCTTGATCTTTGAACGCTGCCGGCAGGCAGTTTGAACGTTGAACGTAATGTGTGAAATCATTCTGTTTACTGCGACTGCCTACTGGAGACTTTAAAGAGTGGGCAGCGGCCAGTGGCAAACACCCTAAAATTTAACAGCCTTTATAATGAATAAGGACACTTATTATTCCTTAGGTGTTGCAGGTGATTTCACCTAAAAAACTGCCTGCCAGGCAATCCCTAATGTGTCATAATCATTCCCGATTGTAGCAGTTACTCCGGTAGTGGCAATGAGCTTCAGCTGATGCCTCGGTCTAAGAGGGATGGAAAGAGAAACACCAATCCGGTTATTGCTTTCTGGAACGAACCTGTCTTCATCGTCAACCGTGACCGCCCCACCGAGGCTTTGTCGGGAGGAGGCTGCAATCCAAACCCCACCCTGAAACTCATAGGAGGCATGCAGCTGAAAGGTAAAAAGGGGATCCTGTGTTCGAACCTGAGATCCCAGAAATTGTTTGTTGTCGGTAAAAAGCCATATCCCGGTATACGCTTCAAAAGTAAAATTACCTACCACATGCCATATCCCAACCTGGGGACTGAAAACCCATCGGTTGGATCCGAGGTTTATTAACTTGTTGGGATCGTATTCACCCAAAGGTATCTGCATTCGGATGGTAACCCCCACGATGGTTCTGGGCTGGAATCCAGCAAATTCTTCCGGGGAAAGGGCAGGAGCTCCGGAAATAAAATAGGCGTACCGCAATACGGGGTCACCGATACCAAAACGAGAAGTGATTTGTGTTTCTCCCAGTACCTCACCCTCCCAATTGCCTGTGACCAGGGGTACGGCAACATCAAAGCGGCCAGCCCGGCCGAACAGGGCGGTGGAACGGGAATAGGCAGCGCTGAAACCGTGGATGTTGGCGTATGCGTTATCTATCGGGATGGTTTTGTCGAACAAAACCGCTCCGTCTGAATAGGCATACCCCAGCGTAATTAGGTTCACCCCTGTAGGTGCCGGGGCATATACCCGGGGCTGTATATCCTGACACGTCAGGTGTGCGGAAGCCAGGAATACCAGCCCCAACAGTGTAGTCTTGTATGTAAAGCCTGAGTTCAAATTATCGGGTTTTAATATTACCCTTCTACCCGCATATCAGTAGCATTTGTATTAGCATTCGATCCTTGGTTTCTACACTTGGGAGTTGCGCAGAACCCGATCTAAAATAGGTGGTTTTCAGACCCCATCAACTGATGCAGGTCATTTATGGTGATAGGCTTTCGAAATACCTTTAAGTCCTCAAAATGTTTGATAATTAACTATTTAAACCCAAATACCTCAGTTTAGTCATTCACCTTATAAAAACCTATACGATGAGAAACCTCCAATCCTTCCTGCTAATGCTTCTCGCAATCCTCCTCTCGGTAAACTGCAAGCAAGACCAATCAAAAGCGACCATCCCCGTGGATGATCAGGGCTATGCGGTTTTAAACCCGGAACAAATGGAAGATCTGGTCAAAAGGTCCTTCCAGTATGTGGCCCTTTACAATGTCACCAATAAGTTTGCCATGGCCCAGGGCGGTTGGAACACCCTGCAATCCGATACCCAACTTAAAGATCATACCCTTACCGATATTGCCAGGCCAAACAACGATACGTTTTACTCCTCTGCACTACTCGACCTCAGGAACGATGCGATGATCCTCAAGTTCCCTGGTTTTGATTCCAAATATGTTTCCCTGATGATCACGGCCTATGACCACTATGTGAACATACCGCTAACCACCGGAGCCGGTGACTTTGGACAAGAGGGCACTATCCTGATCTATTCCGATCACACAAGGAATTACGACGGAGAACAAATAGAAGGCATGGATCATTATTTCAAGGCCACCGGGGATTTTGTTTCCGCTGTTTTCAGGATCATGCCGCACGCCAGCGATCCCGATCGGTTCGAAAAGGTCGTATCTCAGATCAAGTCCATTGAACTACTCAGTTTAAGTTCCTATCAGGGAAATGAGGACCTCCCACTCAGCCCTGTTGCGTTTCCGGATGTGGGGACTACAGACGCTGATGTATTCGAAAACAACCTGTTGGAAGTGATGCAGTTTGTCTTTAACCACATTTCATTCGATCCGGATAATCCGTTGGATAAAGCAGTACTCGAAATCTACAAGTCCCTGGGAGTCGTTCCCGGAGGCACTTATAATCCCGAAACCGGGATTGAGGTCAAGGGAGCCGAACTCAGGGCGATAGCAGATCGGATCAAGGAGGAAGAAATGAAAAAATCCGTGGACGACGGCTTTCGCAAGAAAATCCAGTCAAAAATGTTCCAGCCCAAGGGCGAAACTGATCTGGAAACCCTGTTGAATGTTTCCATTCTGGGACCCATTGGAATGCCGGAGGAGGAAGCCATTTATCCTCAGATCCAAACCGCAGATGGCGAGCCTATGAATGCCATGAATGACTATGTAATAAAAATGAGTGCGGAAGAATTGCCCCCGGCCAGGGCGTTCTGGTCCATAACCCTGTATGATCTGGAAAACGGCTTTTTCATCCCCAATGATCAAAAAAAGTACAGCGTGGGTGAGAATGCAGGCATGAAGCTCAACGATGCAGGCGGCATTGAAATCTATATCGCCAGCGAAAAGCCCGATGGAGTCCCGCAGGAAAACTGGCTACCCACTGAACGTAAGGATATCAACCTGAGCCCAACCCTGCGGATTTACCAGGCGGACCTGGATGCCATGAAGACCTGGAGTGTCCCATTTGCCGAAAAACTGTGAGGAAGTATTCAAAGCCAATTTAAGAACATTAAAACCTAAGCTATCATGAAAACGAAAAACACTTCTATCCTGAGAAATACATTCCTGGGGTTGCTGGCATTGCTCTTTTTGAGCACCATATACCCCCAGGAACCTAATACTGAATTTAAAAACGAGGAAGGCGTCAAGAACTATACCCACCTTAATTTTCCAACGGGCCCCGCTCATTTCCAGTTTGCCGTGGTCGGTGACCGAACCGGGGGAGGACGACCCGGGGTATTCCCGGCCGCCGTAGACATGCTGAATTTGCTTCAGCCGGAATTCGTTGTGAATATAGGAGATATGATCGAGGGGTATGTGGAAGACGAGGCCACCTTGCTCACTATGTGGGAAGAGATTGACGCTTCCCTCCAGCCTTTGCGGATGCCCTTTTTTACAGTTCCCGGGAACCACGATGTCAACCTGGACCCTTCTGAAAAGGTATGGTTCGACCGCGCAGGGGTAAAGCGTTCCTATTCTCATTTTATCTACAATGACGTACTCTTCCTACTGGTTAGCACTGAAGACCCTCCTAAGAATGATCCGGGTCCTGATATGGAAGAAAAATACAACAATGTCAAGGCGGGCAAGGTAGCTCCGGCCGAAGCGAGGGAAATTATTGTTGAATTGGAAACCTGGGCAGGTCAGGTCAATATCAGTGACGCACAGGTAGCGTATTTCGAAAAAGTCCTCAAAGAAAACGCGGATGTGCGCTGGACCTTTGCCTTTATGCACACCCCGGCCTGGACCCAGCCTGACCCCGGAAATTTCACCAGGTTGGAGGCGCTTTTGCAAGACCGACCCTATACCGTGTTTGCCGGACATACCCATACTTATGAGTATACCAGGCGAAACGGGCGGGATTACATTACCATGGGATTGACCGGGG
>CBFCWO010000143.1:0-5563 GCA_965601625.1 uncultured Flavobacteriaceae bacterium | reverse complement strand
TACCGGGAGGACCTCAGGCGGCTTCGCCAGAATGGATGGTCTTTGCTGGGCCTGCATCAGGCCCTGAAAGCCCAGGGAAAGACAGCAGAGGCTGCCCGGGTGGAGGAAGAATTTCAGGAGGTCTGGCAATATGCCGATATCCGCATTGATCGCTCTGCGTTTTAAGCGCTGCCTATCAGAATTTCATCTTTGAAGCTTCTTTGCGGGCCGTCTCGAATTCTGAGAGGAGGTTTTCCACAATCCGTGCGGCAGGAAGGATGTCATGGATAAGGGCCGATACCTGCCCGATCTCGAGCTCTCCCTCGTCCAGGTCCCCTTCAAACATTCCCTTTTTGGCGCGGGCACGTCCCAGCAATTCCTTCAACTGTTCCGGAGAAGCACATCGGTCGTAGGCCTGCTGCACTTCCCGATAGAATTTATTTTTAAGCATTCGAACCGGGGCGAGTTCCTTCAGGGTAAGCTGGGTATCCCCTTCCCCGGCCTCGACAACCCTTTGTTTAAAGTCAGGATGTGAGGAAGCTTCCTCACTGGCCACAAAACGGCTGCCCACCTGAACCCCATCGGCCCCGAGCACCATGGCAGCCAGCATGGCCCTCCCGGTGGCGATGCCTCCTGCAGCGATCAGGGGGAGATCGATCTTTTCCCGAACCGCCGGGATCAGCGTCAGGGTAGTGGTTTCATCCCGACCGTTATGCCCGCCGGCTTCAAAACCCTCGGCAACCACAGCGTCTACCCCGGCCTCCTGGGCCTTTAGCGCAAACTTGACGCTGCTCACCACATGGACGACGGTAATCCCTTGTGCTTTCAGATGGGAGGTCCAGGTCTTTGGGTTTCCCGCAGAGGTAAAAACGATCTTAACCCCTTCCTCCACGATGATCTGCATCAGGTCTTCAATCTGGGGGTATAGCATGGGTACATTCACCCCGAAAGGACGGTTGGTGGCCTGCTGACATTTGCGGATATGTTCCCGCAGTACATCGGGGTACATGCTTCCGGCACCCAGCAAACCCAATCCCCCGGCGTTGGCCACGGCAGAAGCCAGCCGCCACCCACTGGCCCAAATCATCCCGGCCTGAATGACTGGATGCTCAATTCCAAATAGCGATGTTATGCGGTTCTCCATGGCTGATGTCTGTATAGGATTATTTAGGGAAGTCAGGCGATCACCCCTGAGCCGATCAGTTCGTCCTCCAGGTACCAGGCGACGAACTGTCCCTGGGTGATGGCGGCCTGGGGCTCCTCGAAATCCACGTAAAGCCCGCTGTCGATCTTATAGAGTTCTGCCGGTTGCAGTTCCTGCCGGTAACGGATACGGGCCAGGACCTTCAGGGTCTGGTCTGGCTCAAGCGCCAGATCGGGACGTACCCAATGCAGTTCTTCCTCCCTCACAAAAAGGGCACGGCGGTACAACCCCGGGTGTTGCTTCCCCTGCCCCGTATAAATGATATTTTCCTTTACATCTGTTTGGATGACGAACAAGGGTTCGGGGGTCCCTCCAACATCCAGGCCCTTGCGCTGCCCGATGGTAAAAAAGTGTGCACCCTGGTGGTTGCCCACCACCTTCCCATCTGATGGCTGAAGGTCCGGGGGAGCTGAAAGGTGGGCGAGTTCCTCCTCCCGGGAATGGAACTGCTGACCATTGGCAGACTGAAAAACATCCGCAGCAACTTCCACGATGGGTCCTTCCTTGGGCTTCAGTTGTTGCTGCAGGAATTCGGGCAGGCGAACCTTTCCAATAAAGCAGAGGCCCTGGGAATCCTTTTTGTCGGCGGTAATGAGCCCGTGGGCTGCGGCGATCTCACGCACCTCGGATTTCAGCAGATCACCGATGGGAAACAATGCCCTGGCCAATTGATCCTGATTCAGCTGGCACAGGAAATAAGACTGATCCTTATTGGGGTCCTTCCCGGCCAACAGCCGGTACACGGTTTCGCCCTTGTCATTCACGGAAACATCCTTTCGGCAGTAATGCCCCGTAGCTACATAATCAGCCCCCAGGTCCATGGCCAGTTTCAAAAACAGATCGAATTTGATTTCCCGGTTGCAAAGCACATCGGGGTTTGGCGTGCGTCCCTGTTCGTATTCCCGAAACATATAGTCTACAATGCGCTCCTTGTATTCGGCGCTCAGGTCCACGGTCTGAAAGGGAATGCCCAGCTTCTCGGCTACGATCAGCGCATCGTTGCTGTCATCCAGCCAGGGGCACTCCTTGGAAATGGTGACGGAATCGTCGTGCCAGTTCTTCATAAAAAGGCCAATGACCTCATATCCCTGCTGCTTTAATAGCAGGGCGGCCACACTGCTGTCCACCCCTCCGGAAAGTCCTACCACTACTTTTCTCATACTGCCGGCAAAAGTACAAAAATACCTGCTTAAAAGCCGGTTTGTTTAGGTTTTGAAAAATGGCTAAACCTTTCATCTTGCCGTAATTACCTCAAAAATATTTGATCTCCAAGGGAGGTAATTCTTTACAGTATCTCCATATCCCCTATTGTAAGGGACCTCTGCGCAACTCATCGAACAATTCGTTAAATATTTGCTAAGGAGAATACTTTTGTTTAATCTTTTTCTAGATTTGTCAAACATTAAACAAAACTCATTATGAAAAAAACATTGCTTTTTGTGCGTTCATTCGCATTAAGTGCCTTCTTCCTAACAGCGGTTGCTTGTTCCAATGACGACGACGGAGATAACGGAAACGGAGGCGAGGATCAACAAAACATTGTAGAAATTGCACTACAGACTCCGGAACTGACCGCTTTGGTCTCTGCCCTCCAGGCAGCCGATGGAGATCTGGTAAACGTATTACAGGGAGACGGGCCGTTCACGGTTCTGGCTCCAACCAATGCCGCTTTCACGGAATTCCTGTTCGCCAACGGGTTTGACTCCGTAGAGGATGTGCCTTCTGATGTCCTGGCTGAAATCCTGCTGAACCATGTGATTGCTGCGGACATTACTTCCAGCGACCTGGCCAGTGCCGGAACCGGTTATGCAAGTACCAGTGCCACGGGTGCGGGCGGTAACAACATCAGCATCTACTTCAACGCCACTGCTGGGGTACGTTTCAATAACGTGTCTGCGGTTACTGACGGAGGAGCAGATATCGATGCATCCAACGGAACGATACACATCGTCGATGCCGTTATTCCACTGCCTTCCATCCTGACCCACGGTGCGGCAAATCCAAATTTCACCAGCCTGGTGACCGCTTTGGGAGCAGCTGATGGCAATCTTATTGACGTGCTTGCAGGCGAGGGACCTTTTACCGTTCTGGCCCCTGACAACGCTGCCTTTGATGCATTCCTCGACGGTGCTGATCTCGGAGGCGTTAATACTGCCGTGCTTTCACGCATTCTGTTGAATCACGTGTTGAGTGGAGCAACCAGTTCTACCGACCTGACTGGTTTGGGAGCAGGTTATACCAACTCCAGCGTGACAGGGCCCAACGACAATCCAATGAGCCTGTATTTCAATACCTCTGGAGGGGTAACCTTTAACGGAATCTCCTCGGTAACCGAGGCAGACATCGTAGGGACCAACGGAATCATCCACGCTGTGGACGCCGTGATCGACCTGCCAACCGTAGTTACGTTTGCTGCAGCCGATCCAAATTTCTCTACCCTGGTAACTGCCCTGACGGAGTTGACTCCCGGAACAGATTTTGTAAGCATCCTTTCCCGAACCGAAGGCAGCAATGCGGATGGGTACAATCCGGAGTTCACGGTATTCGCTCCCACCAACGATGCCTTTGATGCACTTGCGGAGATTCCAGGTGAAACGGTGCTGACCCAAGTTTTGCTGCACCACGTGGTAGGTGAGGCCAATATTGCTTCCGGAGATCTTATGATGGGTGCCAATGTAGCCCCCACCCTTCAGGGAGACAATATCACGATTACCCTTCCGGGAACCGGAGGCAACATCGCAGATGTTACCGATGGAGCCGGGAACACGGATATAGGAATCATTGCTGTTGATGTACAGGCGGATAATGGAGTGATCCACGTACTGAACAAAGTGATGCTGCCCAACCTGTAGAAGGAAATACCAAACACTTCCAAAATGATGAAAGGTCGCCGAAAGGCGGCCTTTTTGTTTAGGGTAAATAGTATTTTTGTTAAAGTTTTTATAAATAACATTAAACAAAAGCAACGCTTTTGATTATTCACAATCTTCGTTTTAGGGAGCTGAACAAACCCTGATTAACTAAAACACTATATACGATTATGAAAAAGATTACCTCACTCCACAAAGTGCTTTGGGCCCTTTTTGCAGTTGTGCTGCTGGGCGCCTGCAGCGAAGATGACCTGGACGACCAACGCGCCATGGGTCCGAATCAAAACATTATTGAAAGTGCCCTTGGTACGGAAGGCCTCTCCAGCCTGACAGCCGCGCTTACCATGGCGGACGAAAACAAGGGCTCCAACCTGATCGGCACGCTGAGCAGTGAAGGCTCCTTTACGGTGCTGGCACCAACGGACGAGGCCTTCGCCGGCCTGCTGCAACAACTCGAAGGATTTGACAGCCTGGAAGACTTCGACACCGAATCCGAAAAAGCACTATTGCAAACCATTCTCTCTTACCACGTCATAAGCGGGGTTTCTGCAACTGCAGGAGACCTGAGCAATGGGCAGCAACTGAAAACCCTTCAGGGGGAAGAACTGACCGTATCTACGAACGGGGGTGTGTTCTTTGGGGATGCCACTTCAACCAAAGCAGGGGCCGTAGCCACAGATGTGCGCGCAACCAATGGAATAATCCATATAATCGACAAGGTTTTAGTTCCTCAGGCGGCCCTGGACATCCTCAACGCAGGGACACAGGAAGCTGGTGAAGGCAACACCCTGGTGGACCTGGTAGTGAATACGGAAGCCCTTTCCGTACTGGAGGCGGCCGTGATCAAGGCAGATCTGGCAGGAACCCTTAGCGGGGAAGGACCCTTTACGGTATTTGCCCCAACAGATGACGCCTTTGTGGCCCTCCTGGAGGTATTGGGAGACGATTACAACAGTCTGGACGACTTTGATACAGAGGCAGAGCTTATGCTTCTTACTGATATCCTTCTTTATCACGTGGCGCCCGGAGAGGTACGGGCGGCGGATTTGACTGCCGGTCCTCTGCCGACCGCCCTTGCGGACAATGTTCTGACGATCATTGAGACCGAATCAGGGTTCGTGATAGGAGATGCCACCGAAACCCCTGCAAACATTACCGGGGCTGACTTTGTAGCCTCCAACGGGGTAGCCCACACTATTGACAAGGTACTCCTGCCTCAATCTGCCCTGGATTTTGTCGCTTCTCTACAACTGAAGAACATCGTGGAGATTGCCATAGAAACCGACGACCTGAGCGTGCTTGTTCAGGCCCTGCAAGCGGCTAACGCCGGCCTGGTGGAAACCCTTAGCGGGGAAGGACCCTTTACGGTATTTGCCCCTACGAACCAGGCCTTTATCGATTTACTGAACGCACTGGGAGACGACTACAACAGCCTGGCGGATTTTGATACTGACGCGGAAATTGCCCTGCTGGTCGATATCCTGACCTACCACGTGGTAGCGGGAACTGC
>CBFCWO010000142.1:0-5595 GCA_965601625.1 uncultured Flavobacteriaceae bacterium | reverse complement strand
ACTTTGAAAAGGACCACGAGGTGATCATTGCAGGGAGGCGGAGCGGAGACATCTCCATGGACATTACCGATAGCGCCTCTATAGAAAAAGGGTTGGAACGCCTGAAAAAAGTGGATGCCATCCTATGTATTGCAGGAGAGGCAAAGTGGGCCAATTTCGATGAACTCACTGAAGCAGACTACTACATTGGGCTTCGAAGCAAGCTTATGGGGCAGGTAAACCTGGTCCGGATTGGGAAAAACTACTTATCTTCAGGGGGTTCCATCACCCTCTCCACTGGGATATTGGCGGACGACCCCGTGGTGAAGACAACAAGTGCCGCCATGGTTAATGGAGGCATTCACAGTTTTGTCCGGGCTGCAGCCCTGGAAATGGAACATGGGATTCGGATAAACGTGGTGTCCTTGGGCATGGTGGAAGATGCTTATGAGAAGTACAAAGACTATTTCCCCGGGCACAACCCGGTTCCCATGCACAAGGCGGTCAACGCCTATGTGCGAAGTGTCTGTGGAAAAGGCCATGGAGAAATTATCCGGGTATATGAAAAGTAAAACCATCACTATATGCCAAGTCAGGGACAAAAATTAGTAGACAAGTTTACCGGGGACACCATAGAATTCCTCGAAACCTCATCTGACACGAATGGGGAACGGGTTACCTTGAAAGTTACCCTGAAGAGCAAGGGACAAACCGTGGATGACCATATACATCTGTTGCAGGAAGAATCCTTTAAGATCCTTTCCGGCAGAATGACTTATTTTCTGGATGGTGAGGAGCGCTTTGCCGATGTGGGGGACGAAATCGTGCTTCCAAAAAACAAGCCGCACAATCATTACAACACAAGCGATGAACCCGCTGAATACATCCAAACCATAACCCCGGGAATCGATGTAGACCTGTTTCTGGAGAATTTGTTCGGGATGATCAATGACGGGAAAGTGAAAGACGGGAAATTGCCCTTCCTGCAGGCCATGGTCACCGGCAAGTATTTGGAAAGTCCTTCCCGCCTGGCCGCTATCCCCATGGGACCCCAAAACTTCCTGATCAATACCCTTGGGCCCCTGGCCAGGTTATTCGGCTACAGGGCCATCTACAAGAAGTATACGGGTGTTGAAAAATAAAATTGTATTTCCAAACCTTGAAATCCGAACCCATTCCAAACCGTAGCATGAGGAAATTTGCCTTCCTTCTCTTAGGCCTGCTCCTGCTGAACCAACTGGCTGCACAGGAAAACGCCATAAAAATCAGCAGCCCCACTTCCGAAAAGGTAGTGGTCATCAAAGAGAACAAACGGATCAAAATCAAGACGGTTGACGGGCAAAAGCTTTCCGGCCGCTTTAAAATTGCAGATTCCCATTCTGTATTTTTGGAAAATCAGCAAATACCCTTCACGGATATTATAGAAATTAAACGCAATCCGCTGTTGCTTTCCATTTTCAGCAGCAGCTTCCTTATCTATGCCGGGGCAATTACTGCTGGGATGGGAGCGATCATCGGGTTGTTTGCCGAAGCCAGCGGATTCCTCCTGATCATACCCGGTGCAGCCCTGCTCTTTGCAGGGATTAAATCGCCTAATGTGCTTAAAAATTATAAGGCAGAACGCGACTGGAACTTTGAACTCATAACAACCTCCAAATAAAACCCTATGGATCTTTTGTACAGCACCATGAAAAATCAACTACGCCTTACCCTCTTTTTGGCTGTATGCCTGACCCCTTTCGTGGTGGCGACAGCACAGTCAACCGTAAAAGCAACGCCCATTTTTGAAAATGGTGAAGCCCAGATAGTCCCTGCCTTTGAAGATCCCGATACATGGATACGGGAAGATCTTTGGGTAGAAACCGAATTCGATACGGATGGGGATGGGGACCCGGACCGAATGCACGTAGGGGTAACCAGGCCCCAACAAACAGAATCCGAAGGGCTTAAATTGCCGGTTATTTATGTTTCAAGCCCCTATTTTGCCGGGGTGGCGCCATTTATGGACGGCCTCTTCTGGGATGTCAGGCATGAATTGGGGGAAGCTACCAAAACCGAACGAATACATCCGGAGGTTGTCCGGAAAGGCAAGCGGCCCATCATTTCAAATTCACACATTAAAAAATGGGTGCCCCGGGGATATGTTGTGGTGCACTCCTCCTCTCCCGGTACGGGCCTCTCAGAAGGGTCTCCCACCGTTGGCGGACCCAATGAATCCCTGGCACCGAAAGCCGTTGTCCAGTGGCTGACCGGGCGCAGGCCGGGGTACACCTCCCCGGACGGAGGAGAAGAAGTAGAGGCATACTGGTCTACCGGCAAGGTGGGCATGACGGGAACCTCTTATAACGGCACCCTGGCCCTGGCCGCAGCCACCACCGGGGTAGAAGGGCTGGAAGCCATCATACCCATTGCCCCAAACACCTCCTATTACCATTACTACCGCTCCAACGGCCTGGTACGGTCCCCCGGGGGCTATCTGGGTGAGGACATCGATGTCCTGTATGATTTTATTCACAGCGGGGACGAATCCAAACGCGCCTATGGAAATGCCAGGGTCCGGGATACCGAAATGATGAATGGCATGGACCGCATCTCAGGGGACCTGAATGATTTTTGGGAGGGCCGGGATTATTTAAACCAAATGGCCCCTATGAAGGCCGCCATGCTGATGTCCCATGGCTTCAACGACTGGAACGTCATGCCCGAGCACAGCTTCCGGATCTATAAAAAAGCTCAGGAGATGGGCCTGCCGACCCAGATCTATTACCACCAAAACGGGCACGGCGGGCCGCCTCCCATAAAAATGATGAACCGGTGGTTTACGCGCTACCTCCACGGGGTGGAGAACGGGGTGGAAGAGGATGCCCGGGCCTGGATTGTCCGTGAAGCCGACGAAATGGAGAACCCCACAGCCTATCCGGAGTATCCCAACCCGGATGCTTCCCCGGTCAGGCTGCACCTCTCCTCCGGAGCACCCGGACAGGGCGGGCTCAGCACCGGGAAACCCCAGAGTCAGGGAAGGGAAACCCTTGTGGACAATTACTCCTTTGACGGCGCGGCCCTGGCAAAGGCGGAGTACACCGAGCACCGGCTGATTTACCTGACACCCAAGCTTGCCGAAGACATTCATATCTCAGGCGTGTCCAGGGTTACAATCACCCTGGCCAGCAGCAAGCCTGCCGCCAACCTTTCAGTCTGGCTGGTATCCCTGCCCTGGAACGAAGGACGCAAAACCCGCATTACAGATAATATCATCACCCGTGGCTGGGCGGACCCCCAAAACCACGAATCGCTCCGGGAAAGCGCCCCTCTGGAACAGGGCAAATTCTACACGGTGTCCTTTGACCTGATGCCGGATGACCAGGTGATCCCGAAAGGACAGCAAATTGGCCTGATGATCTTTTCCAGCGACCGGGATTTTACCCTGCAGCCCAAGCCCGGTACCAAGCTGACCATCGACCTGGACAAAACCTCCCTGGAACTCCCCATAGTTGGAGGAAGGGCGGCTTTTGTAAATGCCGCAGAAAAGCAGTAAAATATAACGCTCAGACCTATCTAACTGTGCTTTAGAAGGTGGAGGACTGGGACATCCCCAGTGCTTCCATCGGTATCGTCAAAGATGGAGAAATGATCTATACCGGCAACTACGGGGTGCTGGAAGTGGGAAAAGCCAGGATGCCCGATGCCAATACGCTCTATGCCATCACCTCGAATCCCAAGGCCTTCACCTCGGCTCCACAGCTCCGGCACCTCCTTTACCCCTTAGTATGACCCCGGATGCATCCTGGTAGACTACATCATAATGGCGATTCAGAAAATCATATACGGTCGGGGTATTGCACTTTAATACTTCCAGGTTCGAATACGTTAAATAGGAATTGCCATCTGGGATTACAAGCCACCGGGCTCCCATGTCCTGTAACCCCTTTAGTACCGCTAAGTCATCTTTGATATGCTCAGGATCAAATTGGGTATGCCAGTGAAAGGATTTATCCGATGCTTTGCTAAGGGGTGGGAAAGTCCAGCCATTTAACCCGCTGTAATATAGCACAATGGGCTTCTCATCAAGACTTATGGCCAGGTCTTTTTCAGAGGCCAGTTCCTTCAATTTAGTCCCGATACTGGCATGATCCAAATAGGTGTTCCTGAACAAGACGTGTAACAGGCTGAAGGATGATGCAGCAATGACCAGGAGTCCCGTGGCAAGGATTCCCCGGGCAGCTTCACGTCCGAATTTTTCAAGGAAGTTGGTATACAGTTGATACAGGAAGTTCGCCGAAAATACGGCTGCGGGAGGAAAATACAACATCATGTTATTCGGATCGGACGCCAGGTGTTCTGCCTCATAAACAAACTGAACTGCCAGGGAAAGGACCCAATAATGAAAGATCCGGTGAAAAGTTTTCTTCGTGGGTGCGGGGGAAACCAGGCCAAGTATAAAGAGAAGGAGAACGGGGCCAGACCAATGGCTTCTGACCAAGTGTTTGTATAGATCACTAAGGAAATACTTTTCCCAGATCCAATTGCCCAGTTTCTCCATGGAAATGAATTTTCCAGAGCCCGAAAAATGGTACGGGGGATACTCCAGAGATAAATGCCAGGCCCATAGATAATAAGAAATTACAATCCCTGCCACTAGGAAAAGGATCATCAAAAATGCCATGAGCTCCCTCCTTCCCAGAAGCCCACTTTTCCAGGCTTTTATAAGAACATAGATTCCCGGTATGATCAGGACCGCTCCATTTATTTTCGTCAGCACCCCCAGGCAGCCTGCAAGGGCGGCCAAAAGAAAATAACCCATTGTTTTCGTCCGGATATAGCGAACTGTGGTATACAGAGAGAAGCTGAGCAATGCCAGCATGGCCGGGTCAGGAACAAAGGTTCTGTCCAGATAAACGCTCCCGGGAAGTATCGCCAAGATTAGAGCCGCGAGGAGGGCCCTCTGCCTGTCCCAAACCTCCCTGACCAGCCCGTAGATAGACAATAACCCCATAACCCCAAACAACAGGGACACCACGCGCCCGGACCATTCATTTACTCCAAATAAACCATATAGCCTGGACGTCAAATAGGTAACCGTCTGGAATTCAAAACCTCTGTAGTTGGGGCCTTCACCTTCATAGTTGACCATTGGGGACAATAGGTTTGTTTTGCCCTTGTAAAGGTTCTCCGCCATCATCGCCATGTCCGCCTCCCTCCACCCATAGCCTTCTACGTATGGGTTATTAATTTGGATACACCTGAGAAGCACCGCCAAGACCACGATAGAGATGATGGCATACTTTGGATGCATCAAAGCCGCAACCAATTTGCGAGTCAAATCATTCATAGCTGTTAAATTAAATTGAAGACCATAAAGAGCCTCCCTTTGTCCTTCTCATCCTGGCAATTTGGTATTCATCCATCCACGTTAGACAGAGACATCCAACCTATGCCTCGATCCAACCGTTTCCTTCTCAAATGTAGGCCAAATTTAGGTTCTCGTACTACGTATGTTTCCGTACTGTTTGCAAAAATCCCTACATTTAAGCATGAAGAAAATCACCTACTTCCTATTCGTATTATTCCTGTTGCCGCTTGGGCTTGTGTCCCAGGTAGCCCCCGATGTCAACCTTG
>CBFCWO010000141.1:0-5618 GCA_965601625.1 uncultured Flavobacteriaceae bacterium | reverse complement strand
CTTACCATAAATAATTTTAAGTCCTAATCATTTTTATTAGTGTCTTTTAACAATACAAACAAGCATGTATTGATCTCTTTTATGTTTGTAGCCTTTAGTTGACTCAAAATTATTAACTTAAGCGGACGAATAACCAACGTATGCCTCCTTCCCCCGGCCATGTTGGGCTTTCAAATTACATCGGTCTTAAACCTGCGTAATTGAAGTATTCCTTCGTTCAAGAAGCATACAACAGAAGACAAAGACCTTATGGCAAAGTTTATTGAAGAATTAAAACGACGCAATGTCCTTAAATCTGCCGCGGCTTATTTGGTAGTTGCCTGGGTCCTGATACAGGTTTTTACTACGCTTCTGCCCATAGTGGATGCCCCGGAATGGATACTCAAAGCACTGACTTTTTTACTGGCCATTGGTTTGCCTATTTGGATAGTGGTTTCATGGATCTATAATTTGTCTCCGGAGGGAATAAAAAAAACCACCCAGGAAGATGATGATGAATTGGTCAGGAAAATCACCAACAAGCGCCTGAATGCTTTTTTGATAGTGGGGCTGTCCATAGCTGTTATAGTAATGGGTCTAAAATTATCCACCGGACTTGACTTCAGCTCCAAGGATAAATTAGCCATAGCCGTGATGCCTTTTGTGAATTTGAGTGGGGACCCTGAACAGGAATACTTTAGTGACGGGCTAAGCGAGGAACTGATCAATAAATTGGGCTTAACCCCCCAATTGAAGGTGATCGGGCGTACTTCTTCGTTCGCATTCAAAGGAACGAATGTGGATTTGCGGAAGATCGGAGAAATGTTGGGAGCAGCCTATCTGCTGGAAGGCAGTGTCCGCCGGGCTGGAAACAAACTGCGGATTACCGCACAACTGATCAATTCGGAAGATGGCTTTCAGCTTTTTTCCAACACCTTCGACCGGGAGTTAAAGGACATTTTTGCCGTTCAGGATGAGATTGCAAAGGCTATTTTAGATGCTGTAAAAATCACATTGCTCAAATCAGAAGAAGAGGTCTTTTTTCGGAAGTACACAGAAAACAGTGAAGCCTATCAGCTCTATCTCCAAGGGCGTTATTTTAAGAATCAATTTACCCCTCAAGGCTTGCTGAAGGCCATCGAGTATTTCGACAAAGCCCTGGCTATAGACCCCTCCTATGCCATTGCATACGCCGAAAAATCCTTTTGCTATACAAGCTTAAGGGACTTCAAGTGGCTGCCCTCGGATCAAACCCTGCCACAAGGCCTTGAAGCTGCAGAACGCGCAATCGCATTGGACGCTAACATAGCCGAAAGCCAGCTGGCCATTGGAAGGATCCTGCTAAACTATAGATGGAACGTAAGGGATGCCCTCACAGCCTTCAAAAAGGCTATTTCGATAAGCCCTAATAATGCTGAAACGCATGTACAGATCGGGTTTTGCTATTCTCTGATGGGAAGGCATGAAGAAGCCGTGAAACACGCCAGAATAGCTGAAGACCTGGACCCCCTCTCTCTTCTTAATATCTTTTTCACAGGGGTTATACATAACCAGGCGAAAGATTTTGAAACCGTTTTAAGAAATGGGCAGAAACTGATCGAGTTAGAACCAAATTTTTACGGTGGGCACTTGTGGGCAGGATTGGGTTACTATCGTTTAGGCCAAACTGAGGATGCGATCAGGGAAATGGAGTTTGCTTCAAAGCTTAATCCTGGAAACATGACCATGGGAAACCAGGCTTGGTTATATGCTGTTACAGGGAATAAAGAGCGGGCATTGGCACTAATAGCAGCATTGGAAGAAACGGATGTAAATAAAAACGGTGGCGCCACAGAACTCATGTATAGCAACGCTGCTTTGAACAACCTGGATGCCGCCTTCCATTATTATGACGTGGCGATTGAAAACAGAGAGAATATGCTCCTGTGGGAAAAAATGATCACTTGGTCCTTGAAGGAATTTACCGAGGATCCCCGATATGCGCAGCGGCGTTCCAGAATGAACATCATCTTTTAAATCAAATATTAGCATCGTATGTAGGACAGACCAAACTCCTGGCGAGCCTTACTATAAGTACATTTTAGAATTATGAAATTATCCGGACTTCTGAATTGGCTTCTCTTTGCAGTCGTTACCTGTTCATCCATACTGACTGCCCAGACCACGGTTTCGGGAACCATTACTGACGCTAACACCCAGGAGCCCCTCTTGGGAGTCAATATATCTGTTAAAGGCAGCACAACTGGCACCACGACCGAATTCGACGGGACATATTCCCTGAGCGTAGATGACCGTCCCCCCATTACACTTATATTTTCCTACCTGGGATATCAAACGGAGGAAATCACAATTAATGAGGAAATCACAACCCTTGATCTGGCGCTGCAGGAAGCAGCCATGCTGGGCGAGGAAGTGGTCATGTCTGCCTCCCGCTTAAGGCAGCAGATCCTGAAATCCCCGGTCAGTATTGAGAAGTTGAGTCTACAATCCATACAACAGGCCGCCGCCGCGGATTATTATGATGGCCTTGTTAATTTAAAAGGGGTGCAGGTCACCAATTCAGGCATTAACCTCACTTCGGTCAATACACGGGGATTTGCCACGCCTTTTAACTCCCGGTTCGTGCAGCTGGCCGACGGGATGGATACAGCAGATCCGACCATCAATGCCAATCTTGGTTCAATCAATGGCCCGGCTGAACTGGACATGGAAAGTATTGAATTGATCCCCGGTGCCGCTTCCGCCCTGTATGGCCCCAATGCATTTAATGGCCTGATGATGATGAATAGCAAAAGCCCCTTTGATTATCCGGGTCTGAGTGTGATGATAAAGCAGGGAATTACCAGCTCGAATGCCGGGGGCACCTTTGGCATGGGGGTCTATGGCCTTCGATATGCGAAGGTGATCAACGATAAATTTGCCTTCAAAGTTAATCTGCATTATCTAACTGCTGAAGACTGGACCGCCAACGACTATACCACAGACCGCAACAATCCTGATTCACCTACAGACCTTTCCGGCACCCCTGATTTTGACGGATTGAATCTTCATGGCGATGAAACCCCCATCCCTATCAATGCTTTTGGGATTGGGACCATACGCAGAACAGGGATCCAGGAGCGTACCTTGCTGAATCACAATGACGCCATTACCCGAAAAGCGGATTTAGCCATCCACTACAGGTTCCACGATGACCTGGAATTGATCGGGATGTACCGGTATGCTGGTGGGGATGCCCTGGGACAGGACTACACCAAGTTTGCCTACCGGGATTTTTCAACTGAATTTTACAAGCTGGAGCTGAAGGGAAGCGACTTTTTCGTCAGAAGCTACATTACCCTCACCAACATTGACAAGACCTATGATGTGGGAGTCTTGGGGGCCCTTGTAAATGAGCGGTTCAATCCAACGGTCACTGCAGAAGGAACGGGCTGGGCCAACGACTATGTAACGGCCTTTTTGGGAGGCATCCCCAATGTCGCCCCCAATGATCCTGTTGCGGCACGCACCTATGCCGACCGCTTCATGATCGACCCTGTCACCGGGGAGTACGTTCCCTCTTTCCAGGACGTGGTCAATGAGATCAGAACCCAGGATTATCAGCAAGACCCTCCCGGCTCCTCTTTCTTCAGTAAATCCAATATCTGGCACTCTGAGTTTTATTACAATATCAGCCAACTGGACTGGGCTGAGGTGATCGTCGGGGGTAATTTCAGGCAGTTCAGCCTGTTCAGCAAAGGCACCATCTTTGATGATGCTCCGGAGGCGGGCAGTGAGCCTGAGAGGATTTTCACTAACATTTATGGGGGCTATACCCAAATCTCAAAAACGATAGACGAAAAGTTCAATTTGACAGCTTCCATTCGCTACGACAAAATGGTAGACTTTGACGGGCAGTTTACCCCAAGGATCTCCCTGGTGTATTCCCCGAATGCGAACAATAACTTCCGGGTTAACTATCAAACAGGATTTCGGTTTCCGGATATGTTACAGCAGTTCATTTTCTTTCCCGCTCCAGGCGGCATCAATGTCGGGGGAGTGCCTACCGTGGGTTCGCGATATGGGATTTACAACGGAGGCCTCTGGACCAAATCGTCCTATGAGGATTTTGTTGGCCAGGGTGGGGCCCTGGACCCAACCACAGGAGAAATCCTGACCAATCCGGGAAATGTAACCCTGGAAACGGAAGATGTTTCCTATCTGGAGCCCGAACAGCTGAAGTCCTTTGAAATTGGCTACAACACCATAATATCAGGGAAGCTTTTAATTGATGCCAACTTTTACCACACCTGGTATAGCAACTTTTTAGGCCAGATAAGGGCCTATAGCAAGGTCGCCACAGAACGCAGGGGTCAGCAGATCAACGCGGGTACTTTTTGGGCGCCTAACGCCAATTCACCGTCTGAACTGACATCCTACGGCATTGGAATAGGCCTTACCTACAATCTTCCCAATGATTTTGTGCTTACTGCTAATTATAACTACACCACATTTTCCGGGGAACAACCTGAGGAATTCCTTACCCAGTTCAACACGCCAAAAAACAGATATGTTTTGGGGATTGGCAACCCAAGGCTTACCCAAAGGCTGGGCTTCCAGGTGAACTACCGATATCAGGATTCTTTTTTCTGGGAGTCAGCTTACGGATCTGCCACGATACCTGCCTATGGCCTTCTTGATGCCCAGATAAATTACCGCATCCCGGCTTTTAAGACCATAGTCAAGCTGGGAGGGACCAACATTGGAGGAAATGACTATCGAACTAATTTTGGTTCAACCTTTATCGGGCAGGTCTATTACGTGTCCCTTGTATTCGATCAACTCACGAAGTAACCTCGAATAATGGGTAGTCATATTATGAAGATATCCCAGCCTTGATCGACAGTATTATTTGTGTTTTTTGATTTCTATACTTTCCCTTTTAGGGGTTATGCAGGGGCTATTCCATACCCCAAATTTGTCGTATCTTTCGTTGTATCCCTAGAAGAATATTATGACCGAATCCCGCCAACTTGCCGCCATCATGTTCACCGACATCGTCGGTTTTACTGCCTTGATGGGTAAGGATGAGTCAAGGACCATGGAACTCATCGATAAGAATCGTCGGATTCACAAACCGATTGTCAGTTCTTATAACGGTCGCTGGATCAAGGAACTGGGAGATGGGGTGATGCTATCATTCAACACCGCATCCGACGCCGTCCGCGCCGCGATAAAGATCATGGAGGAATGTCATGCAGCCAATGAATATCAGCTTTGTATAGGAATTCACTCGGCCGAGGTCATGTTTGTCGGAGATGATGTTTTTGGGGACGGAGTCAATATTGCAGCAAGGGTTCAGGGGGCGGCTCAAGCCGGATGCATTTATGTGACAGATGCTGTCCGTAGGAGTGTCTCCAACAAGCCCGATATTCAAACCCGCTTTGTTCAGACAAAACAGCTCAAAAATGTGAGGGAGCCCATTAAGCTATATCAGGTGCTTTATGAAGGTGGAGAGATCGCCAGGGCTGAGAAACCCACGGATCGATCTGCAGAGAAGAGCATTGCCGTTTTGCCTTTTGTAAATATGAGCAGCGATCCGGAGCAGGAATACTTCAGTGACGGGATCAGCGAGGAGATCATCAATCTGCTGGCCCAGG
>CBFCWO010000140.1:0-5691 GCA_965601625.1 uncultured Flavobacteriaceae bacterium | reverse complement strand
AATTATGAAATCAAAATTTGTAGTCCTCCTTATATCCATTTCCCTGCTCGCGAGTTGTGGTTCCCCAGAGGGCGAAACGGCAAGCTCTGCCAGTAATGTTTACCAAATGGACAGATCGGTATTGCCTATTCAGCCACCTCCCCGTGAGCCTGTTACCATTATGGATGCCAGGGATGCGGAGAAGCCGGAAACCTTTAGCGTCGATGCTCCGGATGGCGCACCCAATATCGTCGTTGTTTTAATTGATGATATTGGTTTTGGTGCAACAAGCACGTTTGGCGGGGCAATCAATACCCCAACTTTTGATCGTTTAGCTGCAAACGGGCTGCGTTTTAACCGTTTTCACACCACTGCCCTGTGCTCTCCGACCCGGGCATCGCTTCTATCTGGCAGGAATCATCACAATGTCAATGTCGGTTCTGTAATGGAGGTAGCAACCGGGTTCTACGGCAACCAGGGGATTCGGCCGGATAATGCTAAATACTTTGCTGAAGCCCTAAAGCAGAATGGATACAGCACTGCTGCTTTTGGCAAGTGGCATGAAACGGCGACCTGGGAGGTTTCCGTATCGGGCCCTTTTGATCGTTGGCCTACGAATTCCGGGTTTGATAAATTCTATGGCTTTATTGGTGGAGAGACCAATCAATGGGATCCTGTGATCTTTGATGGAGTTACCAAAGTTGGAAAGAAAGATGACCCCGACTACCACTTTACCACAGACATGACGAACGAAGCCATAGAATGGGTTAAGTTCCAAAAGGCAATGACTCCGGATAAACCCTTTATGGTCTACTATGCAACTGGCGCTACTCACGCACCTCACCATGCCCCAAAAGAGTGGATAGAGAAATACAAAGGCAAGTTCGATGCCGGTTGGCTCAAGCTTAGAGAAGAAACTTTTGAACGGCAAAAATCCCTTGGTATAATTCCTCAGGAGGCGCAATTGGCTCCCATGCCTTCCGATATCAAGGATTGGGAATCTTTGAGCTCCGATGAGAAACGCCTGTTCGCACTGCAAATGGAGACCTTTGCCGGATTTGCCGAGCATACGGATGTTGAAGTAGGCCGTCTTGTGGATGCCATTGACCAGGTAGGTGAGTTGGAAAACACCTTGTTCATCTACATTATGGGAGATAATGGATCCAGTGCTGAAGGAGGACTCGAAGGCACCTACAATGAGTTGGTACACCTCAACGGGATATTCGATGAAGAGACCGTGGAAAGTATGTTGGAACACGCCGATGACTGGGGCGGACCCAATTCTTTCCCACACATGTCTGCCGCATGGGCCGTTGCAACCGATGCTCCTTTTAAATGGACCAAACAAATGGCTGCCGACTTTGGGGGCACAAGAAACGGCATGGTAATGCACTGGCCAAACGGCATTGATGCCAAGGGTGAGATCAGACAGCAGTGGCACCATGTTAATGATGTGGCTCCTACTATTTTTGAGGCAGCCAATTTGCCTATACCAAAATCCATTAACGGGGTTGAACAAATTCCTATGGATGGGGTAAGTATGCTATATGCCGTAAAAGATGCCGAAGCTCCAGACCAGCATACGACTCAGTATTTCGAAATGTTTGGGAACAGGGCCATCTATCACGAAGGCTGGTTGGCACGCGTTGTACATATGGTTCCCTGGGTTGGCAAACCAAGAGCTGCTTTTGCGGATGAGTCGTGGGAGCTCTACAACATTGAAGAGGACTTCAGTTTGGTAAACAACCTTGCAGAGGAAAATCCTGAGAAACTGAAAGAAATGCAAGAACTTTTCGAGAAAGAGGCTATAGAAAACAACGTATATCCCTTGGATGACAGGCTATACGAACGTTTTAATGCAGCCATAGCTGGCCGGCCCGACCTCATGGGAGATAGAAAGAGCCTGACATTGGCGCAGGGGATGGAAGGGATTCTGGAGAACACTTTTCTGAACGTAAAAAACACCTCCAAAACTATTGTGGCCAATGTTTCCTTAGAGGGCAATGACAAAGGGATCATCCTTTGCCAGGGAGGTAAATTCGGAGGCTGGGCGCTCTATATGGACAAGGGCAGGCCAGCGTATACCTACAACTATTTTGGGCTTGAACGCTATACTATAGCCGCTCCGAAAGCCCTATCAAAAGGAGATGCCGAAGTCACCCTTCAATTTGACTACGATGGAGATGGTATTGGCAAAGGTGGTACTGCAAAATTATATGTTGATGGGGTCCTGGTCGCGGAGGGCCGTGTGGAAAAAACAGAACCGGCCGTATTCTCGGCTGATGAAACCGCAGATGTAGGCAAGGACGATGCTACACAAGTAGCTGACAAGGTGTTTAAGGATGTAGAAGACTCTGAATTCACCGGATACGTCAACAGTGTAACGATTAGTATCCCTGAGTAATTCTGATTCATGACAACGACAACGTGTAAAGGCGAAATTCGCACCCTTTATACGTTGTCTTTGTTTATGGTCGGGATCCCGTTCATTAATGCATTTCTAAATCACCGCAAGCGCCAATCAAGTTCCAGCGGAAAGGTTTCCTGAAGACTAAACAGCCAAAACAGATGCAGCCGGTGTAGGATTCACCCATGTTTATTCATGTACAAGACATATCGCGTATTATGAAAATACGGTTTTGAGTATATCGGACAGGGCTATCATTCGTGGGGAGAGGAATTGAGGATCTATCAAATAGGACTCAAAGCAGTTTCCTTAAATTTGGGGTTTAATAAATGAAGATGGGAATCTAACCTCAAATGACGCCACCCAATCCCGTATTAACCACCATTATTTTTGTATTTGCCCTGCAGGCAATCGTCTTAAGCATTTTGCTACTGGTCAAACGCCCTCGCAGGCAGGCGAACATTTTTTTGGCTTTGGTCGTTTTTTTCTTTGCCCTCATGGCGCTGAACATCGCACTGGTCAATGTAATGATGGCCTCCGGGAATTTTGACCTTTTCAGGTATGTGCAGCTCGAGCTGTTATTTGGTATCGGGCCTGCCATTTACTTCTATACCAAGAGCATCACCAATCCGGATTTCAAATACTCCAAAAAGGACCTTATCCACTTTATACCGGTAATCCTGGAGTTTGTATTTTACCGGACTGCCTTTTACCGGCTGGGCGCGGATGGCATGTATCAGACCCCGGCCCACCCGTATACCAAAATTTACCTTGCAGAACAATGGTTGGGAATCCTATCCATCTCTGTGTATACCTTTCTCTCATTACGATTGCTTTACCTGTATCAGGTTTGGTTGAAGCAGCGCTATTCCAATTTGGAGAAGCGGTCTTTGGACTGGTTAAAAATCCCGGTAATCGTATATGCCTCCTTTTGGATAGGCTGGACCCTCCTGACAGAAATAGACCGTTTTGTTTTTGACCGTTCGTTAAGGGAGGTATATTTCCTTCCTGCCTTCGCAGGCCTGGCCGCCGTTACTTACTGGATTGGCATTAAAGGTTACATTAGATCAAAGTATGACTCTTTAGCATATGCCAAGGGCAGGACAAAAGGAAGTGGGGACGCCCCGGATCCCGAACTTGCAAAACGGATTACCTCGCTGATGGAACAGCAGCACCCCTACCTCAATCCCGACCTGGATCTATCCGGATTATCTGAATTACTGGAAATGAATCCCAGGCAGGTTTCGCAGACCATCAACCGCACTTTTTCAAGAAATTTCTACGAATTTGTGAACCACTATCGGGTAGAGGCATTCAAAAAGCGTGTTCAGGAACCCGGAACAGAAAAACTGACCTTGCTCGGCCACGCCTACGAATGTGGCTTCAAATCCAAATCCACCTTCAATGATGTCTTTAAGAAGAATACAGGAAAAACCCCTAGCGCATATGCCAGGGAGTTGAAAAAAAGGTCCGAAAAGATGCATTCGGACGAATGACATGCCATATACACTTAGTTTTGCGTAAAAATTATTTTGACATGATCTGCACAAACATCCATTTGGAGGCAACTAGGTTCAATAAGAAGTATTGCACCATACTATTGCTCTGTGTATTCAACAGTCTTTGGGCCCAAAACCATTTTTCAAAGCAACAGGTTTTGGAGGATATGGATTACCTGATGACATCTCTGGAAGAGGCACATTACGATCTTTATGCATATACCTCGAAAGATGAATTTGACAGAAATTATAATGCGGTAAGAAACGCTATTGCGAAAGACAGTTTCAACCTCCTGGAAGCTACAAGCACAATGCAAAGCGTAATTTCCGCTGCCAATAATGGCCATACCGAAATTGGCTTCCCCGGGCAGTCTTATGGCGATTATATCTATGATCATAAGGGAACCCTTTTCCCAATGGAGCTTGCCTTTGAAGACAGCAAAGCATTGGTGCGCAAGAACTGGTCGGGAAACAGCGATATTAATGTGGGCGCAGAAGTGTTAAGTATCAATGGCCTGCCGATGAAAGAAGTCCTGTCGCGAATATACCCCCTGGTATCCGCAGAACGCCCCTATTTTAAGAATGCGAAAATAGAACTCTTCTCCTTTCCCAGATATTACTGGCAGGCCTTTGGAAAGCAGGACAAATTCAATGTGGAGGTGCGTTCAGGAGGCACCACTCAGAATTATCAACTGGAAGCGATTTCAGGTCTTGAGGGGTATGAGATGAGGCGAAATGAAGTTGTTGACTTCATCCCCAAAAGGAAGCTTAAGTTCTTTGCTGATGCTGCCTACCTTAACCCGGGAAACTTTAGTGGTGATGAACCAAAATATCGGAAATTCATCGATTCGGCTTTTGTCGTCATCAGAAATAGGGAATCGAAAAACCTTATCCTGGACCTGAGAAACAACCTCGGGGGGGATGATCCTTTCAGTGATTACCTGGTGTCTTATATTGCCGACCAACCCTTTGCCTGGACTTCAAAGTTCACCCTAAAAAGCAGTGCATTCCTCAAAGAACATGTGAGGCAACACAACGACACGACCAGCGCTTACTGGCAGGAGTTCCTCCATCGCAAAAACGGTGAGATCTACGAATATGAATACCAGCCATATCAGCCGCAGCCAATTCGAAAGCGATTTAAAGGAGACGTATACGTATTGGTCAACAGGCAATCCCACTCTATGGCTGCGGTAACGGCTGCCCAGATTCAGGATTATGGATTTGCGACTGTCGTTGGGGAGGAAACCGGGGATTATGCGTCCCTCTACGCGTCTGTCTTTCGCTATCAGCTTCCCAATACAGGGATAACAGTCCAGGCCTCCAAAGGGTATATTGTGCGTGTTAATGGGAGCACAAAAGAAGAGGGTGTTATTCCGGACATCTTTATCAAAGACCATCTGCTGGATGAGAAGGATGAGATTTTGGAAGGGTTGCTGATGCAAATAAACTAAGGGTTCGTTGGGGAACTTATCCGGGAACCTGAAATGCCTTTTCAGGCTTATGAGTTAAATTGATTGCGGGGAGGGGGGGATCTCCCCCAAATTCAGCTTCATCCAGATATTTCCGTTCTTATAGCCAAAAAACACCATATTCCGGAGCTTTGCCAGGCTAAGGTGCCTGATTCTAAGATCCCGAAATTTCCTGAGACACCTACAATAGGCCAGTGTAGAAATACCGGCGTCTTCCACACGGTTTGGAAACGGCAGGAGGAGGGCTCATGGAAGTTTACCAGGAACTGATTAAAATCTATGTACAGAGCTGGAGAACTTTTTGTTATTAGCTGACAGCACATTCCTCCATGCA
>CBFCWO010000139.1:0-5749 GCA_965601625.1 uncultured Flavobacteriaceae bacterium | reverse complement strand
CCTAAGAAAATCAAACGCTACCAATGTGTGGAAATTGCCACAGGAATATTGTACCTTTTCCAACCCCAGGCGGAAGTGGAGTGGGTTGCAAATCCCTGATATTGTAGTAGACATTAGGCAGTCTCAGTAGGCAGTGTGATAAACCATCTTGTGATATATTTCTGGCTTCACCTGGTTATGGAATCCCCGGGGAGGCTATCTTGAACCTTGAACCTTAAACTTTGAACATTGAATAAAAATTATTACGCCGTACTCATGGCTGGAGGAGTGGGCTCGCGTTTCTGGCCTGTAAGCACCCGGGAATACCCCAAACAGTTCCACGATATGCTGGGGAGCGGGTCCTCCCTGCTGCAAAAAACATTCGAACGCCTGGCCAGGTTTATTCCTTCGGACCAGATCCTGATCCTGACCAATGAGCGCTACAGGGACCTGGTGATGAAGCAACTGCCCGAAATTCAGGAGGCGCAGGTGGTGCTGGAGCCTGCCATGCGCAATACGGCTCCCTGTATCCTCTATGCAGCCCTGAAGATCCGAAAAATGGATCCTGAGGCGTTGATGATCGTGGCACCCAGCGATCATTGGATCGAGGATGAAGCGGCCTTTGAGGCGGACGTCATACAATGCTTCGAAAAGTGCCGTCAATCATCAGTCTTATGTACGCTTGGAATACAACCCAGCTTTCCCAATACAGGATACGGCTATATTGAATTCGAATCCGGCTCGGACCCTTCCGGCCCCAGGAAGGTCGTCCAATTCCGGGAGAAGCCCGACTACGACACAGCCCGGGAGTTCCTGGCCCAGGGGAATTTCCTGTGGAATGCCGGGATCTTTGTGTGGAGCATAGCTGCCATAGAGGCCGCTTTTAAAAGTTATCAGCCTGCGCAATATGCCTTGTTCGAACAAGGCCTTGACCTCTATAATACCCCGGAAGAGGCGGCATTTATCGAAACGCATTATCCACAGGCGGAGAATATCTCCATAGACTATGCGATCCTCGAAAAATCAGACGCAGTCTTTGTGCTTCCGGCAGGGTTTGACTGGAACGATCTGGGAACCTGGGGCTCCCTGTACGACAAGTTGCCAAAGGATCCCCAGGGAAATGCCCTGGCGACCGGTCAGATCCTCAAGGAGGCCTGTGAAGGCATGATGATCCGGCTCCCCGAAGGAAAGGTAGGAGTTTTTGAAGGTTTAAAGGATTATATTGTGGTGGATAGTGAAAAGGCCTTGCTGGTTCTGCCCAGAGCTCGGGAACAGGAGATCAAGCAATGGGTCGGCAAAGTTCGGGAACAATTTGGCGAGGATTATATATAAATAAGAAATGGACCAGACAGATAAGGATGACCTCCAGCAGGAGAAACAGGCCAAGGAAGCCAGCGATCGGATCACTGAAGAAAAAAGACAGGAAGTAGAGAAGGATTTCAAAGGGCTCCTGGGCAGTGTCCGTACATTCCTTAAAGACTTGCTGAACATAAAGCAAAACACCGATCAACAAGCCACACGCGAGGCGATCGAACAGGATATTTCCTTTAAAGGGCACACGGCATGGATCCTGGTTTGTTCGATCTTTATCGCCTCCATCGGCCTGAATGCGAATTCCACTGCAGTAGTCATTGGAGCCATGTTAATTTCTCCGCTGATGGGCCCGATCCTGGGGATTGGAATGTCCCTGGCCATCAATGATATCTTCACCCTCAGGCGTTCCCTCAAGAACTTTGCAGTCATGGTTGTGCTCAGTGTCCTGACGGCTTTTTTGTTCTTCAATTTTTTTCCCATTCAGGATGAATCTTCAGAGCTCCTGGCCCGGACCGAACCCGACATACGCGATGTGCTGATCGCCTTCTTTGGCGGTCTTGCCCTGGTAATCGCCCGAGCCCGCAAAGGCACCATTGCTACAGTCATCTTTGGGGTAGCTATTGCCACGGCACTTATGCCGCCCCTCTGTACGGTCGGTTTCGGCCTGGCAATCCGGAACTGGGAATACGCCGCGGGCGCCATGTACCTCTTTACGATCAATACGATCTTTATTGCCCTGGCAACCTTCCTGGTGCTGAAAGTCCTCCGCTTTCCCATGGTGCGTTACGCCAATTCGAAAAAACGACAGTTCATTGCCCGGGTCGCCTCCCTGGTGGCCATTCTGGTGATGGTCCCTGCCGGATATACCTTCTATAAGGTATTTAAAGAATCCCGCTTCCGGAATCAGGCGCGTCAGCTGATACAGGAGACCATTGGGGAATATCAATTCAATGGAAATGGACGATACATGGACAACCTGACCCAGGTCGAGTACAACCCGGAAGGGGTTTCCCAGATTGAGGTTGTCAGCATGGGGGATGAACTCATACCCGAAGATGTGATACAGGTTTGGAATACGCGGATGCAGCAATTTCCGGAACTCAGGGATACGAAGCTAAATGTGGTGCAGGGGGCGAAAACGGAAGGAGATGATCGCTTTCGCTATGTGAATGAATTGTACGAGGCGAAGAAGTCAGAGTTGCTCACCAAGGATGAGCGTATCCGCTTTTTGGAAGAAGAGCTTTCTCAGATGAGCAAGCTGGCCGAGGGCATGATCCCCTTCGATGCCATTTCGGCAGAAGCGCGTGCGAACTATGAAGACCTGGAAGCCCTTGGATTTGCATATACGCTTCAAACGGATTTCAGCAAAACCGATACGATCCCCATCTTTGAAGTCCGATGGAAAAAGGGGGTTAGAAAGCGGGTCCAACGCGAATCCCTGGAGAAGATCACCAACTGGTTGAAAGTCCGGCTTAAAAACGATCGCGTACGCGTTCGGCAGGTTGGGGGTTAGTTCCGTTCTTCCTGGTACATTTGCCGAACTTTCTTGAAGAGCTCCGAGGAATAAACGAAGTTGCTTACCGCCTGATTGTCCGTTTTGAAAATATCCCGGTGGCTTCCTTCCCATTCCTTGATGCCGTGCTGGAGGAAGACGATCTTTTCCCCAATTTCCATGACCGAATTCATGTCATGGGTATTGACCACTGTCGTGATATCGTATTCCCTGGTGATCTCCTGGATAAGATTATCAATGATTATAGCCGTTCTGGGATCGAGACCTGAGTTGGGCTCATCACAGAAAAGATATCTGGGGTTCATTACGATGGCCCGGGCTATAGCTACCCGTTTCTGCATTCCACCTGAGATCTCGGCCGGGTATTTCTTATGGGCATCCACCAGATTGACGCGTTCCAGCACGAAATCCACCCGATCCTGCATCTCTGACCGGGATTGTTTGGTAAACATCTCCAACGGAAACATCACGTTGCCTTCTACCGTCATGGAATCGAACAGAGCACTCCCCTGGAAGACCATTCCCATCTCCTGCCTCAAATTCCGCTGTTCTTCTAATCCCAGCTTCGAATAGACCCTTCCCTCATAGCTTATGGTGCCCTCATCCGGTGTGATCAGCCCAAGCAGGCATTTCATGAACACCGTCTTCCCGGAACCACTCTGACCGATGATAAGGTTGGTCTTGCCTTTCTCAAAGGTGGTGCTGATACCTTTTAACACTGCGGTATCGCCAAATGATTTGTGGAGGTCTTTTACTTCGATCATAGCCTTATCCGAGCATTAGTTGGGTCAGGATATAGTTCAGGATAATGATAACCACACTGGTCCAGACAAAGGAAACGGTTGCGGCTTTTCCCACTTCCAGCGCCCCCCCTTTCATATAGAACCCGTGATAGGAGGGAACTGTCGCGATCACAAAGGCGAATACAATGGATTTTATAAAGGAATAGGTAACATGGAACGGGATAAAATCAAGCTGGAGGCCTTCCACAAAGTCCGCACTGGAACTGAAGCCGCCGAATACGCCGGCAATCCAACCTCCAAAAATACCGATATACATGGCGATAGCAATTACAAATGGGTAGAACATCATCGCAATGATCTTCGGAAATACAAGATAATTCAGGGCATTCACACCCATGACTTCCAGGGCATCGATCTGTTCGGTCACCCGCATCGTGCCGATACTGGAAGTGATATAGGACCCCACCTTGCCAGCCATGATGATGGAGGTGAAGGTCGGGGCAAATTCCAGGATCACGGATTGGCGGGTAGCAAAGCCGATAAGGTTCCGCGGTATTAAGGGATTGCTGATGTTCAGCGCGGTCTGTATAGCCACCACCCCTCCGATAAAAAAGGAGATAAAAATGATGATGCCCATGGAACCATAGATCAATTCATCAATCTCCTTCAAGATCAGGGATCTCATAATGGTCCATTTGGTAGGTTTCCTGAAAACTTCACGGACCATGATGGCGTAACTTCCAATAGCGGAGAGGTAATTCATTCGGATGAGGTTCCCATGCAAGCGTAAAAATAAGAATATTCAAGTTCATTTAACCTGTGTTGCTTTGCCCGAGTCTTTTAATCTGTAATTTTGGTTGAAAACCACACCGTTATGCAGATACGCTACAACTTCTTCCCGCTGCTGATATTTCTAATGCTTGGGTTCGCAGCCTTCGGGCTTCAGGCACAGGTGACCATCCGTGAGCGCACTGCTTCGGGCCATGTCCCATCCTTTCAGGATCCACCCCGCCTGGTGGTAGGGATCATGGTAGATCAAATGCGCTTTGATTACCTGACGCGGTTCTGGCACCAATTTGAAGATGGGGGATTCAGGCGGTTAGTGAGTGAGGGATATAATTGCCGGGACCATCATTTCAACTATGCGCCCACCAGTACCGGACCCGGACATGCCTCGGTATATACAGGCACTACCCCCTCGGGGCATGGGATTATCGGGAATGCGTGGTATGACAAGGGATTGGACCAACAGGTCTACTGCGTAGGGGATTCTACACAAACCTCTGTGGGCACGGATACCCGGGCTGGAGCGCATTCCCCGCATCGAATGGGGGTAACTACGATCACGGATCAGCTCCGGTTGCACCATCAGATGCGGTCCAAGGTAATTGCGGTGGCCATCAAGGATCGAGGATCTGTTCTGCCCGGGGGCCACCTTGCCAATGCTGCATACTGGTTTGAGGGGGGTGAAAAGGGCCATTGGATCAGCAGTTCCTTTTATATGGACGCCCTGCCGGAATGGGTCAGGGACTTTAATGCTTCAGGGGCGGCCGAATCGTACCGGCGCACCTGGGATCCCCTGAAAAATTTAAACACTTATGCGGAAAGTGGCCTGGACGATGTCCCCTATGAAAGCCCGTTCAGGGGGGAGGCTGCACCTGTTTTTCCGCATGACCTCCCAAACCTGTGGGAGGAGAACGGTGGTTTTGACATCCTGAAAAGCACCCCATATGGGAACAGCCTTACCCTTGATTTTGCCCTGGAAGCGATCAAAGCTGAGGAACTCGGAGCAGATATCATCACGGACTTTCTGGCGATCAGCTTTTCAAGCACGGATTATGTCGGCCATAAATTCGGGGTGAATTCCAAGGAAGTGCAGGATACCTATATGCGCCTGGATCGGGATCTCGCCCGCCTGCTTGAATATCTGGACCGCAAGGTGGGGAAAGGGGAATATACGGTTTTCCTCACCTCGGATCATGGGGCAGGACAGGTGCCTGCCTATCTCCGGGATCTCAAAGTTCCCGCAGGGTACTTGAAAACAGGGGAGATCCAGAAGAAATTCCAGGAATTCCTCCGCTACACGTATGGCAGGACAGACATCATCAGGGGGCAATCCAACAACCAGATCTTCCTGGATCACCAAATCCTGAATAATCTCGGGTTATCCCTTAAGGAGGTGCAGGAGACCCTGGTGGCT
>CBFCWO010000138.1:0-5788 GCA_965601625.1 uncultured Flavobacteriaceae bacterium | reverse complement strand
TCCTCGATGGGTCTCAGCTCACGACTGTGAATCAGTACCGAACCTGCATGGAATTTAACACCGGCGAGCTTTACCACCTCCGGGGAAGTGTCAGGGTCTTGTGCGTAACTCACCAGGGTAACCATGAAAAGGAACCCAAACATCAAACCAAAAACGCCTGAACGACAGGACATAGCTGTAGACTTTAAGAAACCCGTCCCAGAATGGACAGATTGCCATATAACGATCAATTTACTTTGAAACAAAAAAATCGTGTTCCTAAATTAGTTCTATGAATTGGTTTGAGGTTGAAATTGGGATGCTGTATTTGCCAATAGTTCAAAAATAAGAAGGGAATTCCGTATTTTTCAGCATTATTCGATGTTAATCAGGGAAAGACCAGGAGGGTCCCCGGGAAAAAAGGCCTACCGACGGAATGGCAGAAATGGAAACCGATAGCGTACAAAACCCTAAAAGCACATTGGAGGCAACTTCCCTTGAGGCCTATTTCGGAAAATTCCGGAAAAACATTATTGGGATCGATCAAACCTTTCCCAGCCCATTCGGACCCCGGAAGATCATATATGCGGACTGGACGGCCAGCGGCAGGCTCTATGGCCCCATCGAAGAGAAGATCCAGGGTGAATTCGGACCCTTTGTAGCCAATACCCATACTGAAACGACCGTTACAGGCACCACGATGACCCAGGCCTATTCTGAGGCGCGGCGCAGGATCAAACAGCACGTCAATGCACATGCAGATGACGTCCTGATCACGGAAGGATCCGGGATGACCGGGGTGGTCAACAAATTCCAACGGATCCTCGGGCTGAAGGTCCCTGAAAACCTGAAGCCGCATACGCACATCCCCGAAGCAGAGATCCCGGTGGTGTTTGTCACCCACATGGAACATCATTCCAACCAGACCACCTGGCTGGAAACCATTGCAAAGGTGGTTGTGGTCCCGCCCAATGCGGAAGGTATGGTCTGCCTGGAATCATTCGAGAATACCATTCAGGAGTATAAGGATACCGCCATCAAGATTGCTGCCGTTACCGCGGCATCAAATGTGACCGGGATCCAGACACCCTATCACGATATCGCAAGGCTGATCCACCGCTACAACGGATTGTGCTTTGTGGATTTTGCCTGTTCAGCACCCTATGTGGAGGTAAACATGCACCCGGAAGATCCGGCAGAGCGCCTGGATGCCATTTTCTTTTCGCCCCATAAATTCCTGGGCGGACCGGGAACCAGCGGAGTCCTTATCTTCAACAACAACCTCTACAAAAACCAGGTGCCCGACAATCCCGGAGGGGGTACCGTGTCCTGGACCAATCCCTGGGGCAACCACAAATACATCGATGACATTGAAACCCGGGAGGATGGGGGTACACCGGCCTTCCTGCAGACCATTCGCATCGCCCTGGCCATTGGGCTAAAGGAAGCGATGGGCGTGGAAAACATCCTCAAAAGGGAACATGAACTCGTCCGGCGTGTGTTTGATCAGTTATCGGACCTTCCCACTATCAAGATCCTGGCTCCGAACCAGCAGGACCGCCTGGGGGTTTTTTCCTTCTACATTGAAGGCCTGCATTTCAATCTGGGGGTAAAGTTGCTAAACGACCGGTTCGGGATACAGACCCGGGGCGGCTGCTCCTGTGCCGGCACCTATGGGCACTATCTGCTCCATGTGGATGAAGCGCTATCCCGGACCATCACCTGTGAGATCGATGAAGGAGACCTTTCCCACAAACCCGGGTGGATCCGTATGTCCCTGCACCCGACCCAGACGGATGCAGAGGTAGACTATATCTGCAAGGCGATTCGGGAACTGGCCCGGGATTTCGACCGCTGGAAACAGGATTACACCTACAATCCGCACACCAACGAATTCACCCATAAGAATCAGCAAGGGGATCAGGAGTCCCTGTCGGGACTTTTCAGCTTTGCCACAAGTTAAATGGATTATGAGATCATTACCCCGGGATCAAAGACGGGGTCTCGGATATCCTTCAAAATTCCCAGCCGATTCCGGTATTCAGGACGTAGTCTAAGTCCGAGGCCCCTTCCACAGGCTGGTTGTCGAAGTTAAACTGCAATTCTCCCTTGACATAGAAATCATAGGGAAGATCGTATTTAAGATTCAGGATATAGTCTACCCGTATCCGGCCACCTTCCGAGAGGCTGGGATAAAAGTCCAGTCGGGTATACAGGCTGAAATCCTTGAAATTGAACATATTCAGGGTAGAACTCAAATATAATTCCGTGGATTCCTTATTCAGGCTGGAATCCTCATAATTCTCAATATTGTAGTTTAATCCTCCCAGCACGGCAAATAAGAGCTTTGAGGTGTTGGCCAGGAACCTACCTGCTCCCAATCGGGCGCTGTACCGTCCTACCAGATTTTGTTCGGTGTTTGATAGAAATGATCCCGTTCCGCGCATAAACCATTTCTCACTCAACATTCGTGTCATGGCGAGGTTGATATTCGTACGCTGGGTCTCCTCCACATCATCCTGATTGGCTATCAGGGAGGAGATATCCAGATCAGAGAACCATTTGAAACCCCGGTAATGCAAGCCTCCCCCAATATTGAGCTGCCTCAGGTTGTTGGCTTTGGTCAGGTTTAGTCCCACATCGATGTTGGCGTCAAACCGCTGCAGGAATTTGGCTTCTATGGTTTCAATGGCGGTAATATATTTAAGGCTGTAAACAGCTGCTTCCTTGCCGGGTTCATTGATGGTTACCCGGCCGGATTCTTCAGACCTGATATACCCCAGCATCCGAATCCCTCCCGTGGCAATGATCAGACACTGACGCTCAATATAGATTTTATCCACTTCGTCATAGTCGATGGTGAAATCGTCATCACTGTAAGGGGTCTCCATCACAAGCACGGCTGAATTGAGGGATTTAATCTCCCCGTAGAGGACGTTTGTGTTTTTTAACCATAGCGTATCGTTCTGGGCGGCAAGAAATATAGGAAGCAGGCATAGGAAAGGAAGTAGTAGCCTTTTCATTCTCAGGAGGTCGCTTTTATCAAAGGGCATATCAAAGTTAGCAATTCACTTTTCAAACTAAAATCGGAATGTATGGAAAAACTTCTTCAGGGCCTTCATCAGGATGCCGGTTACCTGACCAACCTCATCCACCTATTTCCTGGATTAGTTAAACTTCCATCCCACCCCTGTATTCAAAATATAGTCGAACTCGCTGGCGAATTGAGGGGGTTGGTTGTCATAGTTGAACTGGAACCCCAGCTTTACATAAAAGTCCAGGGGGAGATCGTATTTGATGTCCAGGAGGTAATCCACACGAATTCGATCTGCCCTGGTCAAACTGGGGAAGAAATTAAGGGTGGTGTTCAGGTTAAAGCCTTTGGATTCAAAAATCCTCAACCAGGCAGACACAAAGAGCTCTGTAGATTCCTGATCAGGCTTTTGCTCGTCCTCGTAATTTTCAATGTTCAGGTTCAATCCGGTACTCACCCCAAGATACAAATGGTTGGTTGAAGCGAGGAACCGACCTGCCCCAAGCCTGGCGCTATACCGGCCTCTCAGGGCCTGTTCCGAAATAGACAGAAAGGCAAGGGATCCGGTCAGGAACCATTTGGTACTAAGAACACGCTGCAAATCTGCATCCACACTGGTGCGCTCTGTGGGTTCCACATCGTTTCGGGCCGAGATCAGGGAGGAAATGGTCGTGTTCATAAGCCATTTTAAATCCGTATAGGCCACTCCCCCATTGACGTTGAACTGACGGTTGTTATTAGACCTGGTAAGGTTGAACCCGATATCCACATAGGCCCTGAAGCGGTTCCATATGCTTTCCCGGATAATATCTACGAATGCGATATTGTCCAGGTTTAAATCCCGTACGGTTCCCTCAGTTGAAAAAATGGACACCCTGTTGTCTTCTTCTGACCGCAGGTAGCCTGAAATCCGCCTGCCGCCATCCAATAATACCAGACACTCATATTCCAGGGAGAGTCTTTTGACATCTTCATAGTCTATTAGGAAATCCTTGTTGCTGTACATGGTTTTCATGGTCACGATTCCAGAAGCAATTCCCTTTACCTTACCCACCAACATATCCCCGTTTTGGGCCACTATCGTATCATTCTGTGAAAGAAGGGATAGCGGAAAAAGCATTAAAAGTATCAGTGATGTTTTTCTCATGATCAGCTCCCTGCCATTGACAGCTTTGGTATCGACAAAGTACTTAATTCATGGCAGACCCCAAAAAATGCGGAAACAACGAGGTTCAGGAAGGATTTTGTTAAGTCACCCTTTTCGTACCTTCGCACCATGCTTATTAAATTATTCAGACCCCGGCTCCCGATGTTATCCAGAATACTGCTTGTATTTTTGGTGCTTGCAGGGTGCTCTGAAGATGAGCCAGAGCCGGCTCCCCTGATCCCTGAAGTGAATTTTACCGCTTTTGGCAATACGGGCTTTGAAGAAATACAAATGGATGTCAACTCCCTGGAGGAGACCCCGCGGATCACAAGTCTTAGCGAGGAGTTGGGACTGGTTGACCTTCCGTTCTTCCGGAGGGATGTCGACAATGCCTCTGTAGGCTATTATTTTTGGCAGGACCAGCGGTCCAGTGCCCGCTATAAAGACCTTGATTCAGAAGCGCTTTCCCTGGTCGATGACGTTTGTGATTTCAGCACGGAAAACATCCCGGAGCGTGTGATACGCAGGGTAAGCGGGAATGAATCCTATGTAGTCATGCCCTATGCGGTATTTCCCGAGGGAAGCCCCCCTGAATTTGCGCTTCGCATCCTCGAAAAGGCAACGGGCCAGTGCAGGGACTTGCAGGTTACGGGGATTCAGGCCTCCGGCATTGAAAACTACAGTATTGAAGGGAATCTCCTTGCCCTCTATTACCTCGAGGGGGGAAGTGGTAATCCCCTGATCACCCTGATAGACCTGAGCACGGGGACCATAGAAGAAACCCTTATTCTGCAGGAAAACTTCCAGGCAGCGACCTTCCGCGGATCCGAGCTGTGGATCTTCAATCAGGACGACTCCTATCTTATTTACAACACCCTATCCGGGAATTTCATTCGGAATGGAACCGCCCCGGGCCTGCCGGCCCAGGGCCCGGGGATGTTTGATTCCAGATTCACCGGAAACCGACTGCAGGTCCGTTATATTTACCAACAGCCCAGCCTGTTTTTTGCCCAACCGGCGGTCTATGATTTTGATCAGGGAGCACTTACTGAAGGCAGTGAGCCCTACCTCCCGGAATTGCAGGCAAGGATCGAGCAGGAAACCGGGGACCGGGTGCTTTTTGGAAACTTTGCTTCCGAGCTCACTACCGGAACAATAGCACTGATCTATGTTCGGGGGAATGGCGCTGCAGAGGGTGGGGTGGTCCTGACCAACTTCGACCTGGATTGGCAGCAAATCATACCCCTGCCCTATGTGCCCGAGGAACTCGAGATCAGGGATGTCCGTTGACGTTAATGGTTCTAACTGCTTTCTGAAACCTGTGAATCCTCTTACCCGGATTTGTTCTACAAACCAGGCTGGAAGTTTATGTTACCGTTAACAGCAATATTCGGGCAGCGTTCTTTAAATTTTATTTAGTATTTTAAACCCTTGGTGAACGGTGGGGAAGGCAGATGGTTTTCTAATAATATTTCACGCTCAATACCTAGTACAATGTACGTACCGGAAATCAGCACGATCAAGGATTCCATCAGCCACTGGTATATCGTCTTTACAGTAGGGCTGGTTTTCCTGGCCACCGGCATGCTGATCCTGATCCGGCCTCATGAAGCCATGGTCGCCCTGGC
>CBFCWO010000137.1:0-5852 GCA_965601625.1 uncultured Flavobacteriaceae bacterium | reverse complement strand
CAGGCCATTGCAGCATATGAACGTACTGTACTGGCCAACCAGGCCCCTTTCCAGCAATGGCTTCGAGGCGACCCTGGAGCGATGAGTGACGATCAGCTTCAAGGGGCTATCCTGTTTTTTGGGAAGGCCGAATGTTACCAATGCCATTCAGGACCGGCGCTGAACAGCATGTCTTTTCACGCGCTGGGCATGTCTGATTTTGTTCAGGGGGAGGTCATTGGTATGGTGGATGAGGCCACTAAGAAAGGTCGGGGCGGTTTTACCGGAGAAGCCTCGGATATGTATGCATTCAAAACACCGACGCTCTACAATCTAAAAAACCTCTCTTTTCTGGGGCATGGCGGGAGCTTTTCGACCCTGGAAGAAATCATCCGCTACAAGAACCGGGCAATTTCGGAAAACCCCGAAGTCCCCGAAAACAGGCTTTCACCGCTATTCTATCCTTTGGGGCTTAGCGAAATGGAAATCAGACAGCTGACCGCATTTGTCGAAGAGGCCCTTTACGATCCCAACCTGGACCGATATGTTCCGGACGCACTACCCTCGGGCAACTGTTTCCCGGTGGCGGACCCTCTGTCCAAACAGCAATTGGGCTGCGACTAGGAGGTTGCAAAGTATTCGGGAAAAGCGGAGACTAGAGTTCCAGAGCCCTCTTCAAATCACCGTCCATTAAATGCTCCTCAGGGTTTTCGATCCCTTCCTTAACCGCCACCAGAAATCCGACGGACTCCCTGCCATCAATGATTCGGTGGTCATAGGAAAGTGCCACATACATGATGGGGGCGACAACGATCGCTCCATCTTTAACCACCGGACGCTCAACGATGTTGTGCATTCCCAGAATACCGCTCTGGGGCGGATTGATAATAGGCGTGGAGAGCATGGATCCGAAAACACCTCCGTTTGAGATCGTAAAGGTCCCCCCCGTCATCTCATCCACGGTAATCATTCCATCCCGTGCCCGGATAGCCAACCTTTTTACCTCTGCTTCGATCCCGCGGAAACTCAGGTTCTCTGCATTGCGGATCACCGGAACCATAAGTCCTTTGGGGCCGGATACGGCAATACTGATATCACAGTATTCATAGGTGATCATTTCCTTTCCGTCTATCATGGAATTGACCGCTGGAAACAACTCCAAAGCACGGATAACGGCTTTGGTGAAAAAAGACATAAATCCGAGACTCACCCCGTGCTTTTCCTTAAAAGTCTCTTTGTACTGTTTGCGGATCTCGAAAACGGCAGACATATCGACCTCATTAAAGGTGGTCAGCATGGCAGTTTCGTTCTTGGCGGAAACCAGCCTTTCTGCCACCTTTCTTCTCAGCATGGAAAGCTTGCTGCGGGATTCAGCACGAGAACCACTTCCCGGGGTACCCATGGATGGAACCGCATTCACGGCATCCTCCTTCAGTATCCTGCCATCTTTCCCGGTTCCGGCTACGGAAGCCGGATCAATACCCTTTTCATCCAGGATCTTCCGGGCCGCAGGAGAAGCCGCACCAGTGGCATATGATGTTTCCTTTGCAGGAGCGGGTTTCTCAGGTTCAGGCGTTTCTTCAGGTACTGCATCCTTGGTGTCCACGGTATCGCTTTCTTTCTGGCCCTCTGGTTTTTCTGCACTGGTATCAATGAGGCAGACCACCTCCCCCACTGCAACCGCATCCCCTTCCCCGGCTTTAAGGGTAATGATACCACTGGCCTCGGCCGGAAGTTCCAGGGTTGCCTTGTCAGAATCTACTTCTGCAATGGCCTGGTCCTTTTCCACAAAATCACCATCCTGAACGAGCCACTCAGCTATTTCGACTTCTGTGATGGACTCCCCGGGTGAGGGGACTTTCATTTCTAATATCATGCAATGTGATGTTTAACAGTTCTCAAAATATTTCAAATGCATCCGCTCAATCCATGACATACTCAGCGGGATACCTTCTTTCTGGACATGGCAGCGGACTGGTTGTCCTTTGTTTTATCAAAAACGTAGTCGATCACCTGCTGGTGCCGCATTTTGGACCGGACGGCGCTGCCTGCCGCAGGGGAGGCATAAATTCGGCGGGAAGCCACCCTGAAGGTACTCGCCCTGTTATAATGCATCAGCAAATGACTCCACGCCCCCATATTTCTGGGTTCTTCCTGTGCCCACACCAGGTCGTCTGCCTCCTTGTATTTTTCGATAATCTGATCCAGCTTTTCAGTGGCCAGAGGGAACAATTGCTCTATTCGAACCAGGGCTACATCCTCTCGCCCCTCGGCTTCCTTAACCGCTAGGAGATCGTAATAGAACTTCCCGGAGCAGAAGACCAGGCTTCTAACATCCTTCGGACGGGCTGAAACGTCATCTATTACCTCCTGAAAACCGCCTTCAGCGAGATCTGCCACGGTTGATACGCATTTGGGATGCCTCAGCAAGCTCTTGGGCGTAAAGACAATGAGGGGTTTGCGAAACCCTACGTGCATCTGGCGCCTCAGCAGATGATACAGGTTTGCAGGGGTGCTGCAGCAGGCCACATACATGTTGTCTCTTGCACAGAGCTGCAGGTATCGCTCCATCCGGGCAGAGGAGTGTTCTGCCCCCTGCCCTTCGTATCCGTGTGGAAGGAACATCACCAGGCCATTCTGCAATTTCCATTTGTCCTCAGCAGCAGAGATGTATTGATCGATCATGATTTGAGCCCCGTTGCTGAAGTCTCCGAACTGGGCTTCCCAGATCGTTAGGGTATTCGGGCTCGCCATCGCATACCCGTAATCGAAGCCAAGGACCCCGTATTCGGATAGGAGGGAGTTGTAGATCTGAAAGCGACCCTGTTTGGCTCCGATATGGTTCAGTAGCAGTACTTCCTCTTCACTTTCCTCAACTTTCATTACGGCGTGCCGGTGAGAGAAGGTGCCCCGTTCTACATCCTGACCTGTCATCCGTACGTCAAATCCTTCATCCAGCAGGGTACCGTAAGCCAGCAATTCCCCCATGGCCCAGTCCAGCCGGTCGGTCTCAAAGAACATCTTTTTGCGTTCCCTAACCAGTCGTTCAACCTTCCTCAGGAACTTCTTCCCTTCGGGCAGTTCGGTAATGACCCTGGCAATATTCTCTAGCCGTTTTCTGGGAACCGCAGTATCTGCGCCTTCCAGCATTTCCCATTCCCGTACCCGTTCTAAACCGCTCCATTCATCCTGCATGAAGGGTTTGATGACCGTCTTCTCAATCTTGCGGCTATCTTCAAGTTCCTCTTCCAGGCTTTCTTTGTAGGCTGCTTCCAGATGCTTTACATGGTCCTTGTCAATGATCCCTTCTGAGAGGAGTCTTGCTGCATAAATATCCCGTGGATTGTTATGGCTTGCGATAGCCTTGTAGAGCTTAGGCTGTGTAAACCTGGGTTCATCCCCTTCATTATGCCCGTATTTCCGATATCCCAATAGGTCCACAAAGACATCGCTCCTGAACCGCATCCGATATTCCAGGGCGAAAAGGGACGCATGGACGACCGCCTCCGCATCGTCTGCATTTACATGCAGTACAGGAGAGAGGGTGACCTTGCCTACATCGGTGCAATACGTGGAAGTACGTCCGTCAAGGTAATTGGTCGTAAATCCAATCTGATTGTTGACCACTATATGGATCGTCCCGTCCGTTCGGTATCCATCAAGACCGGCCATTTGAACCACCTCATAGACCACTCCCTGGCCGGCTATGGCCGCATCCCCATGGACCACAATGGGGAGCACGCGGGAAAAATCCTCCGGGTAATGCGTATCCTGCTTGGCCCGCGTAATCCCTTCTACAACGGGACCCACTGCTTCGAGATGAGAGGGATTCGGGGCGATATTCATGTTGATCTGTTCTCCCGAATCCAATTTTCTTTCCGAGGTCCAACCCAGGTGATATTTTACATCCCCGTCAAAGATTTCCTGCTCGTAATCCTTGCCGTCGAATTCACTGAAGATGTCCCTGGCTGATTTGCCGAATATATTCGTAAGCACATTGAGCCGTCCCCGGTGTGCCATTCCCATCACAAACTGACGAACGCCCATTTCTGCTGCCCTTTCCAGGATACTGTCCAGGGCCGGGATGAGGGATTCATTCCCTTCGAGGGAAAACCGTTTTTGCCCTACATACTTGGTGTGAAGGAAGGCCTCAAAAGATACTGCCTCATTAAGTTTGAAAAGGATATGCTTTTTCTGCTCCGGGTTGAAATCCGGATGGTTTGCATTGACATTCAGCCAGTTCTGAATCCACTCGACACGTTCTGGCTTTCGGATATACATATATTCCACCCCAATGGCGTCGCAATAGATTCGCTGAAGATGCTCGATAATATTGCGGAGCTTGTTTGGGCCAATCCCAATGATCTCCCCGGCGCTGAAAACCGTTTCAAGGTCTGCGGTTTCCAGTCCGAAATTCTCAATGTCCAGGGTGGGGGAATACTTCCTTCGTTCCCGAACCGGATTGGTTTTGGTAAACAGGTGCCCCCGGCTCCGATACCCGTCGATCAGCCGAATGACCTGGAACTCCTTATGCAGGGACTCCGGCATGGTCATCGCTTCCCCGGCCGGGGTATACACCTGACCCCGCTTGGAATCGATCCCCAACTCACCCAGGGCACTTTCCATCCCAAAGTCAAAACCCTGGAAAAAAGCCCGCCAACTGGGCTCTACACGATCCGGATTGGTGAGATATTGATCGTATAGGTCTGAAAAAAAAGCGGTGTGAGCCGCGTTCAAAAAGGAATACTTATCCATTATAAGTTTCGCTTAACTGGTATCGAAATTATCACCAAAAATACAACATTTAGAACGTAATCCTTTAACTTTAACCCATTAAGATAATTCGCAAAGTCATGCAATCAGTAAAGGCATCCTGGAAAATAATAATGGTATTCGCAATCCTGATGGGCTGTTTTTGGAATGTATCCAATGCACAGTCGACATATAGCTCCCAGGACTTCTGGTCGAGGGTGCGCTTTGGAGGGGGGGTCTCCCTTGGCTTCAGCAATGATGCGGTGCAGATAGGCCTGACCCCCAGCGCTATATACCAGGTCAACAACTATCTCGCACTTGGGCTCGGCCTGAACTATACGTACTCCAAAATCGGGGATACCAAATGGAATGCGTTTGGCGGAAGCGTTCTCGCCCTGGCCAATCCGATTCCTGCCCTGCAGGTATCTGCGGAATACGAGCAGCTGTACGTCAACCGGGACTTTGGATTTGTAAGTGACTCTTACTGGCTTCCCGCCCTTTTTCTGGGGCTTGGTTTCAATACAGGTCCCGTTACCTTTGGCATACGATACGACGTGCTCTATGATGACGGAAGGAGTCTGTACGGCAATCCCTGGCTGCCCTTTGTCCGGTTCTATTTTTGATCATAGCGGGTCCGGAGCTCAATCTTTTCCCACTCCCGTCTCAACACCAGATAGCACACCTGCCCTGCAACTTCCACGGCATCCGTGGGTTCAATATGCTTAAATTCACGCTCGGGTACGTCCACGGTATACATTAGGTTTAGGTAGGCGTCGAAGTGCTCCATCAGCAAATAGTAGAGATTTTCACGCAAACGCTGAAATATCCCAGCTGAAGTCAATTGAGAAACCTCAGCTTCTGCCAGTGGAAAGGTCAGGTTAATGCGGTGGTAATCCTTTCGAAGTTGAAGCAGCAGTGCTGTGAGCAGGTTCCGATCCTTCGCGCTATTGAGGATATTCAGGGCATCTTCATAAGTAGGCTCCATACGTCCGCTACCGGGTGGGTGCTACCCGAATTTTACTGTTTGTAGATCCTTCCCTCTTTCATGACGAACCGGACCTCCTTCAGTACACCCACATCCGAAAGCGGGTTCCCCTCCACGGCAATGATATCTGCCAAAT
>CBFCWO010000136.1:0-5870 GCA_965601625.1 uncultured Flavobacteriaceae bacterium | reverse complement strand
CGGCTGCTGGGCGGCAAATACTGGTGGGTTTATATGCTTTTGGCCATAATCGGTATATTTTTCTCCTTCGCCCTGATCATTAGCCACCTGCTGATGAAGGATATGATCAATGAATGGACGGGGCTATCACTGTTAACGGTAGGGGTTTATAACGTATTCATTGGACTCCGCCTTCGAAAGCTCAAAGGGGTTTCCAACCATTTATCGGATGAACTCCTGGCCAAATATTACAGTGTTCGGCAGGAGATCCGGGAAGAACTTAGCCGGCTGGAAGAAGAACGGCGGATCAAAAGCTGAAGAAAGAAATCATTGAAAAAAATCACGAGCCCTGCCCCTTCTGCCTATGACCACTGGCTTGCTGGATCGGGAATTAAATCAACCAATATTTAAAAAATTATGAAACCACTAAAAACTGTACGCAATTCCGTTAAAAACTGGTATATCCTGCTAATCGTGGGGCTGATCTTTTTGGCCACGGGCATTTACTGTTTTGTATCTCCTGCGGGGTCCTTCCTGGCCCTTGCCCTGATGTTCGGCTGGTCCTTCCTGATCTCCGGGGCCATTGAAATTGTCTTTTCCATCTCGAACCGGGAGGAACTCGAAAACTGGGGGTGGACACTTATCTTTGGAATTCTCACCTTCCTGGTAGGGATGTTGCTGCTTGCCCGCCCGGAAATCACTATGATCACCCTGGCCTTCAGTCTGGGATTCCTGGTGTTGTTTCGCTCCATCGGGGCCATCAGCTTTGCCCTGGATTTGAAAAACTACGAAGACAATTCCGGATGGGGTACCCTCCTGGTTTTTGGGATCCTGGGCGTCCTTTTTTCCTTTCTACTGCTATGGAACCCTGGCTTTGCCGGTATGACCATCGTATTCTGGGTGGGGCTGGCCCTGGTATCCGCAGGGATTTTCAGCATTTACCTTTCCCTTAAACTTCGAAAACTCAAAGGGGTTTCTCAGAAAATTTCCTCAGAATTGAATGATCGATTCGAAAAGGTTCAGGAGGAGATCAGAAAGGAATTGGGCAAATAACCAACTTTATATGAAACACATTTATGCCATAGGGCTCCTGTGCATCTTCCTGATGTCAGCGGGAACGTCCATAGCTCAGGAAGAAGCCGGGCAATCGGAATCCAAAGTATCACACCAACCCGGCGAACGCGTGCGGGAACACCATAAGCATAGTCTGAGCGTGCTGCTTGCCCATGTCCACATCCTGAACGGAGTAGAAGGCGGAGCGATCCGAGGGATACAGCGGCCCTCCTGGATGGTGGCCTACAATTACAGCCTGAGTGAGCGATGGTCCCTTGGGGTGCACGGGGATATTATTTTGGAGACCTTTTTTGTGGAACCCGAAGGCAACGAATCCGAACAGGACCTTTTGGAGCGAGAATATCCGATCAGTCTGGTAGGTGCCGCCAGCTTTAAGGTTATAGACCATTTAGCCGTACAATTGGGCGGAGGGCTTGAATTTGACAAATCGGAATCTTTCGGATTGGTACGAATTGGGCTGGAGCCCTTCCTAAGGCTATCCAGTAAGATCGAGCTTATCCTGAACCTCAGTTACGACGTCAAATTCGACGCCTACGACAATTGGAACCTGGGTTTTGGGATTGCCTATGGACTTTAAGCTTATTGAAAACAAGATAATATAACCATTAATTCCTTTGAGCATATGAATACAAGAACACTCTTACTTGCAGCCGTGCTGGTTTCGACCAGTTTTGGCTATGCACAGACCTTTACGATGGGCAAAAAATGTCGGGAGGCACTCGCAGGTGCACAGGCAGCGCTTGCAAGCCAGTCCTATCAGGATGCCCTCGCCCTCTACCAGGCGTTTGCCGGAGATTGCAAGACCAAGGATGCCAAGGAACAGGCAGCCATTGGCATGGCCGAAGCCTACAATGGCCTTGGAATGTATGAGGAAGCCATTGCCCAGGCAGATGCTGCGCTGAAGGTCACCAAAGACCGGAGTTTGAGCGGGCATTTCCAGAAGGGAGTTGCCCTGAACCGGTTGGGAGATTTGGAGGCTTCCCAGATGGAACTTCAAAAGGTCATGGAACTTACCGAAGGTAATCAGAACACAGCACAGCGCGCTTCCAATTATGCGTTGATGGCGGCCATGTACGACCGGCAGATGGGCCAAATGGATTCCGCTCTGGTATATCTGGACAAAGCTAAGGAATTGGACCCTGGCAATGTGAAATACCTCTTGCAGGAAGGGGACATGTACCTGGTCCATGAGGATTATGAAGCCGCATATGCCAAATACGATGAGGCGGCCCAGATGGATCCCGGCTCTGCCGAGGTCTACGTCTCCAAGGTCAATGCCGGACTGTGGCAAATGGAAAAGAAATATGGAACCACCAAGGCACAGGAGCTTCGGGAGGTCATGACCCCTGCAGAGAAAACAGCCATTTGCGGGGACCTTGCCAAAGCCTTTGAGTTGGGCTGGAAAGACATGAACAAAGAGATGTTTAAAGCGTTAGTTTGTAATTGATTATAAAAAAAGAACACTATGAAAACTATGAGAAAAACACTATCGATCTTCCTGGTACTTGGTCTGCTCGCAAGCTGCTCCACCTGGCAAGGCATGAACAAACAACAACAAGGGACTACCGCAGGAGCGGCCGGGGGAGCCCTGCTGGGAGCGGCGGTCTCCGGAGGCAGTATCTGGGGCATCCTGGCGGGAGCAGCCGTTGGTGGTGTCGCAGGAAACCTGATTGGAAAAAAAATGGACAAACAGGCCAGGGAGCTCACCCAGGCCGTACCCACCGCTGAAGTAAACCGGGTTGGCGAAGGAATTAACATGACCTTTGATGCAAGCCTGGCCTTCCAGATCAATTCAGCTGCGATAAGTGACAGCTATAAAAAAGATCTGGATGCGGCCGCCTCCGTTTTCAAGAGCTACGAGGACACCAATATTCTGATTGAAGGCCACACCGATGATACGGGGTCTGCAGAATACAATATGTCGTTGTCCGAAAAACGCGCCAAGGCCGTTCGGGATTACCTGATCTCTAAAGGCGTGGATGCCTCACGTCTCACCGCAAAGTGGTATGGAGAGGACCAGCCGAAGTATCCGAACGATGAGGCCAATCGGGCCAAGAACCGAAGGGTTGAGCTCGCGATCTATGCCAACGATGAGATGATCGCCGACGCCAAGGAGGGGAAACTTTAATAACAACTGTATTTACGAGGACTATTCAAGGGAAGCCTTAATACCAAGGTTTCCCTTATTAATTAAACTACTATGAAATTTCACTTAAAATACTGTATGCCCCTTTTGCTGGGCCTGGTCCTGCTGATGGGATGCAAGGAGTCCGAAGCACCCCGGCCGCAAGCAACCGTTTACTATGGGGGAGACATCCTTACCATGGAGGGGGATTCACCTCAGTACGCAGAAGCCCTGGTGGTCCGGGAGGGGAAGATCGAATTCGCCGGGGCATCCGGAGAGGCTATGGGTGTTGCCGGGGCAGGCCACAAAATGGTAGACCTGGAGGGCAGGACCCTCCTTCCGGGATTTATTGACGGACACGCCCACTTCGGAAATTTTGGATTGCAGGCCGTTGGGGCCCAGCTGCTTGCCCCACCGGACGCCGCGTGCAAGGATATCCCGACCATGATACAGATCCTGAAGGACTGGAACACCCCAGAAAACAGGGCCCTTACCGGCTGGATCTTCGGCACCGGTTTTGACGATTCTGTCCTTGAGGAAAAACGATTTCCCACCAGGCACGACCTGGATCAGGTCAGCACGGAATACCCGATCATGATTACCCATATCTCAGGGCATTTTGCCGTAGTCAACAGCAAGGGCCTGGAAATTTTGGGCTTCAGTGGGGAGACCCCAGACCCCGAGGGGGGGATCATCCGGCGGGAAGCTGATGGGAAAACCCCTAATGGGGTACTGGAGGAACTGGCCGCCATTCCCTATATGCTGCAGGCGCTGATGCCAAAGGATCAACAGGGAGCTGACCGTTTCTTTCAGGCAGGGCAGGATATGGCCCTTTCCTTCGGATACACCACAGCCCAGGAAGGGCGCGCCATGCAAAACCACGAATTGCTGGCTGCCAATGCGGAGGCTGGCGAGCTGAAGCTGGATGTGGTAAGCTATATTGACTATATGTTTGTGGATGCCTATATGGACTCCAAATGGAATAGCCCGGCGTATACGAACCACTACCGCATTGGAGGCATGAAGGTTACCCTGGATGGCTCCCCTCAGGGCCGCACGGCCTGGCGGACACAACCCTATCTGATCCCGCCGGACGGACAAAGCGCGGAATATGCCGGTTACCCGGCGATCCCCAGTGACTCAGCGGTACAGGCCATTTTCGAGAAAGGCTTCAAAAACAACTGGCAGATCCTGGTCCACGGCAATGGGGATGCCGCCATGGACCAGATGATCCGCACCCTGCGACCCAACGTAGAGAAATATGGCAAGGGCGACCGCCGAAATACCCTGATCCACGGACAGTACATCAGGGATGATCAGTTGGACGCATTCAAGGAACTGGATGTAGTGGCCTCGTTATTTCCACTGCATACTTTTTATTGGGGGGACTGGCACAAGCAGATCATCGGGGATTCCCTGGGCAACAAGATCAGCCCCACCCGTACAGCCCTGGATAAAGGACTGAAGCTCACCATACATACGGATGCCCCGGTAGCCCTGCCCAACCTGATGCGTGTAGTGTGGACGGCCGTGGAGCGCACCTCCCGGTCTGGGGCCGTGATCGGGGAAGCAGAACGGCTGACCCCTTATGAAGCCCTGAAAGCCATTACGATCTGGTCGGCCTACCAGCACTTTGAAGAAGACCAAAAAGGGACACTTGCCCCCGGAAAACTGGCAGACCTGGTCATCCTGGACAAAAATCCGCTGAAGGTGGAGCCCGCTACCATCAAGGACATTCAGGTTATGGAAACGATCAAGGAAGGCAAAACCATATACAGCAAATAGAGGTCAAATACTAAGCCTGGGGGCTGAATTGGGGTGATGATGTTGCTTCTTATTTTGATGCATACGTTTATCTCCATTGGATGCAAGAAATCATACATAGGAATATTACCTTCACCAAAAGTGATGAGCTTATGAGAAATTTCAGATTTTTTTTTCTACTCCTTCTGGGACCCCTGTTTGTAAGTGCCCAGGAGGCTCCAATTCAGGGCAGCCAGGCGGATGAGCTGGCAAAAAAGTTACAAAACCCACTGGCCAGCTTGATCAGCGTGCCTTTCCAGAGCAACTTCGATTTTGGTTTTGACCCGGCCAATGGATCCCGCTGGCTGATGAATGTACAACCGGTGATTCCCATGTCCATCAGTGAAGACTGGAACCTGATCGGGAGGGTGATCCTGCCGGTTATTTCCCAACAGGATATTTTCGGGGAGAGCGGGAATCAAACAGGCATTGGGGATGCATTGGTTACAGGGTTCTTCTCACCCAAGGCGCCTACTCCCGGAGGCATGGTCTGGGGTGTCGGCCCTGCCATATCCATACCCACGGCCACGGACGACCTGCTCGGAAGCGGACAGTTTTCGATGGGTCCTTCGGCAGTTGCCCTGGTACAAAAAGGCGGGATTACTTTCGGGGGCCTTGTAAACCATGTTTGGTCCCTTTTCGGGGATTCGGATCGGGCAGATGTGAATGCCACATTTTTCCAACCTTTTCTTGCGAAAAACTTCCCTGGCGGCTATGCTATATCCCTGAATACGGAATTGCTGCATAGTTGGGAAGGGAATTCATCCAACGGTACGATCAACCTGGTAGGATCAAGGGTAATGAAACTTGGGAACCAGCTTAGCCAGTTGTTTATTGGTCCCCGGATTCCATATGGAAATGGAAATAATTCCTCCTGGGGGATCCGGGC
>CBFCWO010000135.1:0-5905 GCA_965601625.1 uncultured Flavobacteriaceae bacterium | reverse complement strand
AACGAAACCCGAGGAGCTGTATTGAGGACTGTAGAAGTGCTCTCGAATGAGATCGCCATCAATGCGGACGGGAGTATCGCGGAGGGTGCTAACTTTGGAGTGATCCTTGAAGAGCAAGACCAGCAAAGCGGAAAACTATTATCCTTCGTAGAAGTTTATGCCGGTTACCGGGACAATACGGGAGGTGAGAATGACAAGGATCAAATCCTTGTAGATCAAATCGACGCTTCTGAGTTCACTACCGGAGAATTCGGACTTCCCAGGACAGAGTACTCCATCACGGGAGATGAATTGCTTTCAGCCCTGGGCCTTACGGGTGATCAGGTTGAAGGTGGAGATCAGTTTGAAGTTCGATTCGAGCTGGTACTGACCACCGGACAACGATTCTCCTTTGATGACAATACCGGTACACTGACAGGTTCGTTCTTTAGTTCACCTTTTCTCTACACTGCTAATGTAGTTTGTGCGCCTTCCACACCTACTCCTGGAGACTGGATCTTTGATCTGGCCGATTCCTTTGGAGATGGATGGAATGGTGCTTCATTGTCGGTTGATGTGGATGGAACCGTAACTGATGTTACTCTTGATGACGGCTCAGCAGGTACATTCACTGTAAATGTTCCAGACGGATCTGAAGTAATTTCGATTAAATTCAACTCAGGATCCTTCGACGAGGAAGTTTCCTTCACGGTTACCTCTGCAAATGGAAATGTCGTCATTGATCAGGGACCGAATCCACCTGTGGATACGGAACTGCTCGATTACTGCCCAGACAACCTGTAATTGAATTAATATATTTTAAAACCCGGTCCTGATAGCTATCAGGACCGGGTTTTTTCTTTTATATGCCCCACCCTTTTTCGGTATTTCCTACCTTTGCTTCCTCTTTAATGAAGATGCGTAATGATGAATTTCTTTGGCAGCACAACTAAATCCAAAACCTGCAATGGGTCCTTTTCCAAATGTCTAAATGCTCTCTTGATTATCCTCCTTCTGGGCGGGTTATCATGTAAGGAGGAAGATCCACAAACAGTTTCTGTTTCTGACACAGAGCTGCTGCCGCCCCTTTTCGAAAAGGTTCCCGCAGCGCAAAGCAATGTTGTATTTGAGAACCGCATTCAGGAAGATGTTTCCACCCTTGAAAATTTATTTGATTTTGACTATTTCTACAATGGTGCAGGCACCGGCGTGGCGGACCTGAACAATGACGGCCTGCTCGATATCTTCTTCTGCGGAAACCAGGTAGCCAACCGCCTTTATATCAATAAGGGAAACTTCGTCTTTGAGGATGTCAGTGAATCGGCTGGGATCAACCAGGGAAAACAATGGTCCAACGGCGTTGCCTTTGCGGATATCAATCAGGACGGCTGGCTGGATATCTATGTTTCCCAGGGAGGGCCCAATCCACGTCCGGACCGGAAAAACCTGCTGTTCCTGAATCAACAGGACGGCACTTTCAAGGAAGTAGCTGAAGCCATGGGGCTTGCCGATATGGGGATCAGCACCCAGTCAGCTTTTTTTGACTACGACAAGGATGGAGACCTGGACTGCGTAGTGATGAACGAGAATGAATATTACGGAGCTGACCCCATCCTGCTGGAGCGGCTTATAGAACAGAATCCTGAAGCCCCTTACTTTAACAGTTCGCACCTTTATCGCAATGATGGGGGCAGTTTTACGGATGTAAGCCGGGAAGCCGGAATACAGCGGCCTATATTTGGCCTGGGGCTGACCATCAGTGACATCAACGCGGATGGATGGCCTGATATTTATCTGGCCAGCGACTATTACCTGCCTGATGCCCTCTTTATCAATCAGGGCGATGGGACCTTTACCGACAAAATTTCGGAATACACCCAGCAAATCTCCTATTACGGCATGGGGATCGATATCGCCGACATCAACAACGATGCGCTGCAGGATATCTTCGTCCTGGACATGGCTTCCAGTGACCATTACCGGTCCAAGACCCTTATGGCCTCCATGGATGTTGCCCGTTTCGATTACCTCACAAGACGGGCCGGGTTCCACTATCAGTACATGTACAATTCCCTGCAGCTAAACCGGGGAGAGAACCATTTTAGCAATGTGGCACAGCAAACAGGCACGGCGAGCACAGACTGGAGCTGGTCGGTTTTGATGGCAGATTTTGATCTCGATGCCGACAAGGATATCTACGTAACCAACGGTTACAGGCGGTACGCCCTGGACAATGACCTGCAGCAACGCGTTTACCAGGCCAGGCAACAATACAAGGGTCAGGTACCACTTTCTGTCAAAAAGGAGCTCTATGAGAGCATGCCTTCGGAAAAATTACCCAACCTGCTGTTTGAAAATCGGGGAACGCTTCATTTTGAAGAGCATGGGACGGCCTGGGGACTGGGTGATCTCACCTTCAGCAACGGGGCTGCCATGGGAGACCTGGACAATGATGGGGATGCTGACCTGGTGGTAAACAATATGGACGAAAATGCCTTTATCTATAAAAACAAAGCTATTGAACAGGGAAGGGGGAATTTCTTAAAAGTGATCCCGGAGGGAACGGCCTCGGATGCCTTTCCAAAGATCACCCTGTACCATGGGGAGACCCGTCAGTTCATCGAGGCCCGCCGGGTTCGGGGATATCGCTCTTCCCACGAACCTGCAGCCCATTTTGGGCTCGGAAACGCTACAAAAGTGGATAGCCTTGAGGTTGCCTGGGCGGATGGAACTTCCACGGTACTGCGGGACCTGCCCGCCAACCAAACCGTGAAAATAGCCCCGGGAATAGGCGACCCTGCTAAATCCCCCAATACTGTAGATCCTCTGTTTGTGTCCGTCCCTGCGGCATCCCGGGGTATTTCAGCCGTGCACAGGGAAAATACCTATAACGATTTTGAAAAGGAGATCCTCCTGCCCTATAAACAGTCTAATTTCGGGCCTTACTTTTCCAGGGGCGATGTCAACGGGGACGGAATGGAGGATATCTACATGGGCGGGGCGTCCGGGCAGGACGGAACCCTTATGCTGAAATCTCCAGGCGGCTTCGACGCCATCCCCATGCCTGCATTTGAAGCGGATAAGGCCTATGAGGATATGGAATCCGTATTCTTTGACCTGGATTCGGACGGGGACCTCGACCTGTATGTGGTTAGCGGGGGCAATGAATTTGAACAGGGGTCCTCTCTTTATCAGGACCGGGTGTACCTCAACGACGGCAATGGCGGGTTTCTGCGCGCGAATAATACTCTGCCAAACAGCGTGCCTTACAGCGGAAAAGCCGTTGCTGCTCTGGACTTCGATAGAGATGGAGATATGGACCTGATTGTCGGCAACCGCATCATGGCACAGAACTATCCGCGCCATGCACCCTCGGTGCTCCTTGAAAACAGGGACGGCAGACTGGTTGACGTAACCGGGGAAAAAGCACCGGCCCTGGCCGATTTTGGCATTGTAAACAGCCTTTTGGTCTCCGACTTTGACGCAGATGGCAACCCGGATCTGATCGCCGTGGGCGAATGGACGGGCGTCGGGTTCTTCAAAAATACAACCGATGGTTTTGAACTGCAGGATGCTCCCTCCCTTGGGGTTCCCTTGCGCGGATGGTGGTATTCTGTACACCAGACCGACGCCAATGGTGATGGCCGTCCCGATTACGTTCTGGGAAATGCTGGCCACAACATAAAATTCAGCGCCAGCCCTGAAAAACCGTTTAAGGTCTATACCACGGATTTTGATGACAATGGGACGCCAGACATCGTCCTGAGCAAGAAATACCAGGGAAAGTATGTCCCTGTGCGCGGACGGGAGTGTTCTTCCCAGCAAATGCCCTTTATCGCAGAAAAATTCCCGAGCTACAGTGAGTTTGCCAGTGCCAGCCTGGAAGAAGTATACGGAAATTCGCTAAAGCAGAGCTACGAACGGGAAATCAATAGCTTCACTTCCTATTTATTGCTCAACAAGGGGGATGGGAATTTCACCCCTGTTGCCCTTCCGGAAGAGGCCCAAATGACCCCCGTATTCGATGTTGTGGTCCGGGATCTCAATGAAGACGGGAGCGAAGACCTGATCCTTGCTGGGAATATATACGAAACAGAAGTGGAAACGCCCAGATTGGATGCCATTTCCGGGACTGTTTTGCTTTCAGAAGGCGATGGGACCTACCAGGTGCTGCCACATCTACAATCCGGAATGTACCTGAGAGGGAATATCAAATCCCTGATATCCTTCAATGCAGGAGGCTCCTTGTGGGTTCTGGCGGGCGTTAATGATGGCATTCCCCTACTCTATCGCCTGAATGCTAATAAATCTATAAAGGCCCTTGCCGCGCTTAAATAATGTGTATTTTTGAAAAAATCTAAATAACAATGAGCAAAGTATATACGTTTATAGCCTTTTTATTTATCGGCGGCCTTACATATGGTCAGTATTCCGGGCAAATTGCCACGAACATGTCGTCAGGCGGTGCAGCACAAGGAGCTACAGCCGGGTCTATAGCTACATTGCTGGGGCCGGTTAATGACGCATATCAAAAGCGAACCATCGATTGGGAAGAATTCCAGGGCTCTCCCTATACGTCCGACGAATTCCTCCCTGCAGAGCTCTTCTACCGGGATGAAAAGGTGGGATCTATCTTTTACCGGTACAATGCCCTTAATGAAGAGGTGGAAATCAAGGAAACCAAAACCCAACAGGGAATCCGTGGACTGGGAAGAGACAAGAACATCATCCTGAAGATTATGGGCAACCCCATGAGCTTCAAGACCTTTATCGACAAGAATGACCGTACATTGAACGGGTACCTCACCCAACTGGTGGATGGTGAAAATATCGACCTCTACAAAAGAACATTGGTTAAATTCACGGAAGGACAGAAAGCGGCAAATTCCTTTGTAAAGGATACTCCCAGCCGGTTCAGCCAGTTTGAGGAATACTATATTCAAAAGAACGGGGTGGATCGCATAGACGAACTCTTGCCTAAAAAGAGTAAGATCTACAAGCTGACCGCACCTGAAAAGCGACCTGAGCTCAAGGAATTTCTTAAGGACAACGATTTGGACGTTAATGATGAGGAAGACTTGAAGCGGCTAATACTCTACATAGACCGCAACTCTTAAAGGAGCGATTAATATTTCCTTTTGTACAAATACTTTTTCTCTTTAAGATGAAAAAGCATTATCTGGCACTTATATACATAGCATTCCTTTTCGGGGGAATGCTTTCCTGTTCAGAAGAATCACTCCAAGAAGTCAATGATGGTCCTGAGTCAACCGATGAGGTTATTGATGTACCTGAGTCCCCTCAAGAAGCCTTCACTCCAATTGGTGATGTGTCTTTCCTAAATGCCGACAAGGTTGAAGACAACTACATTCTGGTCAATGATGCGGGTAGCAATAGGGCATATATTATGGACAAAGATGCCCGGCTGCTATTCGAATGGGAACTGAGCAGCAACATTGGCAATGATGTGTTTCTGCTGGCTGATGGCAATGTGTTAGCTTCTCTGGAATCTGATGATCCCAAAATTAGATTTGGAGGAAAGGGGGGCAGATTGCAAATGATCGCCCCGAACAATACAATTTTGTGGGACTTTCTTTATTCTTCGGACTTGGCTGAGACCCATCACGATGCTGAACTCCTACCGAATGGGAATATAATTGCACTGGTGTGGGAAAAACGATCTGCCTCTCAAGCTCTAGAAGCGGGATCTCTGGTGGAGATTGACATGTATCCTGAAGCAGTGATCGAGATCGATCCGGGTTCAAACGAAATCGTTTGGGAATGGCACTCCTGGGATCACCTGATACAGGATTTTGACGACTCAAAGCTGAATTTCGGAGTAGTTTCTGAACATCCCGAACGCATTGATTTGAATTATGCAGCCCGAGAAGAAACATGGCCAGAGGCCAATGGGGACCTCATGCAT
>CBFCWO010000134.1:0-5999 GCA_965601625.1 uncultured Flavobacteriaceae bacterium | reverse complement strand
TCATCTACCCCTGGTTTCCTTAATTTCACTGGAAACAGGAAAATCATGAGACATGCTGCCATTCCATTGTTGTTTTCAATCCTCCTTCTAAGCTGTTCCAAAGGCGAATATGAAGACCTTACTACTTCCTTTGAGGGGAAAGTCATAAATATCAACACGAATAAACCCTTGAGATCCGGATTACCACAGCTGACATTAGCATCTTCCAGATCGATTTGGTTTCATTATCCCGGGAGATTTAGCCCTACAAGCCGTTCAGGAAGCCGGTCAGATCCGTTTCTTTGGCCAGCCCCATTTTCTTTTTCAGGCGGTACTTTGATTTAAGGATACTTTCCGGTAACACATTCAGAGTGGCTGCGATCTCCTTGGTAGTAAGATTCATTCTGAGAAAGGCGGCCAGGCGAATTTCCTTTTCCGTAATATCCGGGTGGAAGGTTTTTAATTTCTGGTCGAAATCATTGTGCACTTCAGCAAAGTAGGTCTTAAACACCTCCCAATCCTTGTCGGATGCATTTTCCTTTTTGAGCAACATCACGATCCGGCGGAATTCAGTCTTGAACCTATCCGGGGATTTCTTGATGCTCTCCAGATTCTCCATCAACTCCTGGATAAAGGTGTTTTTTTGCACAAGGTGCAGGGTTTGGCTGGCCAGTTCCTTTTTCTTGTGCTCAATCTCCTGTTGATAGATTTGTTCTTGCTTCTCCCGGGCAATCCGGTTCCTCTTGATCCGCTGTCGAAACCCAAAGACCAATAATCCGGACAGGGCCAGGGCGGAGGCCATGCCTCCGGCATACAATCCTTTTTGCAAGTTGTCAGCCCGGGACTTTTCATTTAAGGTCTTGATTTCTTCCCGTTGCAATTGAATTTGGGCATTTTTCACCTCTGTTTCGTAATACTCCTGCAGGTTGGCGACCTCCTTTTGTTTTGTGCTACTAAAAAGCGAATCGTTGAGTCTGATATGGTTTTCCAAGGCATCAATGGCCTCATTATAATTACCATTGGTCTTGAGCGCTTTCGCATAAAGGTAGTAGGCATCAATGACCGATTCATCTAAAAAACCTTTCCCTTTTTCACTTTTCAGGGTTTGGGAAGCGTAGTCCAGACCAAGGGCAATACGGCCTCTCGCCAAGTAGTTTTCACTAATGATGCTCGCATTTTGACTGATCAGGATCTGTTCGTTCACATTTTCAGCTTCTATAAGGTTATTAAGTCCCAATTGTAAACTTTTGTCATACTCACCTGACAAAAAATAGGCCTTAGCTAAATGGGTCTTTGCATGCAGTTCGTGGGTGTCATCCTTAAAAAATGTAACCGCCTTGGGCAATTTTTCAATCACCGCTTCAGGTTTGTTCAGCTCGTTCATCGCAATGCCCCAGTTAACCAATGACAAATGGTGCATATAATCATCTTTTCCTTCCGATATTTCCATAGCCTCCAAAAATCGCTCTTTTGCCAATTGATAATCTTTGTTTGACAAATAGATGTTACCCATAACGAAAATTGGGGCAATGCGTTGTCGGGTAATGGAGCTTATATCTGCCAGGGGCCTCGTTTTGGTCAAAATTTCAAGGGCACGCTTTGAATTTCCCTTTCTGTGATAGGTATCTGCCTTAAGAATTTGAATATCTATAATTTGTGCTGTGTCTTTAGCCTTTTCGGCCCACTCAATGCCCTTGTCAAAGGTCGGCATGATACTGTCGCTCTGTTCAAGCCTGATAAATACATTAGCCAATCGCTTATAGAGCAAACTTTGGGTTAAGGGTCGGTTTATTGAGTCTGGTAATGAAAGCCCTTTTTTTACATATCGTTTACAATCATCAATGTTTCCGAAGTAATAGATGCCGGTTGCTATTTCCTTGAATACCATACCCAAGGTGCTGTCTTTCTCTGCCCTACCCATTTCAATCGCTTCCTCGTAGTAGTCCAGACAGTGTTGTCCTTCTTTTTTCAAACAGTTATCGCCATTCTCGATGGCTGTTTTAATGTCATCGCTCAAGTAGGGGAAAAAATCTTGGCTGAAAAGAATGGTTGGAAAAAAAAATAGAATAAGGATGGTTCTCATAAGACAGTATTGGATTTGAACTAAGATAAAAAAAACGATAGTCAAGTAATTGCCCACAGCAATGACCGCATAATGCAATTGTGGGTGTTGTCCATAAAGAAATGAGGTGAGTCCACAAAAAGTAAATATATAAACAACTGATAAACATTAATATAAATACTTTTCTAATTAAGACCTATTGGTGGTTGTCCATAGTTTTTGAATGCATGGATAGAGAAGCTTGTCCATACTTTGTCCATGGACAAAATTAGGCTCCAGCCTTTTCTGCTTCTAGTTTTGGGGTGTTGAATCCTTAAAACCAAGAAATTATGAAAACAATACGATTAGTACGGTTGGCGTACCTATGTTTAGGGTTGGCTCTCGTGCTGAATTCTGGTTGTAGCAAAGATGAAGACCCAAACCCATCACAGCCACCCGTAAACGGAGAGGAAGGACAGCTAGAGCAAGGCGAAGGCATCAGTGAAGAGGACCTGACCACCTTCGAGGGTGAAATAGGGATTTTGTTGGATGCCCGACCGTATATTAAAAAGGGCCAGCCGGTGACCCTATTGAAAGTCACGCCTGTGGATACCGATTTTTTTGATTCCCAAGTGTTGGAGGTAGACCCATTTACCAATTTCGCCAGTTTTAAACTTGCTTTGGAAAGCTTGACCGATGAGGCTGAAGATGCCTTGCGCAACGGAGTCGATTTGACTGTCGAGCTGTTGGATGCGAACGAGACGACCCTTTTTACGGAAGCGCTTAGTAATGTACTGTTTAAGGAAAATGGTACGCAAGAAGAGTTGCGGGGCCAAAATGTAGCTGATTTGAATACCGAAATCAATCTAAACCCGGATACACCCTACTTTATACAATTAGTCAATAGCGAAGGTGCTATTGAACAAAAAGCCCTGGATAATGAGCCCTCTTTGGTTTATGGCGGAGTTCTACCCGCTTTATGCAGCATCGATGATATAGCTTTTTCTTACGCGGATTATCCTTCTTTAAATTCAGATGCCAATTTTGCTTCCAATAATCATTCGCAACAGTTTTATTTTCAAAAGCATGGTGGAACCCAAAATGTTTATAGTATCATTTCCAGAAGAACGAACACGTATTTGAAAGTAGAATCCAGCTCTTTTCTTGGTGCACGATATGAAGTTGCCACCTCCGAAACCCCCAGGACCGCGAATTTTGAAGCACTGGGCACGGCCTACAAATTTCGAGTCCAAAAAGAGAACAATACCTATCAACTGTTCGCCTTTGAAGCCGAAACACCCTTGGGATTTACTAAAAGGGAAAGAGAATGTCCTTCTATTGGAGGAACAACCTATGAATATGAACTGACTACTTTAAGAAGTAGTGATAATATTCCTGATCAGGGCCAAAACTTTAGGATTGTGACCACAGATGTGGAATATGAGACAGAGAGTATCGAAACCTGGTACGGGGAACCCATTTTACCTTCACCTGAAAATTCCTTCAAATTCAATAGCACTTTGACCAATTGTACGTCGCGTGATCTGGTACAAGAGGTGGGTACCGAAGTCACGGAAAGTACTACCATGTCGCTGTCTTGGGAAGAAACCATCGGGCTCACTTCAAGCGTTACCTCCACCAGTTCGGTATCCGTTAGTGCGGAAGCTGGAGTGAATTTCTTTGGAACAGGTGGAAAAGTATCGGGTACAGTTTCCCAAGAATTGGCTGTGTCGGTTGAAATATCAAAATCGGCCACTACGGCCGAAGGGCAGTCTTCGACCAGTGAAAACACCATTTTGACCGGACGTACCGTAACGGTTTCGCCAGGAAAACAGGTGTTGGCCTATGATGCGGTACAGACCTATCCTGATATTTCCGTTCCTTTCGTACAGCGGTTAAAGATATCGGGGCGAAATTCATCAGGCGTGGCCCTTACCGGTGAGGAACTGGCAACCCAAACCGCTTTTGGCGGCTTTACGGGTACAATCACTGAAATAGGAGCCAATTCCATAGAAATTACAGTTAGGGGCACTACCACATTTAAACAGGCGGTAGATGCCATAAGTGAAGCATCGGAATCGGATGCCTCCTGCGATTAGGCATAATTACTATAGATGCAGTCGGCCTCTCAGGTTGGATTCAACAACCTGATGCCGGCTGTTTCTTTTCATCCCCATCTAACTTTACAATGTAAGTGGTGTAGGCTTAGCCCTTATACACTTCTAATGACGTATGCCTTCATAAACGTTGATTGGGAATAAACTTGGAAACCATTTTATTGTATTGGCTGGAAACAGCCCCAGACTTGGATGAATTTGTGTACAGACTTTACGCAGCTCTATTAATCTTATCTCCTTTGTCCTAAACCGGAGGCAGGTTGTCGCCTGTTCGAGGGCTCATTTAACCAACTTTTCTTAAATTAACATCAGACAACCAACCTCATGAGCGCTTTTTAAGGCTCGGGTAAGCCGATGAAAATCGAAGCGATCGTTAATTTCCTGCTTATTGCTGGTGCCATCCAGGGATTTCTGTTCAATTTCATTACCCTTTCACTGAGAAAAAAATACGGCCCGGTAATCGTCTACCTGAACCTGGTGGTGCTGTTTATTTCCCTGAACAACCTTCAGGCCTGGCTCCCCGAAGCCGGATACAGCAGTGGGAGTTATTTCCTTAAAAAACTGGTGGTCCCCTGGTATGTATTTGTCTTTCCCTGCTTCTACAACTTCCTTCGGTATTTCCTGGGGGTGCAGGACAAGGTTCGGGGATATCTGAAGATCTGCATTGTGCTGTTCCTGGCGGAATTCCTGATCCGAGCCGCAGTGATCGGGTACGCCATGAGCACGGTCCAGGATCCGGACTGGACCATAGAGCGCTACAATGTCCTTGAGGAAATCATCAACATGGTGTTCTCCCTTTTTGTCTTCACCCAGTGCTTTATCCTTGTTTTCCGGAAGAAAGAGCTGTACGCATCATTCCTGGATTTTGACGATGTCCGGTGGATCAAGGTCTTTATGATCCTGGGGGTGGGCATTTGTGTAGTTTGGCTTGCAGCCCTTTCTTTGAGGGCCCAGCAAGGGTTCCAGGACGGATCCATCTACTACCCGCTGCGGCTGGCGACCTCAGTGCTGCTCTACTGGATTGGTTACCAGGGGTTGTACCGGTATTCCATCGTACAGGAGCGGGTACAGCTGCGCCGGACCATCCGGTCCGGGAACAGGCTCGCAGCAGCCACCCCTGGTGCCTCCTCTTCAACCCTTGACGAAAAGCACGCCCAGGAATTTGCCCGCATTCAGGACTATCTCTTGCAGGAACATCGGTTTCTGGACCCCCTGCTCAGCCTTAATACCCTGGCCGGAGAGGTTTCGGTGAGCCCCGGCCACCTCTCCCGCCTGATCAATACCCACGGCAACCGGAGTTTTACGGACTTCATCAATGCCATGCGGGTGGAACAGGCCAAGGAAATCCTGCTCGATCCCGAATTCGGGAACTACACCATTGCCGCTATTGGCCTGGAATGCGGCTTTAATTCCAAATCCACTTTTTATTCCGCCTTTAAAAAATTCACTTCCCAAAGTCCCTCTGCCTTTCGAAGCCGTGTCTAAAGGTGTCTTAATTCTTGACGGGATCAAGATTCCGGATACCCTTTTCGCAGGTGTGATCTAGTTTGGATACAAACGATAAACAGGTCTGTCATGAGAAGGGTTTTTGGGTTTTCAATTTTGCTCCTTGCCTGTGCCTTAGGCGGATGCAGTAAAGAAGAGGGGGCTCAATCTACCAGCTTCGAGGGTTTGGTTAGGTTGGGCAACATGGAGGTTTCCTTTTCGGAGGTACAGCTGGAAGTCTATGGCATGGCATACGATTCAAGGTGCTTCATATTCTGCAGTGGGATTACCAGGTACAACAAGGTTTTCCCTCTGGGACCAGACGGTTCCTTTTCCATTCCGGTGACCACCGAAGAGGTGGAGTATTTCCGGCTGGG
>CBFCWO010000133.1:0-6070 GCA_965601625.1 uncultured Flavobacteriaceae bacterium | reverse complement strand
TTTAAGGATTAGTTCCAACAGGTGTTTTCCAGAGACATCCAGCTCTTCATAGTGCTCAAAAAGGGTGTTTAAATGAGAGTTTCGGAAGTTTGCACCTATGGATGACGGGTGTTTCAACAAGCCTTGGGCCATGGTTAAATCTCCCGGGTTGCTCAGGTCCTTTTCCAGGAGCGGGAACAGGCGCTGAATGACATTATCCCTGAACAGGTCCACCTCCATTTCTTCAATGAAATTATTCACGCTGGTTTCTTCATGCGCTATCAGGGTGGTCAGGCTGTAGTACCGGTAGAGTGCCGTTTCAATTTCAGAGCCCTGCAATTTTCCCAGATACCCCGAACTTTTTAACGCTTCAAATCCGCTTTTGTCTGATCTGAAATACATTTCGAAAAGAGCAAGGTGGCCCCCATATTCCTGAAAAAAATCGAGTATCTCCCTGGCAGGGATCGGGTCTTTTTCTATCAAGGCCATGTACTTTCTGGAGCCTTCCCTTGCATAAGTCCTATATGTCCTGAGCTCATTGAGCTGGTCAAGGTCAGCATTGACGTTATTGGCAATGTTGCTCAGGTATCCTTTCAGTTCCTGTTCTTCTTTTGTTTCCGTATTCCAATTATCGATCTGCAGCGCTATCACAATACCGATCACCACCAGTAAAATCTCCCCCACCGCATACAGCAGGTATTTGCTGAACTTATTGTCAGTTAAAAGACGTTGACGGATTTGTCGGAAGAAGCGCAGCATGGTTGAAGGTCGGTTACTTTCTCAAAGTACGAAAAAGATGTTCATAGATAGAACCTCAGGGAAAATTCCGGTCTTACCGCGGAAATGGGCGGGGGCAGCAATCCTGGGCAAAAGACGTAATACGCCCTTGCGGGGTTGGACTCCCAAGGAGCACTCCATAAATACCCAAAAACGGCAGGATATGAAAACCCTGTGTTTCATCAGGCATTTACTTTCCAAGTACAAATTTTGATAGCTTTACAAAGCATACTAAAAGAGTGGAACATGCTGCGAAAAATAGTTCTTGGCGTATTGCTTATACTAATCACAGCCATTGTGGTGCTGGCAGTGATAAATCTAACGAATGCCTCTGAACCCATTCCTGAAGTAGCAGTTGCCTATGGGGAGGAGGCCGACCTTGGCGATCGGCCCTGGTGGGAAGCCACAACGGTTTATCAGGTGTACCCCAGGTCATTCCAGGATTCTGACGGAGACGGTATAGGGGATATTGCCGGGATTATTTCCCGTCTGGATTACATACGGGATCTGGGTTTTGAAACCATTTGGTTTTCGCCTTTTTTCAGGAGTCCTCAAAAAGATTTTGGATACGACGTCAGCGATTATTACCTGCCCGATCCGCAATACGGCGATACGCTCCTGGTAGATAGCCTGATCCGTGAGATCCATAAGAGGGACATGAAGGTAGTTTTTGACCTGGTCCTTAACCACACCTCAGAGGAGCATCCCTGGTTTGTGGAGTCGCGCTCCGGAAAAGACAACCCGAAGAGCGACTGGTACCTCTGGCGTGATGGGAAGGATGAGGATCCCCCCACCAATTGGCACAGTGCCCTTGGCATGAACGGATGGCATTATGATGATACACGCCAGCAGTGGTATTTTTCTTCATTTTTATCCTTTCAGCCCGATCTGAACTGGAGAAATCCCGAGGTCAAAGAAGCGATGTTTGAGATGGTGCGGCACTGGCTGGACAAAGGCGTGGATGGCTTCCGGCTGGATATTTTCAACTACATCTACGAGGACCCTGATTTTAAGGACAATCCCTTCAGCCTGAGGGTAGTCCCTACCCAGGATTACACCAAAATGTTCTGGCAGGAAAAGAAATACAACATGAACCATCCGGACGATTTTGCCCTGGCTAAAGAACTGAGGAGTATCCTGGACAAGTATGACCCGCCCAGGTTCATGGTAGGGGAGGTTTTTGGGGACCACAAAACCCTTAGAAACTTCCTGGGGGAAAAACAGGACGGATTGAACCTGGTATTCCTGTTCGATATATCGGCCCTTGAGTGGGATGCCGGCTTTTTCAGGGAAAAGATCCGAAGGATCGAGGCCTTTTACCCCTACCCTTACACCCCTACTTATGTCTTCAGTAATCACGACCGGCCTCGAAGCATTACCCTTTTGGGGGACGATATACAAAAGGCAAAAACTCTGGCACTATTACAGCTTACCTTAAGGGGTGTCCCCTTCTACTACCAGGGGGAGGAAATTGGAATGCCTACCGGAGCGATTCCCGGGGATCAGGCACTCGATCCCTTGCCGGCAGCTTTTGACTGGCTTCCTGATTTTGCCAAGGGCCAGGTTTTCAACAGGGACAATTGCCGAACCCCAATGCAGTGGGAATCGGGTCCGAATGCCGGATTTACCCCGGCCGGGGTAACCCCCTGGCTCCCTGTATTGCCTGATGCAGGCAAACCAAATGTGGCATCACAGCTCAGTGAACCAAATTCCCTTTGGCAAACCAACCAATCCCTGTTGCGGATCCGAAGTGAATACCTTCCCCTGCAATGGGGAAGCCTGAGATGGCTTCCCGAATACGAAAAGGGCGAAATCCTGGCATATGAGCGCATTTACCACACCCAATCCCTCAGGATCCTGATAAACATTTCCGGGGAGACCAGGCAGGTGGAGGTTCCCCGGAGTATGTCGGTGGTATTTTCTTCGGGCACGGTCACCCTGGAAGAGGGCAAACTGAAGCTGGCACCCCATACGGGGGTGATCCTGAGATAATCCTAAATGAACCTATTTCAGCTCGTGGACTTTGACGTATTTGGCGGAAGAAGCGGAGCGTGGGTTGGTTGATTGGAGGTCTTCGCTAAAAGTTGGAAGGTAGCCTAAGGAGCATTGTAATTAAAGTTGAATTCCTCGCCTAATCGGTCAAGAAGCGCTTGCCAACGGGGGTCATCATGTAGGATAGTCAATTCTTCAAATACAAAAAGAAGTTCGGTATAGACTAAAATTTGGTCGTATGCTTTGTAAAGATGTTCAAAGGACTTATCAATATCTCCTTTTGAAGCATGTATGATTGCCAAATCCCAATCTAGATTCTCGCCAAGGCTATTTATCTCCTCTGTTGGGATCGCTTTTAATTCTGTCATCAAACTGTCCGCCTCAACCATTCGACCCTTTTTGTAATATATCATAGCCTCAATGACTTTCCTATTATATTCAACTGGTTCTCTTTCAAGAACCATTAATGCTTTTTCAGTATCTCCAGTTTTAAAGTACAACCACGCTAATAAGGCTAAATGTTGCTCTTGACCCGTACTCTTTTTGTAAAATTTATTATAAGTAAGTAATGCCTGTATAGCCTGTTGATAGTTCCCAAGGCTATACTCCAGCCAAAAGGTATAATAATGAACCCAAGGACTCTTTGGGTACAATTGAATGCCCCTGTAACTCGTTGCAATGGCATTATCGATCATACCCATTCTTATGTAAGCGTGAGTAGCGTATTCAAGTACACCTTCGTCATTTTGATACAACTCCAGTAACGTTTCGAGTGTTTGAAGGGAAGCTTTTCCGTTGCGGCCGTGCCATTGCCAGTTGGACAGCCAGTTGTAACCAGGATAGTAGGTAGAATCCAATTCAATAGACTTTTCAGCTGCATCTATTCCAATGGAAACGGCCTCATCTTTATCCAATTGATGGTAATAAAGACCTTTATGTAGGGTGGTCATGCTCAGTGCGCTCCACGCAGGCGCATAATTTGGATCAATCGATGTAGATCGACGTATTAATGAATCCGCCTTTAAGGCAGAAGATTGAGTATATAAATGGAGTTCAAAAATGCTCTGAAGATACAGATCATAAGCCTCAGGGTCAACTTTTCGCAAGCGCACATCTTGATTGGATAGCGTCAGATTCAGTCTATTGGCTACTATACTGGCTATTTCATCCTGAACAAATAAGACGTCTTCAATCTTACGGTCAAAAGTATCTGACCATATATGGGCGCCGTCCTTAGTGTCAATGAGTTGCACTGTAATGCGATAAGTATCTCCCCCTTTGCGGACACTACCCTCCAGTACATAGGCAACGCCCAGCTCTTCCCCGATGACGTCAATCGTGACATCTTTTCCTTTATAAGCAAAGGATGAGGTGCGACTTTTCACATTCAGATCCCTGTATTTGGCCAGGTAATTCAAGATCTCTTCACTAATACCATCGGAGAGATATTCCTGGTCTTTATTTGGGCTCATATCATCAAAAGCCAATACGGCAATCGAAGAGGTGAAATCAGGCAGGTTAGCAATACTCGCTTCCTGTCTTTCGTCGGTATTATTGCTTCCTGAGATAAACACCTTATCCACAAGCAAAAAGCAAACAGCCACAGCGAGGATTCCTATGATGAAGTAATTAAGCCTTCGCCCCGCCTTTTTGTTGTCAGCGGTATCCTCTTGATAGGTGCCAGTTCGCTTGAATCCTTTTGGGGTTAGTTCATATAGCCAGGCAAGCACCAAAGCAATCGGAAATCCTACAATCAGTATTTTGGTTAACATTTGCCCAATGGAATCAGGCCATCCAAGATTTGGCCCAACCACGTCTACAATCTGGAGCAGAAGCCAGCTGGTCACCAAATAGGCTACACCTGCTTTGTAGACATTACGCTTTTTAAGTTCCTCGAAGAATTTCAAGGCGGAATGGAATTAGGTTTACCCCTTCAAATTACGAAAAAAGGAAAATATGGTCTGGATCCAGTCTAAGCATTCCATAACTGCAATGAGAAAAAATAAGCTGAACCAAGCCGATTCTATGAAGTATGCCGACCAGGGCTTAGACAAATGTCAGCGTGATGAACAATCTGGAACAGCCGGGAGGTTAAAAAGGCACTGCTTATTCTAAAACGGTTTGAACTCCATTTTGCAAGGAATAGAGGGCTTTAATTTCCGCTTCGGTCAGAGCTCTTTTGTAAATTGACAAATCGTCCATAAACCCAATATAGCTTAAGCCTAAAAAGATGTTGGACCGATCCAATTCCCAGGTAAAGGAATCGGTAATATCCGTTCGTGTTCCTTTTAATTCGCCGTTCATGTAAAGAGAAGCTTCGCCCCTTTCAGAATTCAACCCGGAAAAATTTATAAGTATATGCGTCCACTCCCCTTTTGCGAAAGGAGGCTTGCTCACAGGCACAAGTTGTGGCAGGAAAAGATCATCCTCATCTTCCAATCCTTCAGGATTCCAGATATCCCGATCTCCGATGACCCCCAATCTGAAATCCCGCGGGTTGTTTTCAGTAAAATCCACCCAAATAGAGGCGTCGTTGTAACGGACGTCTGTTATTTGAATGGGGTCGCAGAAACCTGGCTCCAGATCGGTGCCAGGATCCAGGCTTAACCAAAAGGAAATGGCACCATTCCAATTCTCCTTGCTATAAGCGATATTTCCAGTGCTTCTATAGTAGATATATCCTTTGCTTTTCTCAGTAAACTGGAGGCCATAACCGTATTTGCCCTTTCCCTCCTGGAGACTGATATCAGGTTTGTGCAGGCCAACTTGGGAAGAATCAAGGGCATTTCTGTTGGAAACGGTATACAAAAGGGAATCCCCAAGTGAATAATCGGCATGGACCCCGGTATCAAAAGAGGCATAAAAAGTAAGTGCTTCTTTTAAACGGTCTCCTGTAGTATCCTCTTTAACCTCCTCTTGTTTATTCACATTTTTCTCTTTGCAGGAAAATAATCCCGCGATGCATAGGATCAATGCAATGTATTTTAAGGTGTATGTTTTAGTCATGGTTTTTTGTGTTCAGAACGGTCTGACTTCTAAATTAGACAATTAAATGATACAGCCATTGGAAGATGCAGCAATGGATTCCGAAGTATTTGAGAATAGAATTGAAGGAATATTCAAATCCGGGGTATTCTTCGCCCGGTGTATCACGTGGTGCCAACTTCAGCAGATTCATATCTACTCGCCTGAAACTATTACGCCATACAACTACTACAGCATGAGTGAGGCGGTTGGGTGTTTCTGAGGTGAAATGTGGCTCATTCCAAATAATCATTAACATAAGAACGCCCGGTAAAGGTGGTGGACCTCAACCGGGAGA
>CBFCWO010000132.1:0-6106 GCA_965601625.1 uncultured Flavobacteriaceae bacterium | reverse complement strand
GGAGTTTCCCGCTAAAGTCATAGAAGTAGAAGTTTTCGTCCCGGTTGGATAGGCGTCCGGAACTTTCACCGTCCGGTCCTGAGATCTGGGTATCCTGGAAAGCCCTGTCCGAAAGCTGGGAATAGGTAGGGGTATTCAGAAAATCCGTGACCGACCTTCTCGCGGAAAACTGCAAGGCAAGCCGGTCGGTGAGGGGCAAATGCCCAAATACGTCCGCACTGATCAGGTTGAAACCACCCCCTCCAAAATAGGTGCGCCGGACCCGGTCATAGGTCTGCATGTTTACGATGCCACTGAGTCCGTCCCCATACCACGCACTTGCGCCGTTCTTGATGATTTCGACATTTTCCGTCAGGTAGGGATTAAACGCGGAGATCAGCCCGAAAAAATGGCCGGACTGGTACATTTTGATGCCGTCCCATAGCAAAAGATTCTGGTCGTTGGTCCCACCCCGGATATTGATGTCGGACACCGTTTCATCAATACTCTTGATCCCCGGGAGGGCCTGGATGGTCTGCAATACATCGGGTTCGGATAGCCCCGGCAGCAGACCGAAGTCCGAAGGGTTCATATGAATGCTCCCATCGGTTTCTTTCTGGAGTCCGGTGGTAAGGAATTTATACACAATAACCTCGTCCAGTTCCTGATACCTGCTACTCAGGACCACGATAAGACAGGGGTCTTGTGCTATGAACCTGTCCGCACGAATAAACTGAGGGTTCAACCCCAAATGTCCGATCTTCAAAAGGGCTTTCCGCGGAACCCCCTCCAGCTTAAAGGTCCCTGAGGTATCCGTGACCACGGCTGTATTGCCCTGTATGACTTCTACAGTGGCACCCTGAAGGACTCCTTTGAAATTATCCAGGACCTGCCCGCAAATATCAATGCGTTCCGGCAGGGAGAGGGCGTAATAGCGATCTGAAAGCTTTTCTACGGCAACCGGGGTTTGCCTTTCAATGGCCTCAATAAAGCTGGACAGGTCTTCGCTGGGGTCCCATCGGACCTTCAGGTCCTGTAGATCCTGGTCCACAAAGGAAAACTTTACCTCAAACCGGGATTCTGCCACCCGGATCAGGGCAATCAGGTCCGTGCCCTGGACTCCGCCTTCATTTTGCTGAGACCAACCGGTCAGAAAGAGACCTAGGAATAGGATTAAAAATATCGCCTGCTTATGGAGCGTCCGGGTCATAGATAAGCACTTTGTTCCCTTCGACCCTGTAATCGAGCTGCAAGGGCGTACTTATACTTTGTAACGCTAATTCCAGGTTTGTGTTGCTGAAGGAGCCCGTATATAGAGTCGTCTGGTCGACGTTTCGGGTTTCCACATCTATCCCGTACTGCCGCTGGAGTTCCTGCAGGACAAAGGACAGCGGCATGCTTTGAAAGCTACTTTCCCTATCGGTCCAGGAAGGTTTTTCTGCAGCAGTGGCAAAGGTTTGGGCTACCCCGCCAACCAGCCTGAAACCGGACCCTGCCGGTAGCTGGTGGGTTTCCCCATGGGAGTCTACCTGCACAAGGCCCTCATAACAGGTCACCACAAAGATATCACCACGCTGTAGCACGTTGAACTGGGTTCCCAGCACGGTTACGTTCCCTTCCTGCGTCTCCACGGTAAAGGTCTTGCCTTTGGCTACCTTGAAGTACGCTTCTCCCTCGAGTTTGACCTGTCGCTTTTTGTCCCATCGGCCTTCATCATAGGAGAGGTCGGAACCTGCATTGAGAATAACCTCAGAGGCATCGGGAAGGTTGAGGGCCGTTTGCTGGGCAAAGTCTGTATGCACCCGATCCCCTATATTGTTCATATAGAGAAAAGCAATTCCAAGGAATACCACAATGGCGGCGGCGATCCGCCACGCCCAGCGGTAGGGATGCAGACGAACTACCTTGCCTGAAGCGGGTTGCCTGGCCTCCCGTACCCTTTCCAGGGCGGCCTCCACATCGAATTCCGCTCCTTCCAGAGAGGTTGCGGCCTTCACGATCCGCTGGTAGGTATTGAATTCAGGGGAATCCCTGAAGGCCTTCAATTCCTCCTCCGAGAGCTCGTTATTCAACCATTTAGCAAGGTAATTTTCATCCATTACAGTCACCTTTTCGATCCTATAACAATCCATAGGGGAAATACCCTACTCCCCACAGCGGAATTCTTTGCATTTCAACGATAAACCCCTTAAAACAGGCCGGAAATATTCCCGTCCCGGTCGATGCTGATTCGTTCTGAGGCGGGGCTTGAAGGCAGTCCGGGCATCCTCAGGATGTTGCCGGCAATAGGGATGATAAACCCGGCTCCAGTGGCAATCTCGAATTCCCGGATGTTGATATCAAAGTTTTCAGGCCTCCCGAGCTTCTTCTCGTCATCGCTCAGGCTTTTCTGTGTTTTGGCCATGCAAATCGGAAGTCCACCGTACCCCAGGTCTTCAAATCGCTTAAGTTGGCGGTTTGCCTTGTTGGAGAGGATCACATTTTGGGCCCCGTAGATGGTCTTGCAGATCTTCTCCATTTTCTCCCGGGGCGAATCGGCCAGTTCATAGGTGGGTTGAAAGACGCCCTCACAGGTTTCCACAGCTTCCACCACCTTCTGTGCGAGAGCTGCGCATCCCTTGCCGCCTTCTGCCCATCCCTTGGTTACGGCCACCGGCACGCCAAGAGACTCGCAATGACTTATAAGCAGTTGTCGTTCTGCTTCGGTGTCCTTATCGAAATTGTTAATGGCCACTACCACGGGTATACCAAAGCTACGAAGGCTGGTCAGGTGGCGCTCCAGATTGGGAAGACCGGCCCGGAGGGCTTCAGTATCCTCCTGTGTGAGCTCTTTAAGGGGTTTGCCGCCGTGGTATTTTAGGGCCCTGATGGTCGCCACGAGCACTACTGCCCTGGGAGAAAGCCCGGCGGCCCGGCATTTGATATTCAGGAACTTTTCTGCCCCCAGGTCGGCCCCGAATCCGGCTTCGGTCACTACATAATCCGTCAGGCTGAGGCCCATTTTGGTACCCAGCACGGTATTGGTTCCCTGGGCAATATTGGCAAAGGGACCCCCATGGATGATGGCCGGGTTACCCTCCAGGGTCTGTACCAGGTTGGGTTTGATGGCGTCTTTCAACAGGACCGCCATGGCCCCTTCCGCTTTGAGGTCTTTCGCATAAACAGGCTTGCCTTCCCAGGTGTCACCTATATAGATGTTGCCACAGCGTTGTTGGAGGTCTTCAAAATCATTGCTCAGACAAAGGATGGCCATGATCTCAGAGGCCGCGGTGATGTTGAATCCGGTTTCCCTTGGCACCCCTCCGGCCTTTCCGCCCAGGGCAGCAACGATCTTGCGCAGCCCGCGGTCGTTCATGTCCATGCAGCGTTTCCAGAGCACCGTTCGCGGGTCGATCCCGAGGTTTCCGGTCTTGGCCTGAATGTTATTGTCGATCAGGGCTGCCAGCAGGTTGTTAGCCTTTTCGACCGCATTGAAGTCCCCCGTAAAATGCAGGTTGATGTCCGCCATGGGAATAACCTGGCTCCAGCCTCCCCCGGCGGCTCCCCCCTTGATCCCGAAAACGGGTCCCAGGCTGGGTTCCCTGATCACGGTCATGGCCTTTTTGCCGATATGGTTCAACCCGTCTCCCAGGCCAATCGATACCGTGGTTTTACCCTCCCCGGCCGGGGTAGGGGTGATGGCGGTCACCAGGACGAGGTTGCTCTCCCGGATCTTTTCCGGCTGGATCAGGGAGAGTGGAAGCTTGGCTTTGTTGGTTCCGTAATATTCGAGGTGGTCCTCTGAAATATCGATCTTGGCAGCAATATCCCGTATATGTTGCTGGGTTACGCTTTGGGCAATTTGAATGTCGGTCATTTGTTTATGTTCAATTCCAGGAGGAAGGTAGCAAAATTCTCCTGATTTCCCGGACCCTCTACTCCAGGTAATCCAGGATCAAATGGTATTTCTCGGGATGTCCGGTGAGCTCTTCTTCGGGAACTTCAGGGGCCATGGATGCATTGGACGGATAGGTTCCCGCTTCGGGCTGGAGCTCGCGCCATCCCCGGCTCCAGACATAAAGCGTTTTCCACCCCTCCTGACCCCCTTTCCCGCCAAGGGCCGTGGTGGTATATATGGGGAGCTTGACTACCGTAGTCCCGGAAAGGGTATTCCCTTCCGTGTCAATAACCAACAGGTTGCATCCCCCGGAACCACATACCATGGGATCCATGAGGTAGAGCAGGTATTCCCGGGTTTGGTAATTCCCATCCAGGTCGATCTCGAGTTCCAGAAACCGCAGGGAATCGAGCTTTGCCTCCGAATAGCCGAACTCCTGCACCTCTTTTACCTTTTTAAGGCGGCTTCGGTCCGAGGTATTTACCCGGTTTTTCAAGATCGAGGTGCGATATTCTGCCAGATACCGGTCGAACTGTTCACAGGAAACGGACGGAATCCCGAAAACAGCCTCTCCATCTGCATTGAGGGTAGAAAGGCCTTTCTCCCCCAACTGGTAGTCCCGCTGCTCCTCATAGAGCTCCCCTTCGGCCAGATAACTGGTGGTGGACTGCAATCGCTCATCCTCATGACGATAGACCCCGGAGATGGATCCCCGCGAGCCATCCGTGCCGTAGGGGGCATTGATCATCATCCCGGTGGCATTTCCCTCGGAATCCACGTGCAGGCGCACAAACTGGTAGTTATAGGTATCCCCAAATTCCTCAGGGGTAGGGGTCCTTGAGGCGTAGCAATAATCCCAGGAGGTTTGTGTTTCCCCGGAGTAGCTGTCCGCCTCCGTGCTGGGCGGAGTGGAGGCTTCGATATTGTCCCCCTTCCTGGGGCTTTCCCGGCAGGAAATGAGCATTAATATCAGTAGCAGGATAACTCTTGACCACATAGCGCAATTTTTTGGATGCCTTTTAGCAGTGAATGATATAGATGTAAGGATTAAATGAACTTCCGGCGGTTTGCCTGCGCTGGCAGCCTCGGATGCCTGATGGCCCCAAAGGTGCCAGATGGATAAAAAGATACAAAAAGAAGGAATATAAACCGGCATGTGTGCCGACGGTTACAGCCCGGTAATGCCACAGGGTTGCATTGCCTATACCAAACGGTCCAGATGGACCTCCATCTGCTGTTTATAGCGGAAATACATCAGGAAATACAACGGCATGCCCAGGAAGAAAAAGACCAGGGGGCTCCCTTCAGCATGTGTTTTACCCAGCAAACGATAAAACCGAAACATGTTTATCAGGGAGACCATAACGAATCCGGCCAGGATCCCAAACAGGCTGAGCAGGAATAAAGAGATCATCCAGTTGGGCTCTATTAAGTAGGAAGCGATGATAAAGGTGACAAATACCCCATAGCTGAGAAAAGCAAGGCGGGAATGCCGCTTAAAAGCCAGGTAGTACTGCAGCGCCCCGTCGAAGGGGTCGCTGTTGAGGTATCCCAACCGTCTGAGGATATCCTCGTCCAGGCCCCGCTGCGTCAGGATCCTTCTGGCTTTATCCCGGACCTCCTCCGTAATACCGAGCCATTCGTGTCTTTTGACAAGCTTCAGCAGCTGGGCGTTGTCAAGGGCGTAAAGACTGGTGTCCTTTGGTGGTTTCATCGGGTTGATGATGTTCCTGGTTTCCTGGTTGTTAGCACCTTCAGGGAACCCCTTTAAAATCAGAAGGATTCCTTTAAAAGCACCTCAAAATAGAAATTAGGCAGGCCCGGCGTATGGATTAGGGGATGAAACGCATTTTTTTACGTTCAATGACTGCAAAGACCAAAAGTAGGGTTATTCATCGAAAGGCTCTCATTATCAGGATTTAAGCAGGGGGTCTATGGTCGCTTTAAGGGCTTCAAATTCGGAAGGCTTCGGAGCGTTGTAGTTCCGGTACCCGGAGGTGTTGTCGATGATCATGTAATGCGGGAATCCCTGCCGCACGGTGGTATCCTTTTCACGGATTTCCTGCCAGATGGTTTTCTCAACGGATCGATCCATCATGTAATGCCAGCCGTCAAGCTGGAATTCCTGAATGGCATTTTTCCAAAGCTGCGTAGAATTGGGATGTCGGGTTTCATGGGAGAGGTAAAGGAAAACCACATCCGGTCGATCTTTTAAGTAGTCCTTTACCCTGGGAAGATGTCCAAATTGCC
>CBFCWO010000131.1:0-6434 GCA_965601625.1 uncultured Flavobacteriaceae bacterium | reverse complement strand
GGCATAAACCCGTTTAGAGGGCGGCCTTAAGCCCGGCAATTAACTGTTCAATCTCAGACGCATCGGTATAGTGCAGGAAGGACATCCGAATGACCCCGGGATCTGCGGGGATATTCATGTCCTTTAAAGGGCGAACGGCATAAAAATCCCCCATGCCCAGCATCAGCTGCTGGCCCGTCAGGGCAGTATAGACTTCCTTAACCGACTTGTTCCGGGGCAGTATGGAAACAATAGGTGCCCTGTGCTCCATGGATTCAGGTCCAACGATCCGCACATCATCCCGGGACCTTAAAAATTCAAGCAGGGGTTCCAGGAGGGTATTTTCATGCTGGCGAAACAAGCCACAAAGTTCTTTGTTGCGTTTTTCCGCAGGGGCCTCATGGGCAAAGTGATGTTCGTACAGGGCATCAAAATATTCCAGGATCCCGGCGGCAGCGGCAATTTGAGCGTGGTCCGGCCCCGCGGGGGTCAGCATGCTCCGCGGGATCCCTTCCTTGAAAAAGTGAGACTGGTTTTCCATCTTCCCAACCAGGTCCTTTCTGACGTACATGACCCCCAAATGCGGCCCGAAGGTCTTATAGGAGGAAAAAAGATAGACGTCCGCATCGAGTTCCTTCACGTCTGGAAATCCGTGGGGAGCCCATCCTACCCCATCAACAACCGTCAGTGCATTATGGCGGTGCGCCAGTTCGCTAATCGCCTTCACGGGGTTCACATGGCCGATCACATTGGAACAATGCGGATAGGCGACCAATCTCGTACGGTCGCTGATGAGTCCTTCCAGGTCTTCCACATGCAATATCCCCGATTCCGGGTCTACATGCCACTCCGTAACTTTTATTCCCCTCTTTGCAAGCCGCCTCCAGGCACCCGCATTGGCTTCATGATCCTGGCAGGACACGATGATTTCATCCCCTTCTTCCCACATGGGGCGCATAGCATTGGCAAGCACATAGACATTCTGGGTGGTGGAAGGTCCGAAATGGACCTCCGAGGCCTCTGCATTGAGGTATCCCGCCATGCGTTCATAGGCCTCATCCATCATTTCCCCTGCCCGCATGGAAGCGGGGTAGGGATAATAGGGCTGCACCTTGTTTTTCATATAAAAGTCGGTGAGCCGCTGAACGACCTGCCGGCAGGGATAGGAGCCCCCGGCATTCTCAAAAAAGGCCCATCCCCGGAGGGTGGGCTCCGAAAAGGCGGGAAATTGCTCTCTTACAAAAGTGACATCGAGTTTCATGGTGGAAGGCTTAGGTTCAATCAGGGTCTGCACCCGGGGTTTCAATAGTTATCAATCTTAAAGATCCAACCTTATTCCTTTACGAACACCATGCAATGTTGCCAGGGAAGGTTGCTGATATTACGATCCAACGTAAAACCCGCCGCCTGCATTTCCTTAACCGCCTGGGCTTCCGTCATCTTATGTGTTTTCTTAATGGGTACTGCAGGATCTTCCCCCCGGTACTCGATCAAATAAATCTTTCCATCTGCCTTGAGCGCACTCTTTATGGACGCTACCATTTCGATGGGATAACTGAATTCGTGGTAAACATCTACCATGAGCACCTTGTCCACGGAATTATCCGGCAGGTTGATGTTTTTCTCGCTTCCCCTGATCACGGAAACATTCGAGATTCCATCCTGCTGCTGCTTCCTGCGGAGCTCAGCCAGCATCTCCTCCTGAATGTCTACGGCATAGACCTTACCTTCGGGTACCATCGCAGCCATTTTAAACACGTGATATCCGGACCCCGCACCTATATCGGCCAGGTGTTCTCCGGGTTTGATCTCCATATTCTTCAGCAATATGGAGGTGTTTTCCTCCGCTTCCCGCTCCGGGCGGTCCAGCCAGCTCATGCCCTGGTATCCCATTACATAGGCAATCTCACGCCCCATATACCATTTGCCCGTACCGTTGGGATCCCCTGATTTAAAGGTATAGGCTTCTGACCGGGTCGCTTGTTGTCCGCAAACATCGGAGGGGGGAAACCACAGCAAAACGATCCCAAAAAAGGCAAAAATCCAGTTCAACGGCAATCGCCTTGGGTCTTTTCTAGTCATTCGTCTTGCGTTTTATCAGTGCCCGCAAAGCCCTGCTGATCACGATTAGGGTAAGGGTCAGGATAGGCAGGCCTAAAATAAACCCTACGATCCGAACGGTCAGGTCCGCATCATTCTCAGACATGGCCCGGTACATAACGATCAATGCGATCAAAAAACAACTGGTTTCCAACCAGAAGGCCTTTAGGAAATTTTGTCTTTTCTTCATTTAAAATCACGTTTTCAGGAAGGCTCGGCCTCCTGTTCGAATGGAATTCGAAAACGCCCCTAAAAGTACAAAAACTCCTCAAGGCAAATGAAGTCCGGACTGAATTCACAAGGCATCCCCCGGGGCGAAGCAGTCCATCGCAATCCTCCGATAGCGAATCTCCGTGCTAAGCCGTATCTTTGGGAGAATGGCAAAAGAACTTTCACATATCGACGCTTCAGGCAAGGCCTCCATGGTAGATGTTTCCAACAAGAAACCTTCACAACGCACGGCCATTGCTTCAGGCAAGGTACGCTTCCCCCCTGAGGTTTTTGAATCCCTGGCTTCCAAGGATTTTCTTGGCCCCAAGGGCAGCATCATTCAAACGGCAATAATAGCAGGGATACAAGCGGTGAAGAGAACCGCAGATCTGATCCCGCTATGTCACCAGCTTCGCCTTTCCAAGATCCAAATTGATATTGTCCCGGGATCAAATGCCCTGGAGATTTCCTGCAAGGTCAAATGCACCGAGCAGACGGGTGTTGAAATGGAGGCCCTGACCGGGGCATCCGTCAGTGCCCTGACGATATACGATATGTGCAAGGCACTTTCTCATGATATCATTATTTCGGATATCCGATTGGAACATAAATCTGGAGGAAAACATGACTTCAACCGCTAAGCTTTACGGTCTGGTGCTGTCCGGAGGGAAAAGCACCCGAATGGGCACCGACAAGGGATTGATCCCCTATCATGGCGTACCTCAAAGGGAGTACCTGTACCATATGCTCGGCCAGGTCTGTGCGCGCACCTTTATCAGCCTGCGCCCTGAACAAACAGAGGGTCTGCCGGCTGAAATGGGGGTCATTCTGGATGAGAACAAAGTCCGGGGGCCCTTTAACGGCCTGTTATCGGCGCATAACCGATTTCCAGAGGCTGCGTGGCTGGTTCTGGCCTGTGATCTTCCCCTTATGGACCTTCCCGGCCTGAAGGAGTTGATCGGCGCGCGAAACCCGGAGGCCATGGCAACTGCCTTTGCCCTGCAGGAGAACCCGCTGCCAGAGCCCATGTGCGCGATCTGGGAACCTCATTCCTTTAAAGCCGCCCTGGCCTATCTTGAAAACGGACCCCATACCTGTCCCAGAAAATTCCTGATCAACCATCACACCAAATTGGTACATCCCACCAACGAAAATATCCTGTGGAACGCGAATTCCGAGCAGGAATACCGGGAAGCCCTGGAAAAAATCTCATCCGGATGACGCCGGGGCGATATATCCGGCAGACCCTCCTGAAGGACTTTGGGTTGGAGGGCCAGCGAAAGCTCAGCGATGCCCGGGTACTGGTAATTGGGGCCGGGGGACTGGGTCTTCCGGTTTTGACTTACCTCAATGCCATGGGCGTGGGTACGCTTGGGGTTGTGGACCAGGACTGCGTTTCCCTTTCCAATTTGCACCGGCAGGTTTTATATGGGGAGGCAGATATCGGCCAGCCGAAGGTAAAGGTTGCTCTCCAAAAACTGGCTGCTCAGAACCCGGACACGAGGCTGGAAAGCTATCAGACCTACCTCAGGCGGGAGAATGCCCTGGAAATCATTTCGGGATATGACGTGGTGGTAGATGCCTCTGATAATTTCCCCACCCGGTATTTGGTCAACGATGCCTGTGTGCTTTTGGAAAAACCACTGGTTTATGGAGCCCTGCACGGATATGAGGGGCAGGTAAGTGTCTTTAATTACCAGGGCGGCCCTACCTACAGGTGTCTCTTTCCCGTACAGCCCGGGGCAGAGGAGGTGCCCAATTGCAATGAGCACGGGGTGCTGGGTATCCTGCCCGGGATCATCGGGAACCTGCAGGCCCTTGAGACCATCAAGATCCTCACGGGTTTAGGCCAGGTGCTATCAGGGGAACTCCTGATTTTCAATGGCCTGGATCAGGCCTATCAAAAAATCCGGTTTGGCCCGCAAAAGGCGAATCTGGAACGGGACCATCTGGAAGCCGAATACGGTTGGGACGCGTTTTGCGAGGTAGTCCCTTCCATAGAGGTCACAGAACTTCAGACCCTCCTGAATGCCAGTGACGACGTACAACTCATCGATGTCAGAACTCCGGAAGAATTCAAAGCCTACAGCCTTCCCGGGGCCAGAAACGTCCCCCTGGACCAGCTTCCTGCCAAAGCAAACCTAATCGATCCCAAGGCGCCGGTATACCTGCTATGTCAATCCGGCCAGCGGAGCGCATCGGCCCTGAAGCTCCTCAGAAAAGCCCATAAAAGTGCAGAACTGTACAATGTGGAAGGCGGTATAGCAGAATTCCTGGCCCTTAGTCCTTAAGGGTTTTCACCTGGCGCGGCCGCTGATGGCCAAACCGAATGAACCGGTAGAAGTAGGAAAAATTCCCGTTATACCATATCGCAAAGATAAAGCCCAGATAGAGTGCCCAGTCGGGGAGCAGATCCGTGGCATAATAGGTCTTGAGGATCAGCAGCACCATGACCGTTGCCGCAATCCCCAGGGAGATCATCGTGCGTCTTCCCCTCCTGTTGAGCAATATCATAAGCAAGATGACTACGCCCAGGACAGGTTTTGCATGAAGCAAAATAGGGACCAGCTGTTCGTTCTCAATATCGAAGAACATCACCATCGCACTCATATAGGCTGTCAGGCATAAAGGGCACTTTGGGATCAGTATCAGGAGGATAGTGGAGAGGAAGGACATAGAGCCATTGGCCCCGGACCCCTTCTTAATGGGCGGGAATTTGGTTTTACAACAACTGGTTTCCGCAGTTTCCATCCAATGTTCCTAAAAATTTGTCCTATAAGATACAAAAGGATATACTTCTCCTTTCCTGAATGCACTTTTATTTTGGGGCAGCACCAAAAAGCCATCTGTCCTGACCAGGTTCGCAAAGTCCCCAGACCCGTTTCCCTTCACCGGGTCGGCGATCAGTTTTCCGTCTTTCCTGCTTTCAAGACGGGCTTCCAGGAAATACACCAGATCCGGAGTGAAATGCACGTCCTTCTTTAGCTCTGCATACAAGGCAGGCTGATCTATCCCGAGGCAAGCATCCAGCCAGTACCGCAAATACATATAAACACATACAAAGGAAGAAACAGGATTCCCCGGGAGGGCGAAGATCCTTTTGCCTTCCCGGTTGGAACCAAACCAAAAGGGTTTCCCGGGCCGTTGCTGAATCTTGTGAAAGTGTTTTTCGATCCCCAGGGATTCCAGGACCTCGGGAAGGTAGTCAAACTTCCCCTTGGACACCCCACCGGTGAACACAAGCAGGTCGTACTGCTGCAGGAGCTTGGAAATGATCTTTTCCATGGCCTCTTTGTCGTCCGGTAAATGTTGCAATGCGGCTTCAACACCCCACTGTTTAAGGGTACTCTGGATCCCATAAATGTTCGACCTCCGGATCTGATGTGGCTCCGGGCTCTGAGCCACCTCCACCAGTTCATCCCCTGTGGAGATGATCACCGTGCGTGGCAATGCCTTGACGCGAAGGGAGGCTTTTCCCACGGCCGCTGCAATATTGATTTCGGCACTGGATAACCTGGTGCCCCTGGAAACGATGATTTGGTCCCCGGGGATATCCATCCCTTTAAAATGCACATTCTGCCTGGGCTTCAGGGTGTCCGCAAGTATTCCTGCCCGACCCTCCTCAATTTCCAGGTCTTCATAACGGATGACGGTATCGGCTCCCTCGGGCATGATCGCCCCGGTCATTACCTCGATGCAGTCTTTAGGATCGTTAAGAGTTTTTTGAGGGGTCCCCGCCGGGGCGGTTTCCTGAATGGCGTACATACGCCGGCCATCAGAAAAGGAGTCATAGGCAATAGCTATGCCATCCATGGTAACCCGGTCAAAAGGGGGGAAATCCCGGTCCGCCTTCAGGTCTTCAGCCAGATAGGCTCCCACGCAGTCTTCGAGCCTTCGCGATTCTTCGGGAAATTCAGTGGCGTGGCTGGCTAAAATGGAGAGGGCTTCCTGGTATGTAATAAAGATGTTCTCCATCTCAACCCCCAATTTCACTCATGCTTTCGAGGGAACCCGCCTTGAGTGACCTGCTTTGCTCTGCTACAAATCCATCCCTGGGCTTTAGCTTGATGAGCTCCCTGAATTTTGTCTCGAGTTCGGCATCGCTCACCCCGGATCTCATGTAATCCCGGATATTGAAAACCCCA
>CBFCWO010000130.1:0-6510 GCA_965601625.1 uncultured Flavobacteriaceae bacterium | reverse complement strand
CGGGCACTCGCTGGTGCAACGACCACACTCCGTACAGGTATAGGCATTGAGCAATTGTATCTGACTCAGGTCCATCACATCTGAGGCCCCAAATTTTTCAGGTGGGGGTGCATCTTCCGCTGGAGCGGCAAAGGGATCCGCATTGGGATCCATCATCAGGGCAACTTCCTTCTGGACTGCTTCCAGATTGTCAAACTGCCCTTGTGGACGCAACCGCCCGAGATATGTATTCGGGAAGGCGAGCAGGATATGCAGGTGTTTGGAATAATACAGGTAGTTAAGAAAGAATAGAATCCCCAGGATGTGCAACCACCAGGCCGTGCGTTCAATACCTACAAGTGCGGTCTCAGAAAGCGAGCCCATCCAACCGGCCAGAACACTGCTCACCGGGTAGGCCCCTGCCTGTACATAGTGTTCGGCACCTAGCGTCTGCAGGCGGACATCTGCGGCATTCATGGTAAGGAAAAGGCCCATCAGAATGAGTTCAATATAGAGGATCCAGTCGGCATCCCGTTTGGGCCACCCTTTCATCTCGGGCTTCCAGAACCGCTGAAGTCTCAGCGCATTGCGCCGCATCCAAAAAACCACCACAGCTACAATGACCAGCAGTGCAAGAATCTCAAAAGTACCGATTAGCACGTCATAAACCGGGCCGAGGAAGGCAAAAATACGGTGGGTTCCAAAGATGCCATCAATAATGATTTCCAGCACCTCGATGTTGATAACAACAAACCCGACATAGACAATGACGTGCAAAATCCCTGCAATGGGCCGTACCACCATTTTCTGTTGACCCAGGGCGATACGCGCCATATTCTTCCACCGCTCGGCACTGGGACCGTCCAGGGTCACCTCTCGCCCCAGCTTGATGTTTCGAATGAGCTTGCGGACATTTCGGGTAAAGTATCCGATCCCCGCGATCAGTGCCAGTACAAAAAGTAAATTGGGGAGATACTGCATCAATTAGGGTCCTTTTCTTCAGCCGGGTCTTCCTCCGGTACTGTATACTCTTTTTGCTTTTTGCCAAATACGGAGACATGGACGTACCGTTTCGGATTCAGCCTGAGGTCCTGCAGAAGGAGGTCCAGTTCCTGGGAGGCACTGGCCAGGTTATCATACAGGGCATCGTCCTCCATCAGCTTGCCCAGAGTGCCTTCTCCGTGTTCAATACGTTTGAGGACTGTATCCAGACTGGCAAGGGTTGACTCCAGATTGCGGACCGTCTGGCTAAGGCCTGCCTGGGAAAGGGAATCAGATATCTTGGAGAAATTGGCCGTCATTGTCGCGATGTTCCCAACGGCACTGTCCAGCTGGCTTTGATTGCTGTCTAAGAATTCATTGAGGGTATTCGAAGTCCCCTGCAGGCTCTTGATCAATTGGTTCAGACCTGCAACACTCTCCTGTAAATTCTGTTTGGTACCTGCATCGAGGACCTCGTTGAAATTCACCAGGAGGGAATCTGCATTGGAAACCGCATCCTCCACCTTGATTTGGAGGGGGGATAGTTTTTGCTGAACCAGCTCAGTGATCCCAGGCCGAATCCTGGCCGTGAGGGTATCGCCACTGCGGGCCAGGGTAGCCCCGTCAAACACCGGAATGATCTGAACCCCTTTGCCGCCTATAATTCCCGTATCATATAATTCCGCAATGCTGTTTTCCGAAAAATCAAAGCTTTTATCGACCGTAAAGGTGACCACCAGTTTTCCGGACCGGTCTTTAAAGCGAATGTCATTTACCTTGCCGACGGTAAATCCGTTGATACTGACCTGGGTCCCTGTCTGAAGGCCTCCGACATGGTCGTAAACGGCATGAAACACCTTGCTGTCATTGAATATGGGATTGGCCTTAAGATAGCTGTATCCCATTATAAATAACAGAATACCGCCGATAACGATAATTCCTGTTTTAAGTTCCCTGGAAAGTCTCAAGCGCTTTGTTTTGGGTTGTAAACAAAATTAGAAATTATTTCCGGAAGACCTTCTATCAATTTGAAAGGTACTGCAAGGCCTCTTCCACCGGAATGCGTTGTCCCTTTCTGTAAGCCACGATATAGGCCTGCGAAAAGCCTTTTTGACGTGCACCCGCCTGCAGGATCTCCGCCTGCTCATATGAGGGTGTATTCCCATAAAGGATCCGGTACATATTGTTGACAGGTTCCTTTGAAAGGGTATTGAGGCCTTTAAAATTCGACGGTGTCAGGTCCACGTCCTTGCTGACGGCCATCAGCTGAACCTTAAAAACAATATCAGAATCTGCGTTCTGCGCTGGGGGTTTCTGGGCAGCTTTCGCTGGTGGCTCTTCATTTTGCTTAACAGGGGCTGCATCCTGGGATTTCCGATCTCCTGCTGCCTGGTCTGCCTTTGAGCGGTCCGTATCCGCAGCAACGGCCGGGACGACCGCAGCAACTTCTTCTACAGGCTTTTGAGAGCTTTCCGGGAGCTTGTCCGATTTAAGGGCGCTGTCACTGATCTCTTTTGTAGTTGCGGCTTCGTCTTCAGGGGTTTTCGCGGGTGGTTCTTCAGCCGTCTCGGGTTGGGTCTCCACAGCCTGTGCCTGACCCGGTATTATGGGATCCAGGGAGGTACTGTTGGAACGAATGTTATTGTGGTATTCCATGATGGCATCAGCAATCGCACCGCCCATTTCCTGTTGACCCTTTCCCGAATTCAGATACTTCCCTTCGTCCTTGTTGGTCAGGAAGCCCGTTTCGATCAGTACGCTTGGCATAAAGGTCTGGTGCAGGACAATAAAGCCCGCCTGCTTGACTTTCCGGTCTTTTCGCCTGAGCTTGCCGGTGAAACGTTCCTGCATGAGCTTCCCGAGGAGGATGCTCTGATCCAGGAATTCCTCCTGCATTATGGTAAGCCCGATCACCGACTCCGGTGAATTGATATCGTAATCCGCATATCTGGATTCATAGTTATCCTCTAAATAGATCACAGAGTTCTCCTTCTTGGCCACTTCAAAGTTCTGCTCATTGGCATGCAGTCCAAGGACGAAGGTGCCAGCCCCATGGGCATTGGAGGAATGCGAATCGCAGTGTACGGAGACAAAAAGATCTGCTTTGGCCTTATTTGCGATCTCACCCCGCTTGTAGAGGTTGACAAAAGTATCGTCGTCCCGGGTGTACAGCACCTTTACATTTCCATGCTTCTCCAGGGCCTTGCCGGCCTCAAGCACGATGCTCAGCGCGATATTCTTTTCCAGATATCCATTGCCCAGATTGCCGGGGTCATGCCCCCCATGCCCCGCATCCAACACCACCGTGAAAGGAACTTCCCCCGGAAGATCCCCCTGGGATGCCTGCGCCCATACCTCCATCGGGATCAGTTGGGATACAAGCACCGTGAGTGCTATCAGAAAGCCCGTGTATATGCTGTTGCGCTTCACTTCCATGCGGGTTAAAATTCCATAAAGGTACACTTTACAGAAGGAAAAATATGTAAGTTTGACCACTGAATTCCAGGCGAACTCTGTACAAAAATAGAATTTATCGCTTTGCAATCAAAAATACATCTGGGGCTTTTCCTGGGCTTGCTACTTTTGGCCATTGGGGGATTGTCCGCTCAGGAGGACCTGGTTAAACCCCTTCCGATCAAGGCTGTAGGCGATACTTTAAGGGCTCCGGAGGTTCCGGATTTGCTTGGAAAACCGGATTCAGTTCGCACAGATACCGCCCAAACCAGTGGCAGCGCCCTGCTCGATAAGGTCAAGTATAAAGCGACGGATTATGTCCGGATCAGTCAGAAAGATAAAAAAATATACCTGTACAACCAGGCGGAAATCTACTATCAGGATACCGAGCTGAAGGCAGGGATCATCGTTCTGGACTACGTAAACAATGAAGTGTACGCCGGGCGCATAAAGGACTCCCTGGGGAACTACACCCAACTCCCCTATTTTAAGCAGGGTACCAATGAGGTATATCCGGATTCCATCCGTTTTAACTTCGATACCGAAAGGGCCATCATCTGGAATTCCAGAACCGAACAGCAGGCGGGGCTGGGCAGCTTCGGCAGTGATGCCATGAAGGTATATGCGGAGCGGACCAAGAAGGAGAACGACTCGGTCTACTACCTGAGTGAGGGAAAACTGACCACATCCAAGGATACCATCAACCCGGACTACTATATCAGGGTACGAAAAGCCAAATTTGTTCCGGGAAAGAAGGTTATCGCAGGCTTCTCCAACCTTTATATCGTCGACGTCCCCACCCCCCTGGCCCTTCCGTTTGCGTATTTCCCCCTGACCACGGGACGCACCGCAGGGGTCCTGATACCAACTTTTGGTGCCGATCCGGATCGGGGATTCTTTATGCAGGGCGGCGGTTATTACTTCCCGGTGAACGACTACCTGGACATGACCCTTACCGGGGACCTGTACTCAAACGGCAGTTATGGGATCCGGGCCCAGTCGGTCTATGCCAAGCGCTATAAGTTCCGGGGAAATGTCAATTTCCGCTACGAGAACCTGATCACCAGTCAAAAGGGTTTTGACGACTATTCCCGGACGACCATTTACAACCTCCAGATTTCCCATTCGCAGGATGCGAAGGCCAATCCGAATCAGCGCCTGTCCGCCTCTGTCAACCTGGGGAGCAGTTCCTATTTCCGGAATTCCCTGATCCAGCAGAACCTGCCAAACACCCAGGTAAACAACCTCTCTTCTTCGATTTCCTATTCGAGGACCTTTCCTGCGTATCCCTCCGTAAACGTGAGTCTGACGGCCACCCACAATCAAAATACCAACACGGACGTGGTGGACCTGACCCTTCCGACCCTACAGGCCAGCGTAGAGCGGATCTTTCCGTTTGCCAGCCGGGAAGGGATCAAAAAAGGTGCTTTGCAAAACATCAATTTGCAGTACAACCTCAACGGAAGGTATGGGATTCGGACCACTACGGATGATTTTCTCACAGGCGCTATGTTCGAAAACGGCCGCCTGGGGGCTGAACACTCCATACCCATCGCAACAAACTTCAAGGTGGCGAAATACCTCAGCGTAACCCTTGGGGGGAACTACCGGGATGTCTGGACCTGGGAAACCTATCCACAGCGCTATGACCCTGAGCTGGAGGAAGTGGTAACCGATACGATCAGCGGCTTCGACCGATTTAACGAATACAGCCTCAGTGCAGGACTGGGAACCACGGTTTACGGAACGTTTAATTTCGGGGAGGACAAAAAGATCCAGGCCATACGCCACATACTCCGGCCCAGCGTTTCTTATGGCTATGCTCCTTCCTTTGAGCAGTACTACGACGAGGTGGTCAATGAGACTACGGGGAATGTGACTTCCTTTACCCGTTTTCAGAATACGCCTTACGGAACGCCCCGGCGCGGCCAGTCCAGTGCGATGAGCCTTTCACTGGCCAATACCCTCGAGGCCAAGGTGCGGGACAGGGATTCCCTGGCCACAGAGCCGAGAAAGGTCTTCCTGCTGAATAGTTTCAACCTGAACACAAGTTATGACCTGGAGGCAGATTCACTGAATTTAAGCCCGATCAACCTGACGGGGGGAACGACCCTGCTCAAGGATAAAATGAACGTTAACTTCGGGGCGAGTTTCGATCCCTATGCCGTAGACAATGCCGGCAGAAGGATCAATACCTTTAATATCAATGCCGGGGGCGGGCTGGTCCGTGTGACCAGTGCACGGGCGAACATCGGGTACTCCATCGGCAGCAAGGATTTTCAAAAAGATGCTGAAGAAGAGGAACCTGAGGACGATCCGTACAGTGGCAACTCCTATGTGGCCGCCAGTGGGGGACGGACGGACAACCTGTTCGGGGAGGCCAATAATTTCAATCAAAGTGCCTTTGAAGGGCGTGACCCGGATTTGGTGGAAAACCCGGCCTATGGCAACAAGGTCACCTGGGATGTCCGGATGCAGTACGCGGTGACCTATAGCAACAACAACCGGCAGGGGGACATCACCAACCATTCCCTGATGTTCTCCGGAAACGTCAATCTGACGCCCCGCTGGCTGGTAGGCGTTTCCTCGGGTTATGACTTTGTCAACAAAGGTTTTACCCTTACCCAGTTCCGGTTTGAACGCGACCTGAACAGCTTCCACCTGAAATTCGACTGGACGCCCTTCGGGGAATTCGAAAGGTGGTATTTCTTTATCGGGATCAAAGCAAACCTGCTGAAGGATCTCAAATGGGAAAACCGCAGCCAGCCCGGGAATATTCGCTAATACAAATCCATACCCTATGAAGAAGATCATCAAGACCGAAAATGCACCGGCACCCATCGGACCCTATAACCAGGCAGTCATCGCAGGAAACACGCTCTATGTGTCAGGGCAGATTGCGATGATCCCCGAGACCGGTGAACTCCTGAAAGGGTCCATAGAGGAGGAGACCGGATTGGTCATGCAGCACCTGAAGGCCATCCTGCAAGCCGCGGGTGCGGACTTCAGCCATGTTGTCAAGAGTACCATCTTTGTGAAAGATATTGGCCAGTTTGCACAGATCAATGCGGTCTACGGGAAGTATTTTCAGCCCGA
>CBFCWO010000129.1:0-6635 GCA_965601625.1 uncultured Flavobacteriaceae bacterium | reverse complement strand
GGAACCCCAAGGGCGTCTTTCTCTGAGCCTATAGTTATGCGGGAATTCGGATTGGGCGCCTGTTCGATGCGGGTGTAAAGGCCATAGGCCCGCTGGATCGCCCCGGATTCATTTTTGCCTTTCTCCATGGCTTCCTCCCAATGCTCAAGCAATTCGTCCAGGTTTTTGCGAGGGTCTCCGTCCTGCCAGAGCTCCATCCGGGACATCGTATGCTTGCCGATGCTCAATGGCATAAGTGAGATGGTGCCGTTCAGGATGCGCAGTTCCCGGTGGATGGAGGGGGTAAAGGCGATTTCTGCACTGGGCGTATTCTCAACGAAATCCCAGGTATACAGATCTGTGGGGACGGGACGGGCCATCCACAATTCCCCGCAATCAATCTCCAGGTGCTCCATGAAATAGCGCCCAACCAGGTCGTGTTCATTTCCGATGCCATTCGGCATTTGTTTATTGGAAGCCAGCAGCAAGCGGGTATTTTGGATGGTGCCACAGGCCAAAATATATTTTTTGGCCCTGACCCTGCAGGTTTTTCCGGCGTGGTTCCTGGTGGATAGTTCCGTAATGTTCGAAAGGTTTTCGCTTAGGGCTATATCCACCACATTGGCATGGGTGTAGAGATGGATGTTTTTCGCCTCCAGGATGGCATCCCGGTATAGATTTCCGTACCTCGCCTGGGAATATTGCCACATTTTGTTCCAGAACACCGATTCGTCAAACGGAAAGGGATTCAGGTTGGGCATCTCTTCCCTCCAATACTCTAAATCATAACGGTATGGTCCTAGCTGGAGCGTTTCATTCGCCCTGGCATAGTATGGGTCCAGGTCTTCACGGCTGATAGGCCATCCACTGTCAGGGACCCAGTCCCGGTCCATAAAATCAATTTCATCAAAAGGGGAACACATCCCCGCCCAGTGTCCTGTAGTACCGCCAAAATAGTGGAGGCGTGAGGACATCAACGGATAGTACTTCTGCCCTGTAGTCTCGCCCTTGTATAGTTGCTGAATTTCCGGATCGTATTCAAAGCCCCCACCTTCCAGCAATACAATGTTATAAGGGCTGTCCTTCCAGTCCAGGGCGATGGCAATTCCGGCGGCACCGGCCCCGACAATGCAAATGTCTCCCTGGATCAGGGTGTTGTCCTCTAGGTTTCTGGCGTCTGTGTGCATGATCAGGCAGTTTGGATTAGGGATAAAAGGGCGCACTGACGTGCCTCCGTCCTGGAAAGCATCCAGCCCTCGAGCATCACCAGGTTGTTGGTTTCGTAATCCGCAGTTACCCGCTTATGGACGAATTGGAACGTCTCATCTGCGGGCTCGGATGTATCCTGCAACAGGAGGGACACGAGTTCACCTTCACTATCTTCCTGAGGGGCAAGCTCCCGGTAGCGGGCTCCCATGTCCACCATGGTTTCCGTGTCCCATATAAAGGAAAGGAGTTGGGGTTCCGCCAGCAGGGGGTCATACTCGGGCACCCGGAACCGGGCACAGGCCATCGGAAGGGAAAGGGCAGCCGCCCCAATCCCCGAGAGGATTACAAAGTTTCTGCGTTTCATGGTTGGTTGTTGTTTGTGGAAGGAGGTATTCCAAGCAATAATGAAGATGCCTGCTTCGGAATATCCGACCTACGTAGAAGAAGGTACGAAATATTACCTTAAGATATTTGAAATCAGCAAGTAATATTTTCCCGGCATGAAGGAAGCATGTCTATTCGGCCACAAGCACCTGGCTGATGTTCGCGCTCAAAAACCTATAAACTACAAACCGCTCGGACGTAATCACTTTTCCCGCACCACCCGGAATCCGGTATGCTCGGCGGCGGAGGTGTTTTCGGTACTGGAGGGGTCCACAAAGTCATAGGCGCTGTAGTCATAGGTCTTCAGGGAGCCTCCGTCTAGGTAGTATTCGGCGGCATTACCTCCGAGGTCATAGACCATGACCTTGTCCTTCAGCTCAATCATGGGATGGCTGCCTGTGTCCTTGATCAGGCTGAGCTTCACTTCCCCCAGCTTGGCCTGCAGGTCCTTCACATCTAATGCGGTGAGCTCGTAGCCGGCCCAGTGGTTCAGGTTGTTCTGTTCTGCGGCAGCCTTCCGACCCTTTGTGTGCAGGGACTTGGCCTCCCTGGCATTGGGCAGGCGGTAGGTGGCTCCCGTCTGGGTGTTCAGCCAGCTGAGGAATCCCTCGATCTCGGTTTTTGACAGGCCCGTAACCGGATGGTTGGCATGCAGCCGGTCATAGGCATTGCCGGTATATGCATGGTATTGGGCCAGGGTAACCTCATGGGTGCCGATGGAGATGGTATCCCTGCCCATGGAAACTACTGAAGGCAGCAAAAACCCATCTTTAACTTCCCCAAGGAGTCCATCTTCGGACATGGTATTCTGCAGGGTCAGGAGGGAAGCCAGGGGACTGTCCTTTTTAAAGGCTTCGTTCTCCGCCTCCCGGTCCTCAAAGAGGTAGGTGTCGATCCAGGCGATTTCCTCTTTCATCTTCCGCAGTTGGTGGGTGATCTTTTGCAGCCCATGCGGCTGGCCTGGGAACCAGAGGAATTTCACAGGTGCCTGCCCCACCTGCTGCAGCCCGCGGTAGTACTCCCAGCCCTGGTCCCTGGGGACGGCCCGGTCCTCACTCCCATGGAAGATGATGGTGGGGGTTTTGATCTTTTCGATCTCAAAGATGGGGGAGTACTTAATATACCATTCGTTATAATGTTTCCCATTGGTGTCGTCCCACGGTGCTCCCCCAAAGTAGCTCTGGTCGAAGGTGACACCGAAGCGGCAGGTGCCGTAGTCGGAGGTCCAGTTCACGTCACCGGCCCCCGGGGCGGCCACCTTGAACATGTCCGGGTATTTAAGGGTCATCCAGGTGGTCAGGATGGCCCCGTTGGACCACCCCATAAGCCCCAGCTTGTCCATATCGATAAGCCCCTCGTCTTTCAGGTGCATGATGCCGTTGTAGAGGTCCACCTCCTCCAGGGAGTAGTAGTTGCCGTTTTTGATGGATTCCACAAAGGCCTGGCCATGATTCCCTGAACCGTGATAGTTGGGTTTCAGTACAAAGGCGCCCTTGTCCGTATAGATCTGGGGGTAGGTGGACCAACGCTCAGACCACTGGTCCTGGTCTGTACCGGCAGGCCCGCCATGAATGCTGAGGATCAGCGGGTATTTTTTGCCTGCCTCATAGTTTTTGGGGTAATAAAGGATGCCGTTGACCTGTTCATCCCTTGCCCCGGTCCAGTAGATGACCTCGGATCTGGCGATGGGCTTCTTTTTGAGCTTGTTGTTCAGGGAAGTCAGGGTCTGTTCTCCTTCCAGGGTTACGCCCTTCCGCCCGACATCAACGGTTGCCAGATAGTACTCCGGCAACTGGGATGCCGTGGAATGGCGGTAGATCAGTTTTCCCGTTTTTTCATTGAAGGCCAGGAAATAGGTGTGTTCCTGTTTCTCGCCCAGGTCAAAATCCATCCAGCTCCAGGAATCCCCTTTCTTTTGGTAATATCGCACCTTGCGAAGGGGGCCATTTGCCAGCTGGGCGATCACATCCGCCCCGCTTAGGTAGAAGGCACCGGAAAGGCCGTTCTCCCAATCCAGGGGGACCTTTGTATAAGTGCCAGAGGAAAGGGTGTAGTAGTACAGCTCGCGGATTCCCGCCCCGTTCCACTCCGGGTTGGAAGAGGTTACGGCAGAAAAATAGAACCCATCCCCATCCCGGGTGAAGGCAAAGCTTCCCGGTTCCTGCATGCCCTGCAGGATATTGGTGGATTCCCCGGTCCGCAGGTTCATAAGCACGTAATTGGGCTTGGGGTTGCCGTCTACCCCATAGTCCGGGGTGGTAACTTCCCGATAGATCAGATAGTTTCCATTCCAGGACGCCTTGTAGCTGGAGACGCGGTATTTGTTTTGGGTGATCCGTTTGACTTCTTTGGACTTCAGGTCAAAAGAAAAGATCCGCCGGGGGTTCCAGTGGAGCGTATCTTCCACGATGTTGGTATTGTCTTTTTCGTAGGTAATGTCATACAGACTCTTTCCTTCCCCGGCGATGTAGAGGAGCGTGCTGTCATTCAGGCGCTGTACGGAACTGATCCCGTCTTCAAATTCGTGGACTTCTTCCGCCTCTCCACCCAAAAGGCTTAGTTTCCAGAGTTTTTTCCCCTTTTCCCGGGAGGACTTGAAGTAGAGGGTTTCCCCATCGAGACTAAACACCGGGTTGGACTCGCTGGTTTCAGCCCGGGTGAGCTGGACCACCGAGGGCTTGTCCTGATCAGTTTCCGGCAGGCGTGCCAGATAGAAGTGGCTGACGAATTTGTCTTCCTTTTTCAACCCCTTGCGCTGGGTCCAGACCACTTTTGTGCCGTCTTCAGAAAATTCAGGGTTGCTGAGGTATACGGTGTTGATAATCTCCTCTGGGGTCCATTGCCCTTCCTGGGAAAATCCTGCAACGCAAATGCAGGCGAACAGCAGAAAAATGCCTTTTTTCATATCGCGATATATTGGAGTGGGAAGTACGGATTTCTTTTGGAAATCTACAAGGCTAGCGGAGATTGCCAATGAGAATCGGTATATTTTCAAGGGTTATCCTTTCGATCTTTGCGCTTGTCCCTAAGATAGCGCATCAGCAGGCGCATCCCCAGCCTGGCGAACAGGATGATCGCCACCAGGGTAATGATGTCTATAGTGTCCACAAAGCTTAGCCGGCCACGCCGTCCCCGTCGATGTCCTGGGACAAATGGGTCTCCAGGGCCACCAGGGTTTTTTTAAGGAGCACCCGGGTATGTTCCAGGTCCTCTTCCAGTTGTGCGACCCGTCCTTCCAGATCCTTCGACTTTTCTTGTTGCTTGTCCAGTTCGTCTTGCTGCAGTATATCCCAGAAAATCCCCATATGTGATTGTTTTGTTATAAGATATCAAATGTTTTTGTCATTTCGTTCCCTTTTAACTGAATCTATGGTGAAATCCTGTTCACTTATGGCGTGATCACAGGTCAGTCGACATCCAATTGATTCAGCAGTGTCTCGGCTTCCTTCATGATATTCTGATAAACGATGTTTCGGGTGTAGAGGGTGGAAAGCCTCCGGGTGAGGAGCCTGGAAAACAGGGGGTCTGAAATAATGGTGTTGTAAATGTCCTCAATGTGTTTCGGATCTGTCTTAGGTACACTGCATTCCCGAAAACTCTGTACATCCAGCACGTCTATATCGTAGCAGTTCACCCACATATACTCCTGCATATCCATGGGAATCACGCTGCGGATATAATCCCGGTATTCCTGGGTACCTCCGGTCAGAACAGCAAGCTGCAGGGGCCATTCGTTGTAGTACCGCTGCATGGCATTGAGCAGCTCGGGCGGGCCTATGAACCCGAGCATATCCGGGTTTTGTACTTCGTTGTAGGTGGCGGTGACCTGATTGAAATTCCAAATCTGGCTGGCGTGGAAGGTATTGGCGATAAACCGCCACTGCACCTCTGTTTCACTTGCTCGCTGCCGGGCCAATTCCTTCTCTGCGGCATACCCAAACTGTTTGGCCTGTTCAAAGAATTCCACCCGATTACGGATGTTTCGTATGTCCGCAGCCACACTTTCCCGGATCTGGGCTCGAAATTCCGCTGCCTGTTCTTTCCTTTTTCTCGTCTCGTTCCAGTTGTCCACCTGCAGGGCGATCAAAATCCCGATCACCACCAGCAGGATCTCGCCAACGGCATAAAGCAGGTACCTGCCCGTATTTCTATTTCGTAGCATTCGTTTTCTTATGGTTCGGAAAATGCGGAACATTCTTTGGGTGCTGGGTTTTATTCGATATCATGACTTCAGCCTCGCTTTTCAAGCTCATCTGCAATCAGCTCCAGGATCTCTTGAATCCTGCTCACCACGCTTTCGGATTCCAGGTTGGCAGCCGTATTATAGGTGATGGCAAAGGACACCAGGCCTTCCAGTTCCTTGCTGCTGGCGATTTCTGCTACGGAGGCCGCCTTCCGGGAATTGCCAATGGATTGTTTTTCCATGGCCCGTTCCTCCTCCAGCTGCCAGTCCAGGTCCAGGTCGTTGGTGAAATGGTTGGCCAGGTCCCGGGAGAGGCCCAGGCCGGTCAGGACAGGCTGTAATTGCTGATAGACAATTGAGGACCAGTTTCGTTCCAACTCACGCACCGCTGCGATATCTGAGGTCCAGGTAGAGAGGTAGTGCTTCAGCTTCCGGTTGGTAATCAACCGCAGGTTCCCCGTGCTGCTCATGTCGTTCTCAATGGGATCGAAGGTCGGGTCGATCAGCAGGATGGAAAGGTCAGCGATCAGACTGTCCCGGTTTGCTTCTTCAGGCCGGTCGGTGGCTTGCAGGATAGAAAGAGCAGCCTTGATAATGACGCGTCTCAGATATATTTTTTGGTTTATTTGGGCCAGGTCAGACTCGAAGTCCTCCTGCAATTGTTCCAGCACGATTTGTTCCACTTCCCGCTCCTGCCGCCATTCGTTCCAATTGTCAATTTGTAGGGCAATCACGATCCCCAGGACGACAAGCACGATCTCCCCCACCGCATACATCAGGTATCTGCGGGTGTTTTTCTCCATGAGAAGACGTTGGCGGACTCTTCTGAAAAAACGGATCATGTGTTGAGGATGCTGAGCAATCAAAGTACGAAATTTCT
>CBFCWO010000128.1:0-6646 GCA_965601625.1 uncultured Flavobacteriaceae bacterium | reverse complement strand
TTTTCCCGGGAACTCAGCAGGGTGCTTACCGTAACGGGATAGAGGCCAGATCGATCTATGCGGCGCTTCAAACTGTTTTTGGGCGGATAATTCCAGCTCAGCAGGTATAGGCCCACGCATTTGCCATACTGCTGAGCGTCCCCGGTGAAACGGGTGTTGGTCACTACCCATCCCGGCTTCAGGATTTGGGAGGTATCCCCCTGTTGATTGCTCCATTGAAAGATATCCTGAAATCGCGAATAGATGTACAATGGAACTTTAACATTGCACTTCTTGCCCTCATCTGAGTGAAACTTGCATTCGATCAGGGTGATCCCCTCCTTCCGCCTGGCAACCACATCAATTTCGTGTGCCACGCAATGGCCCTGATAGATTTGGTTAGTCCTTGTTTCATAGCCTGAGTGGGCGAGAACCGCACTGATGAACTTTTCAAATGGGAAGCCGGTCGGGCCGAGTTCGTATATGGCCTTCTTTAGCTTGTATCGGGAAGCACAGGGTTTTTTGTAGCTCTTCAATAGAGCGAAGGCCCGGTTGTAGATCTCACGGGTAGACATCCCTTCATACACTTCCGCCGCTACCTTTTCCACAATCTTATCCACTACTCCGGGAGGGGCCCCGCTATGACGCAGGGATTTCCTGAGTTTCCCCGCGGAAAAACGCACGGATTCTCCGGAGGTTTTGACGATTTTTGTGGAACCATTCATCCTTCGAGCTCCCTTATACGGATTATTTGGACTCAAAATAATCCCGCACCAGTGCCTTGACCTGGTTTTCAGTCATGCTGTCAGCCGTTAGTACATCCAGTACCCGGGAAGCCAATCCCGGATAAGCTGCATCCAGCCGGCTCTTGAACTGGGCGTTGGTCCCTGCGGGTCCAAAAAGCACGATCTCCCGGGCTTCGGTCAGGGCAGCTGCCAGACGGTCAAAATACTGTCTGAGCTGATGATTTTCCCTTTCGGTATACTTGCTGTCATGCACTACCTCTTGAGGACCCCAGCGGGTTTTGGAGCGGGAACCTCCCTTGGGATTAAAGAATTCAAGTTCAGATGGGATGGTTTGCATCTCGTATTCACCCTTGTTCTGGGCAACAAGAATAGCTTGTTTTTTGTCCATCCAGACGCCGATTCGTTTCATTTATCAGGTATTTCTGGTTATATCCGCATACTACCAAATCCCATTATGCCTCCCCGGCGGGGGGCGGGAGGACCATGAAAGGGATCTTGCTGTGAAAGCCGATGAGATCAATCACCGGCGTGACCAAAAGGTTCTCGAGGAAGGTGTGCTCATTCCTGACCATCACCAGCAGTTGTACGGGTACCTGCCTGGCATATTGATTGATCGCCCGTACGATATCTGTCTCCCCTGTTTCGATGATCTCTGCCCGGAAAGGACGCAAGAGCTGTTCCAATTGCTGTCGGGATTGTTGTCGCTCTGGTTTGGAATCCGCTTCCGTAAAGGCGTGCAATACGTGTAGAGATATACCGGGTTGTCCCAACATGCCCAAGAGGACCTTGAGTTGGAGTTTTTCGTAGTTCGGAGTAAAGTCCGTTGGGAAAAGGATGTGCTTCAGGGAGCTGACTTCGGCTTCTTCCGGTACTACCAGGACCGGACAGCTGGCCTTGTGAAGCACCTGCACGGCATGGGTACCAAAAATGACCTCCTTGGCCCCGGTTGCGCCCTGAGTCCCCATCACGACCAGATCCAGGGTTTCCTTCCTACCCATTTCGTTCAGCTCTTCGGCCAGGGAATTAAATGCAGCATGGCAGAAAAAATCATGAGATCCGGAAGCCTTAAGCCGGAGCTGTTTTTCATATTTGCGAAGCTTTTTCATGACCCGTTCGCGGTAAAAATCCCCAAGTCCAATCTGCCCGGGGCTATGCAAAAGGTACTCAGCCCTGTAAAATGCAGGTGTATAGGTGTGGGTCAGGTAGAAGGTAGATTCCTGATCCCGGAATAAATCCAGGGCGAAGTAAGCAGCCTGGTAGGCATTCTTCGAGAAATCCGTCGGTATCGCGATTCGTAATCCCATTTAAGCTTTCTTTATTGCACTATTAAATGTACGCAAATTGAAAGGATCGGGATATGATTTACATCAGGGTTATCTCTTGTGGGAATTCGTTAAATTTGAAAGGTTAATTGGTTCAAATGAAAGGTTCTTTCAATAAGATGATACAGTCTGAAACCCCTGTGCTGATCGATTTTTACGCAGACTGGTGTGCGCCCTGTAAAATGCTTACCCCCATCCTTAAGGATGTTAAACAGGAAATGGGCGACCGTTTGAAAATCCTCAAAATCGATGTAGACGCCAACAACGCCATTGCAAGCAGGTTTCAGATTCGGGGGGTACCTACCATGATGCTTTTCAAGGAGGGAAAAGTGCTATGGAAGCAATCTGGTGTACTGCCCAAGGATGCGATCCTCAGTGCTATTGAAGGACATCTATAAGATACTTGCTCTGGCCGGCAGATCACGCTTCAATAAAACCACCATTACGCCCAGAAATACGAGGTTCTTCAAAATATACTGCCCTACCAGGGTGAGGCCAAAAGGAAAGGCGGTAAAACACATTTCAGGAAAAAACACCAGTGGGGTGAACGTGCAACAAATATGCACCAGGGCTGCCATGAGCGCCCATTTCTTATAGGCCCCGGTGAGCAGTAGCAGGCCGATCCCCACTTCCCATATTGCGAGCAACATCAAACCGACGGAGGGTTCAATCCAGCCAAAGGTCAGGGTTTGGATCGTGGAACCTGCAAGGGCTTCAGCAGGGCTAAGGCCCGGGAAAAATTTCAGGAACCCGAACCACAGATAGACCACCCCCAGGGCAGCCGACACAAAACTGGCACGCGACACTTTTCGAGTTAAAATTGCAGTTAGTTCTTTCATAGATGTCAGTTATGGCCTGCAATCTAGATTGCCTTTAGTATTGACCATATGATATTTGTTAGTTTTTAAATCGCTGCATCAAACCTTTCAAAATGAGATTTATCATAGGGAGGGCCCTTAAACCGGAGTAACTTCATCGTATCTTAAGGTCTCTCCAATGAAAATGAGATGGTTACATGGTGTTTTGGGTTTAAGCTTGCTTGTGAACCTCCAGTTGGGTTGCGATGGAAAACAAGACTCCATCCATCCGGAAAAGCGGGATATCACCGCTTCCGTATATGCCTCTGCCACCGTTCAACCGGATAGCATGTACCGTGTTCATGCGGCAGTCAGCGGTATTCTGGATAAAAACCTGATCGAGGAAGGAGATCTGGTACGGCCCGGGTCTCCCCTGCTTCATATCACGGACCAGTCGCCCAGGCTGACCTCGGAGAATGCCCGACTTCAGATGGAACTGGCCGAACAAAACTACCTTGGGAACGCCACCCCCCTGAAGGATATGGAGGTACAGATCCGCACCGCCGAACTGACCTTCCGGGATGACTCCGTGAATTTCAGAAGACAGGAGAAACTCTGGTCACAGAACATCGGGTCACAGGCCACGTATGAAAATCGGAAGCTGGCTTATGAACGGTCCCGCAATCAGCTGCAGAAGCTGAGGAGTGAATATCAGCGCATGAAAAAAGAGCTCAGGACCCAGATGATCCAGGCGCGGAACACCTACGAGTCCAGCCGGGTAAACCAGGAAGACTACACTGTCCGCAGCGGTATCCACGGGAGGGTCTATGCCCTTTACAAGGAACCCGGGGAACTCGTAATCCCCAACGAGCCTTTGGCACTGCTGGGCAGCCCGGAGACTTTCATCGTAGAATTGCTGGTCGATGAGGTCGATGTGGTAAGCCTGCAGCCGGGCCAGAAAGCTCTCATTGCCCTTGATGCCTATCCCGATACCATCTTTGAAACCCTGGTCTCAAAGATCTATCCCCAGAAGGATGAACGAACCCAAACCTTTCTTGTGGAGGCCAGATTCGAGGCTGCTCCTGAGGTGCTCTATCCCGGAATGTCCGGGGAGGCAAATATTGTAATTGCCCGCAAACAGGGCGTTCTGACCATCCCGAAGACCTACCTGGCAACTGAGGACAGCGTGCTTACCCCCAGCGGTATGCGACACGTGGTAACCGGTCTGGAAACCCTGGACCGGGTGGAGATCATTTCGGGTCTGGAGGCAAATACAGAACTCTTAAAACCTGTTCAATGACTCAGTGGCGCCTGATCCTTAGCATTGCCAGAACCCACCTGTTGACCAAGATGAAGTCCACGGTGACGGCATCCCTTGGGGTAACCTTTGGAATTGGGGCCTACATCACCCTGGTCAGCTTTATGACAGGGCTCAACAAAATGCTGGACGACCTTATCCTGAACCAGACCCCCCATATCCACCTGTATAATGAAGTTCAACCCTCCCCAACACAGCCCCTGGAGCGGTCGTTTGACTTTAGCGAAGACCTGCTGCAAGTGCGTTCCGTGAAGCCAAAACAGGGGCAGTTGAAGATCCACAATGCCCTGCCCATATTGAAATACCTCAAATCACAGCCCGGGGTCCTGGGAGCCAGCCCCCAACTGAGGGCCCAGATCTTTTACCTTTCAGGCCCCCTTGATCTGGGAGGGGTGCTTATAGGGGTTGATATCCTGGAGGAGGCGCGCCTGTCAAGCATAGGGGATTATATCATTGAGGGAAGCCCCCGAGAACTGGCGAATTCGGATAATGGCATCATCCTGGGAATCGGCCTGGCAAAAAAAATGTCGCTAAACCTTGGCGACAGAATTCAGATTAGTACTCCCGCCGGAAGTGTGTTCCCGTTGAAGATTGTCGGGTTCTATCAGAGCGGCATTGCCGATATCGACAACACCCAGAGCTATGCCAACCTGAAAACCGTTCAGCGGATCATGGGAGAAGCCACTACCTACATCACGGATATAAACATCAAGCTCCAGGATATTCGGCACGCCCCGCCCATGGCAGCGGAACTGGAACGGCAGTTCGGGATTCGGGCCAGGGACATTCAGGATGCCAACGCCCAGTTTGAGACCGGCACGACCATACGAAATATGATCACCTATGCCGTTTCCATTACGTTGCTGATCGTGGCGGGGTTCGGGATCTACAATATCCTGAACATGCTGATCTACGAAAAGATGAACGACATCGCCATCCTGAAAGCGACCGGGTTTTCAGGGTTGGATGTGCAGAACATCTTTATGAGCCAGGCACTGCTGATTGGATTATTTGGTGGCCTGACCGGGCTTCTGATCGGTTTTGGACTAAGCCATCTCATCGATACCCTACCCTTTGAAACGGAGGCCCTTCCCACCATATCCACCTTCCCGGTAAACCACAACCCCCTGTTTTACCTGATCGGCATCACCTTTGCCATGATCTCGACATTCATCGCCGGATACCTGCCCGCTGCCAAGGCGAAAAAGGTAGATCCCGTGCGTATCATCCGGGGAAACTGATCGTATATGAAAACCGTCCTGGAAGCCCAACATATCGACAAGTATTTTGAAAAACCCGTGAGGTTCCATGTGCTTAAGGACATCAGCTTCAGCTTGCCAGAAGGTCAGTTTACGAGCATTATGGGGAAATCGGGTTCCGGGAAATCCACCCTGCTCTATATCCTGTCCACCATGGACACCGATTACACCGGATCCCTCTACCTGAAAGGGGAGCTGGTCTCCGGCCAGGCCCGAACGCATTTATCCCGGCTGCGCAACCAGCACATCGGCTTTGTATTTCAGTTCCACTACCTGCTCCTGGATTTCAGCGTATTGGATAACGTTATGCTTCCCGCACAGAAACTGGGTATAAAAACCCTGGAAGAGATCCGGTATGAAGCCATGGAAAAACTCAAAATGCTCCATATCGAGAAGCTTGCCACCAAAAAAGCTTCCCGAATATCAGGAGGTGAAAAACAACGGGTGGCCATTGCGCGTGCCCTGATCAACAACCCGGCTATCCTGATGGGAGATGAGCCTACCGGGAACCTGGATAGCTACAATTCGGAAAACGTATTCCAGATCTTTAAACAACTCAAAGAAGAGCAGGGCCTGTCATTGCTCATTGTAACCCACGACAAGGATTTTGCCGACAGGACTGACCGCATCCTTGAAATGGAAGATGGAAGAATCATCAATGGGGCCTAAGCGCACTTACTCCCATCGGTTTAAACGTCGGCGCAATTCCAACACCTCTTCGCGCAACTGTTCCATTCGGGAGAGCAAATGATCTACTGCCAACAGGCCCTGGGGGCCAATTTCCAGATCCCGGTGAAGGCGTACCAACCGTTCCACACGATCGAGTTCCGAGGTCTGCAGTACGGGTTGCTGCTCTACCTCTACGATCTCTATCAGCTCTACTTCGTGCAACTCATAAAGGAAAGATTCCTCCAGGGCATGTCCCTGGCAGAAGTCCGAAAGCCTGATGTAATTGGTTACTTTCATGTGACTATAGATTTGTAGCCTTCAGGGATTCAAATAGTTTCTTTTGCTCCGGGGTCAGGTTTTTGGGAAGTACAACCTGATAGGTGATAAACAGGTCTCCAAATACACCGTCTTTCCTGTATACGGGAAAACCCTTTCCTTTAAGTTTGACCCGGGTATTGTTCTGAGTGCACGGTTTGACCTTAAGCCTGGCCTTCCCGTCAAAAGTGTCCACGGTCAGGTCACCGCCAAGCACAGCAGTGGTCAGTGGCAGGTCTAC
>CBFCWO010000127.1:0-6653 GCA_965601625.1 uncultured Flavobacteriaceae bacterium | reverse complement strand
CACCAAAACCAGCGTAGTCTTTAGATTGCAATGCATCGGCTATGGGTCTTCAGGTTCTGCGATGATCATTCATTCCCACAGTTTTTGGATAATCACCTTTAATCGCCTTTGGGCGGGGTGATCATGATATGCGCCCGGTGCGTTCCAGGGTCCATCAACCATGCGTGTCCGGGTGGGGTAGGGGTGGTGGGCAAACCAGTTGATTCCCCCGTGGCAAAGGGGATATAAAAGACATACCGCACGTATGGGTCTTCGATCTCAAAGGTTTCCGGGTTCACTTTCCCAGAGAATATACAAAGGGTAGCCTTGTCCGGCATGGATAAGCTCCCGGCCCGCACTTCCGCCTCCCGGGTATCAAAGATCTCTTTGGAATCCCTGCCTTCTGCCCGCAATTCACGGCCACGGGCCATAAAGGCCTCTAAATCCTTGTGATAGGCCGCAGTGGAGAAATTCTTGTTAGTTGGATCGTCCGCAAGGGCAATGTAGGCGTTATTCCCTTCCTGCAGGACCACAAAATTCCCTTGCTGATCATAACCGTAGACCTTTACATCCGTACGAAAGTCTTCCGGAACGGCCATCAGCGCCGTCTTTATCTGCCAGTCCCTGGGTGGGACCTCCTGTGCCAGAACAGCAATTCCCGTGCACAGCAATATGGCAATCAACAGTTTGTTCTTCATGGTAGTATCAGTATTTAGCGCTTTCTCCATTGGTGGTAGTACGCAGGATAAAGGCCCTTAGATCATCATTGGCCTTTTTCAGGTCTTCCCTCCGCAAATACATCATATGTCCGCTTCGGTATCCTTTGAACTCGAAACGATCCTTCATCCGCCCGCTGGGATCTACCTGCCACATGGTGTATTTGGCATTGAAGTAGGTGGTTGCCCCATCGTAGTATCCGGATTGGATCAATACATTCAGATAAGGGTTCTGGGCCATGGCCTGGCGGAGGTTGTCCCGGGTATTGTCGTTCTCATTGTTCCAGGGTCGCACGGGGCCGAACATGTTGTATTTGATATCTGTCTTGAACTTCAGCTCTTCCTGCAGATAGTAATTGATGGCCGGGGTAAAGCTGTGCAACCAGGAGGTAATCTCCGAATTATAATCCGGACGGGTGCCTGCGAGGGCCTTGTCTATCCCGAGGTACCTGCTGTCCAGACGACCGACGGTATACCCGCCTTTATCCCGAAGCAGTGCCTTCCAGAAGTAGGAGGTGGGAACATCCAGGTTATGCTCAAGGATCTCCTTTTTGTTCAGCCCGGAATAATAGGACATCTTCTCGGCGATCTGTTCCCGTTCGGCAGGGGCGATAAAGCCGCCCTTGGCAATGGCGGGAATCAGTTTGTTGATTGTGAAGTCTTCCGACTCCGGCAGGATCTCAAGCAGATCTTTCTGCTGCAGATCGGAATTCAACGCTTTCTGATGCCAGGCGGCAGCGGTGTAATACGGGAGGTTCATGGCGCTGCTTACCGGGCCTCCTACCCGGATCACCTTGTAATCGGCAGGGGATACCATGATCACTCCATTGAGGTACATCCACTGCTGGTTCTGCAGGGCCAGGGAAAGGCCCATTACGCGCGTGCCTCCATAGCTTTCCCCTATGATGTATTTTGGAGACCTCCACCGATTGTGGCGGGTCACAAAGGTATTCAGCCATTCGGCCAGGTATTTGACATCGGCGTTGATGCCGAAGAATTTCTCACGGTCCACTTCCTTCCCTGTTTCAGGGATGGTGCGGGAATATCCCGTATTGGCCGGGTTCACATAGACGATATCGGTCACGTCCAGGACCGAATAAGGGTTTGGAGCCACGCCGTAGGGTTGCACGGGATATCCTTCATCGTCTATTTTAAGGATCCTGGGCCCTGTGTAGGCCAGGTGCATCCAGACGGAACCGGACCCGGGCCCTCCGTTAAAGGAGATCAACAGGGGTCGGGATGTCCTGTCTTTGACGTTGTTTCTCGTATAGTAGGTATAATGCAGGGTGGCAATGGGGGACCCCATCTCATCCCAAACGGGTTGTGTCCCGGTTTCGGCCGTATAATCAAAATTCGTTCCATTGACCGTCACGCTGTGCTGGGTCACCACCGTGGTGTCGATGGGTATTTTTCGTTCCTGGGCCGTGAGCAGCGTCGAAAAACAGATAAAAACAACAAACAATAGAGGGGAGATGTATTTCATAAGAACCTTGAGTTAGTGTGCCTTAAAAATAGCATTTTTAAAAGACCCCTGCTATTTTTTATTGGTGTGAATCCTTGCGCCTGGGGGGTAAGCTGTAAACTTTGTATCTTTCATGAAAAGCATCTGATGAATCCTATAAACCGCAGAAAATTCAGCACCACCCTGGCCGGTGGGCTGGCCGGGGGGGTTTTCTTGCCTTCCCTTCCTTCCCTTTACGCCTGCAAACCGGGGCCCGCGAGCCAAAAGAAGCTGGGGGTCGCCCTGGTTGGGTTGGGAAGCTACAGCACCTACCAGCTGGCACCCGCCCTGCAACAAACCGAACACTGTTATTTGGCCGGAATTGTCACGGGAACCCCTGCCAAGGAAAAAATGTGGATGGACCAATACGGGATTGAGCGGGAGCATGTTTACAATTATGAGACCTTTGACCAAATTGCTTCGGATGATGCCATCGACATCGTCTACGTGGTCCTTCCCAACAGCATGCATGCCGAATTCTCCATCCGGGCAGCGAAGGCCGGAAAGCACGTGATCTGCGAAAAGCCCATGGCGATGAATGTGGCGGAGTGCGATGCCATCATCCAGGCCTGTCAGCAGGCAGGGGTCAAACTTGGGGTGGGATACCGGCTTCATTCTGAACCCTACACCCAGGAAGTCAAGCGACTGGTCCGCGAGAAGACCTTTGGAGCGGTTAATTTTGTCACCTCTGAAGCGGCCTATATTTCCCGGGGAAACCCGAACCAGTGGCGGCTCAACAAATCGCTTTCTGGCGGAGGTGCCCTGATGAACATGGGGGTGTATTCCATTCAGAGCAGTATTTATGGGTGCGGGAAGAACCCCATATCCGTGCAGGCACAGGAATTCTCAACACGCCCCGACTATTTTAAGGACACGGATGAGACCATCACGGCCCAGTTTGAGTTTCCCGGAGGTACGGTAGGCCAAATGATGACCTCCCATAACGCCCGGGCTAATCGCCTTTATGCTTCCTGTGAACGGGGCTGGTTTGAGTTGGAGCCTTCCAGCACATATATACCGCTTGATGGTCGAACGTCTAAGGGGCCGATGGATTTCCCGCAGGAAAGCCAGCAAAAACTGCAAATGGACGATTTTGCCCGCCACATTCTTGAGGGCGCGCCGAACAGGGCCCCGGGTGAAATGGGCAAGCGGGATATGATCATTGTGGAGGCCATTTATCGGTCCATTGCCGAAGGGGGGCGGAAGGTCCTCCTTGATCTGCCACCAGAATACGGATTTGGGGGGTAGGAATTTATGGGCGGTATGGTCACGGATACAATTGTGGACGTATGGCAACCTGGGCAGAGGTGCTTTGCAATATGGAAATGAATATCTACTGAAATTTCTCGAACACCCCCAGGCCAAAAAGGGCAAAATCGTATTTGACCGGGTCCCTGGGATCGAGCTTGCGCAGGGCCGCGTCCAGTTCGGCAACCGCTTTTGCATCATTTTGTTTGCGGTGCAGCAGCCCAAGGGCACGGGCCACTTTGCCGGAGTGCACGTCCAGCGGACACGAGAGCTGGTGCGGGCCAAGCCCCTTCCAAATGCCAAAATCCACTCCGGTTTCGGAAGGGCGCACCATCCACCGCAGGAACATATTGATCCGTTTGGCCGCAGATCCGCGAGAAGGGTCGGAAAAGTGTTTTTCGCTTCGGGCCGGGTGGGGAATTTCAAAAAAATGCCTTCGTACCTCGGTAATAGCCCCCTGCAGGTTATGTGGTTCGGCATAGGCAACAAACAAGGCCTCCATGCCACCATACGTCGTGTATAAGTGTCGCAGTCCCAGAATAAAGCAACGCAGGTCCGTCCCGAAGAAAGTGCGGTGGACAAATCCTTCCAGTCGACGCAGTTCCTGCTCTGAGGCGTACATGACAAATTCGTAAGGCGCCCCGTCCATAAGATCCATCATCTTCCGTGCGCTGCGAATGATGCTCAACCGGTTTCCCCAGGCAATGGTGGCCGTCAGGAAGCCCGAGACCTCAATGTCTTCCCTGGCGTTAAACCCATGGGGGATCTGAATGGGGTCTGTTTTAAGGAAACCCGCTTCCTGGTAGCGGGCGGTTTTATCTTCCAGAAAAGACTTTAACTCCCTTGGGTTCATGAAACGGGGGCGTTTAAGACAAGCAATAAAAGGAAAGGGCCTGCCAGGATTCCATTGTAGGCGCTGTGGAAGGCCATAGCCCATGCGAGGCCAAACCGTACGCGGATATATCCCAGAAAGAGCCCCAGGACGATCTGAGGGCTTATCAGAAATACTGCCAGGTACCAGATTTCGGAGAAGTTGGGAAAATTGCTGAGGTGCACCGCTCCAAAAAGCAGGGCCGAGACATAGAAGGCTTCTTTGAAATACTGGGAATCCCTGAAAAACCAAAGCGGCGCCCTGAAGATCGTTTCTTCAAATACGGGGGCTACCACTACCAGAAGGGCCAGGATCACCGGTGCCGGATACTCTTCCAGCAAGGCCTCGAAGGCGTGCTGGTCGAGATCCCAGGGGCCAATGCTTTCCAGGATGCCCAGGACCATGGCCAGCAAAACTCCTAAACCCAGGGCCCAAACCAGGAGCTGTATACAGGTCCTGACCCTGTATGAAAAAGAGGTTTCAGGATCTGCCTGGTATTGCGGATCCTTCAAAAAGGAGCGTAGTGCGCTAATCCCCATTTTCATCTACGATGCGGCCATCCACCATGGTCAGTTTTCGGTCTGCCATCGCGGCCAGCTCCTCGTTATGGGTAACGATCACAAAGGTTTGCCCGTACCGTTCCCTGAGCTTAAAGAAAAGGTTGTGAAGGCGGTCGGCGCTTGCTGAATCAAGATTTCCACTGGGTTCGTCGGCCAGGACTACGGCAGGCTGGTTGATCAGTGCACGCGCCACCGCCACCCGCTGTTGTTCTCCCCCGGACAGTGCGGCTGGTTTATGGTGAAGTCGATGCCCCAGGCCGAGGAATTCCATCAACTCCGCGGCGAGTTTCTCAGCCTCCCCCTTGTCCGTATCCTTAATAAAGGCCGGGATACAAACATTCTCCAGGGCGGTGAATTCGGGAAGCAACTGATGGAATTGAAAAATGAATCCAATGTGCTCGTTGCGGAATTTTGCCAGTTGCTTTTCCTTCAGGTTGGTGATTTCCTCTCCGTTGATCTCAATGTGACAGGCCTGGCCCGAAGAGGGAAGATCCAGCGTACCCAGGATTTGCAACAAGGTGGTCTTGCCCGCACCAGAAGCCCCCACGATGGAAACGATTTCCCCTTTCCCGATTTCCAGGCTAACTCCTTTCAGGACTTCTACGGATCCATAGGATTTATGTATGTTCTCAGCCCGGATCATCGTTGTGATTTTAAGGGCTGAAAGTACACATTCGGACAGAATTGTCAAAATGCACCAGACCCCTGAGCCTATTTGAACAAAACCGCCCCACGGGACGGATTTGACCTTGTTGCCACCTGCTGTTCGCAATTTTTTTAGCATCTTTAGGAAAACTATCAGCATGCCGCCCTACAGATATCTGGAAGAGTACAATATTGAAATTACCCAGGAAGTCAAGAGCTTCTATGGCCGTATCCTAAAGGAAATTGGCGAAGACACCGAGCGGGAAGGAATTGTAAAGACCCCGGAGCGGGCGGCCAAAGCCATGCTCTTCCTTACCCAGGGGTACCGTCAGGATGCAGTGGAGATCTTAAAAAGCGCCATGTTCAGGGAATCCTATAGCGAAATGGTCATTATCAAGGATATTGAACTCTATTCCCTTTGTGAACACCATATGCTGCCGTTCTTCGGGAAGGCACATGTTGCCTACATCCCGGATGGCCATATTGTGGGGCTGAGCAAGATCCCAAGGGTTGTGGATGTATTTGCGCGCCGCCTTCAGGTGCAGGAGCGGCTTACGGACGATATTGTGGAGTGCATCAATCAAACCCTTAAACCCAAAGGGGTTGCGGTGGTCATTGAAGCGGCCCATATGTGCATGATGATGCGAGGGGTTCAAAAGCAGAATTCCGTAACCACCACTTCGGGATTTCGAGGTCAATTTGAGAAAAGCGAAACCCGCAATGAATTTTTGAAGTTGATCGGCTCGGACCTATCCTGAGCATAACCTGGGAAAGGGAAGTTCTTTTGAATAAAAAATACAGGAAATTACTGGTTGGATTGTTGCTGGACGCTATCGGGATGCTTACCCTGTTGCTGCCAGGTCTTGGGGAGTTCCTCGATCTGCTCTGGGCGCCCATGGCAGGGTGGTTTATGACGCAGCTCTACCCGGGCCGAAAGGGAAAGGTGGCAGCAGTGGTTGCCTTTCTTGAAGAATTGCTCCCCGGGTTGGATGTGATCCCTTCTTTTACCCTGATGTGGATCTATACCTACGTGCTTTCCAGGGATAAAGCCAGGGCAAAGGCGTAAATACCCAACTTCAGGAACGCAACAGAAAACCGAGCCCCATGCGCTTCAACATTTTCTTTTCAAGATT
>CBFCWO010000126.1:0-6797 GCA_965601625.1 uncultured Flavobacteriaceae bacterium | reverse complement strand
CGAAAGGCCGAAACGCTGCTCAAGGGCGTTCCATTGAACGGTATTCTTATCCGCTCCCAGATTTTCTTTTTTCAGGGCCACTTTTTGGGTCCCTCCGATCGGGATGGGTTCCCTGGGAAGGTGGGTGGCCTGGATGGAAATCGTACCCTTCAGCAGGGCCATCGCCTTAAACCAAAGGTCGTCTGCACGGGGGGCCAACTCCAGGAACACATCAACATCCTGTACCTGATCCGAAAGGCTATTGGGCGGGTAGAGTACTCCCCAGGCCCCGATGGGGGTCAGGGCCCACGGATTTATTTTTCCACCCAGTGGCTGCCTCCACGTTTTAAAAGGCATGGGTTTTCCATTCACATCGTGATTGATGTGGACGGTGTGGTTGCCAATGATATTCTGCGGATGTTGGAGGTGCTCGCGGTAGAACAGGGACAACCAGTCCCTGCGATACATCAGGTCATCATCACAGGTGATAATCGTATCCTCCGGGAAGGCCTGCAGGGAATGAATAAGTTTTCTATGGGAACAGGTGAGGGACGAGTACCTGATCTCAAACCGTTCACAAACCAGCTTTTGCAGCTTGGGGGGCAAGGTGGTTTTCAAATCTTCATGCAGCCAGAGGACTATTTTCTTCGGGGAAACCTCCTGAGCGAGCAGGCTTCGAATCACCAGATGCAGCGATTTCAGGCGGGAGGGGATGGAGGTGAGCGAAACGATTACGGGAATGGTCTGTTCAGGTCCCCGTTTCAGGCGACCCAGTGGAATACTCGACAACTGCGCTGTCCGCAGCAATGAAATGGGAAGCTCTTTTACAACCTTCATAGGAGGGACATCGTGAGCATTACTAGTTTACAGAATCCAAATTTAGGCATTCAATGCTTGTAAGACACGCTCCGGTGTAAAGGGAAGGTGACGCAACGTTTTCCCCGTTAGTTCCATAAAGGCATTTGCAATGGCACAGGCCACCATGGGGGTCGCGGTTTCCCCTACGCCTTCCGGCCATTGGTCAGAAGGAAGGATTTCCGTTTCAATGCTTTCCGGGGCATCCTGCATCCGCAAAAGCTGGTAATTGTGAAAATTGGATTGCGCTACCCTGCCGTCCGCAATGGTGATCTGTTCTTTGAGCACACTGCTCATTCCCATGATAATCCCTCCTTCCATCTGTGCCTTGATGTTATCCGGTTGAACGGGGATCCCTGCATCGAGTGCAATCCAGAACCTGTGGACTTTGATCTGCCCTGTTTCCCGGTTTACCGAGATCTCACAAACCCCACTGCCCAGAGAACCATGGTCCACAAAGGCGATGCCTTTGGCCCGGCCCTCCATTCTGGGCCCGTTCCAATCCGACATTTCTACCACTTTCTCCAGGGTGGCCAGGGCTCTGGGGGATTCCCGCATCAGCTTCCTTCGGAAGGCTACGGGATCCATGCCCTGATCCCGGGCCACTTCGTCCAACATGCATTCTATTGCAAATTTGTTCGGTCCATGGCCCACAGATCGCCAGTGTTTCAAACGGATCCCATTGGATGCCTCCCGCCACTCCACAAATTGATTGGGGATGGCGTAATGATCGTTGGCGGTACCACTGGCCACCAGATTCCCGCCATCTCCCACCACACAATGTGAAAGCCCTGTGAGGTTGCCTTTGGAGTCTGTGCAGGCCTCAAGCCGCTGGAGGGAAAGGGGCCTGAAGGCTCCGTAGGTCACGTCGTCCTCCCGGGTCCAAATGAGTTTCAGGGGCCTGGGGGCCACTTCCCGGGCCAGAATGGCGCATTCCTCCACAAAGTCGTCCATGCTCCTTCGCCCAAAACCCCCTCCGAGATATTGCAGATGTACTTTCACCTTTTCGTGCGGGATTCCCAGGACCCCGGGGACACCCAGCTTGGTATCCGATCCCTGCTGGCTGCCTACCCAAACCTCAGCGCTTTGGCCGTCTGCAGCCACTTGCACAATGGCATTCAGGGGTTCCATCTGGGCATGATAGACATAGTCATTCCTGAAGTCGGCTGTGTACCTTCGGGCAGCGGCCTTATGTGCCTGCTGCACATCTCCAATCTCCCGGATCACCCTTCCTTTTTCGGAAGCCGCGGCCATTTCCTCATAATCGGAATACACCTCCTGGGAATAATGACCGATGGCATCCGAAGGTCCCCATTCGATCTCTAGCTGTTTTTTTGCCGCCAGGGCCTGCTCCAGGGTTTCGGCTATAATACCTATGGCGTAGTCCAGTTGCACAATTTGATGCACCCCTGCCATTTCAAGGATGGTTTGACCGTTGGTGAGATTGGGCCTGGAACCGTGCAAATTCCCCCGCTCAAGGACCCCGTATACCATATCAGGCATGCGAATATCCATGGCGAACCGGGCAGCTCCGGTCACCTTTGCCGGGATTTCTGTCCGTGGCAGGACGGTGCCGATCAACCGGAACTCCCCGGGTTTCTTAAGCTCCTCTTCAGAGAATTCCGGGAGCACCTCCGGCATTTGCAAATGCGGGACCAACGCCCCATAGGCCATCTCCCTGCCAGATTGTTCGTGGATCACACTCCCCGCTGAAGTACTGACCTCACCAACCGGCACCTCCCAGTAACTTGCCGCACTGTAAATGAGTACGTAGCGGGCCTGGGCCCCTGCATTGCGCATAACCAGCCAGTAGCTTTTGGTGGTTCGGCTACCGACGGTCATCATCAGTTTACTGCCCGGGGTCCATCCCGGGGAGCCATAGACCTCGGCCTCCTGGGGAGAGAATTCCACAGCAACCCTGGACCAGTCTGCATCCATCTCTTCGGCAAATACCACAGGGAGGGAGGTCATAGAGCCCTGACCCATTTCAGCGGCCGGGTTGCAGATCGTAATGGTACCGTCTTCGGATATTTTCACCCAGGCGGTCAGGGAGTGTTTCTCAAATTGTTCCTTCATCCGCTGGGTATCCCTGCAGGATATCATCTGGGGCAATAACCCGGATACTCCTATAAAAAGCGCCACTTCACCCGAAGTCTTCAGAAATGCGCGTCTGCTCAAGGTTGGTTTCATCTCTGGCATGGTCTTAAGGTTCTACAGTGGTTTTGTTTTTGGCCGCTATTTCAATCGCCTTCTGAATCCTCAGATACGTCCCACACCTGCACAGGACGCCATTCATATAGCTCCTGATCTCCTCTGGGGTGGGATTGGGATTGGTTTCCAGCAGGGCCACGGCCTGCATGATCTGCCCCGTATGGCAGTACCCGCACTGGGGCGCCTGGGCCTCCACCCATGCCTTTTGGACAGGGTGCTCGCCGTTTTCGGACAACCCTTCAATGGTCAGGATCTCTTGTCCGGAGGCTACCCCCTCCACAGGAAGCAGACAGGCTTTTACGGGGGAGCGGTCCACATGGATGGTACAGGTGCCACACTGGCCTATCCCACAACCGTATTTGGCGCCGGTGAGCCCGAGGTGTTCCCGCAACACCCAGAGGAGCGAAGTCCCCGGAGCCACATCCACCTGGTATTCTTGATCATTGATTTGAAGGGTATAGTTCGCCATGGTATTCAGAGTTTGACCCTTAAGTTACTTAAAAAGACTTTTAGTAATTGTTCCAGGCTTTAAAAAGTAATTCCCGGGGTGGTCGAATGGCTTTGTGTGATACAAAAAAACAAATTGCCAGGGGTTTGCAGTTATCTAGGGTATATTGAAACTGTGGGTAGGGGGGGCTTTCCCCCCCGGTCCTTTAAGATTACTTTTTCTCCCCCTCCGGATGCTGAACCACCCCGTCGTAAAACACTTCGCATTTCACCCCCAAAAAACCTCCAACGGCGTCCGTTACCGGAGCGAGCAAGGTTTCTATCACTTTTAGCTTGCTGTATTCCGGGGTTTTGCTATTGCCATAAACACGCTGGTCAATGATAGCACAACCTCGTTTATCTATGACCGCCAGGCTCATATCCAGGCTATCCAGCTGGGTACTTAGCCAACCCTTTGCGGCCATCCGGTTCTTCAATGTCGCAAAAGCCACATCCTGTGCGGTTATTCGTCCATTTTCCACACTCCACCTGGATGAGAACTTGCTGATTCGGGAGGAATCTCCTGTACCTGCGGCTACCAAATTAAAGTAGTCCAGTCCCTTTGTATACACTATCCCCACCGGCCCTGTAAGCAATACAGCACCCAAATCCATGAAATTAAAGGTCTGGCTCCGGGAGAAATTCTGGATTACCTTGTCGAGATCAATGCCTCTTAATTTGAGATCCTCTCCTTCAAGCAACATTGATCCGTAGGCCGTACGGCTTATTTCATCTTTATCATTTCCCTCAGCGGTCAGTTGAAGCTGCAAGTCTACTTCCCCCGTGAGGATATTCTCCTCATTAAAAGACTTCAGGAACTCCTCCAGCCTGAGTTCTTTGATCCGATAGTCCAGCTGATAGCGCGGCGGTGAGCGGAACGGCTCCAGAATGATCGTGCCGAAATCATCTTTCCCCTTTCCCAAATAGTTGCGGGGCACAAACTTGTATTCCCCTTCCCGGGCCGTGATAAAAACATCGAGGGAATCCGTCCGAAAGCGTGGCGTTTGAACCCCCCTGAGGAAGATATCCCCGGAAGCATTGAGCGTTTGCAGAATGGAATCCCGCTGCTGCGCTTCATACGAAATCGCATTGGTCCTAAATTTTAGTTCCTCAATGCTCAGGGTATCCGAACCTCTGTATCCAAATTGCTCTACCCCTATATTTACGGATTGAAAAACCGTTCCCTCCTCGGCGGGCAATTGCAACAACCCCTTATAACGACCTGTAATTTCGGCATCGAGCAGGGCCGGAATGGAATCGGGATCCTGATAAAAGATCCTTCCCGGATTCATCCCTTCCGTATCCATGGTAATCACCATGGACTTCGGTCCATGGTCACCCCCGAAATAGGCAAGGCCAGCCAATGCGCGATATCCCTGGATCTCCAGGTCAAAATCTTCAAAATCCAGCAGATAGGATCCGTCTTTTTCCAGGGTACTGAAATGCCCTCCACTCAATGTGGCTGGTGGAAGCAACCCTTCTATGATTCCGGTGGCAGACCGAATGTCATAATGCATTTCCGGAACATACTGGATCGTATCCAGGCCGGAGAGGAAGATCTCCGCGGCAAAGTCCATATTCAGATCACTTATGGTATAGGGAAATCCTGCGGCTGTTTTGGGAAGGCTTTTAAACAACCCTGGAAAATCAAATGACCCGGACTGCAGGCTGATTTCCCCTTTGATCGGTTCCGCTGTCCCGAACAAAAGTCCTGAAAGCCCAGACACGGCACCATCAAGGGTTAGATCAGAATCACCGGAGCGTATCCTAAGGGAATCTATGCGAAGTGAATCCAGGCTCCCGACCAATCTGCCGGACATGCCATCAATATCAAGAATTTCAGGCAGGACAAAGGATACCTCATCCATGGCTACTGTAAAGGGTTCTGAGCTCCTATCCTTTTCAAGACCTGCCGGGCCTCCGGGTTTTCCCCTATAGGAATCCCGGATCTCGATACGGCCGGAAAGACTGTCCAGGGAGCCCAGATCCAGGAATTTAGCCAGGTACTCAAGTCGGAGGGAGGCATCCAGGTCGTAGACCATGTCGGGAGCCTTTAGGTTGGAAATTGTAGTGGAAGCCCTTATGTAACCCTCGTGCAGGACGGCATGGACGGTATCTAACCTCAGGGTTGCCCTACTCAGGTCCATCTGATTGCCCGATTCGAAATACCCGTTAATATTCATTTCCCGCAGATAATGGTCCGAATTGGGGATTTCCATATGAAGGTCCGTGGCCCCGAACACGCAGGTGATCTGAGGCAATTGTTCCCGGAAGGGTCCCTCCACTGTGCCACTGAGATGCAGTTGACCATCCTGAAGGTTATCTATTCCCTCCGAGCTCAAAAACAGGCGCGTGAATTGCATCTGATCATCAATGGCCTTAAACCTGAGGTCTGCATTTCCCTCCTGCTTGAAATCCATACTTCCTTCCACGTCCAAACGCGCATTCCGAAAGGCGATGTCTGCATCATAGATGCTAAGCACCTGTTCCCCCCGATCGAAAAAGAAATCCAAAGACAGTCCCAAAACCTCTTCCTCAAGCTGGAGACGCCGATCAAAGCTCAGGTGTTCTATTTCGAATTGGCCCTCCAACTGAACATCCAGTGAATCCTTAACATATTTAAAGGTGGCGTCGCTTTCCGTTATGGTAAATTGCTGTTGCAGGTTATCCGGGATTCCGTCCAGCACTACCGCAATATTTTCAAGATGCAGACCGTCCATGGACAGTTCAAGGGGGTCCTGCCGGGATGTAGCAACTTTTTGACCTTCCTGCACTTTTTGGGCTGGCGTTTTATCCTTGGAGCTGCTCCTGTCGGTAGGAGGGGTCGGTTTGGACTCAGGCCCAGAACTTGGGGCACTTTTCTTCTGATATCCCTTCCCGGGAGGGCTTAGGGCCTGGCTGATGTTCAATTCGCCTCCTTTCCCTTTCGAGACATGCACTTGGCCATTGGTGGCAGTCATCTCGGTCAGTTCCAGGCGGGATTGAAGCAATGCCAGGAGATCCAGGGAAATGGAGACCGCTTCCAATTCGAGCACGGGAGGGTGTAAAGAATCTCTCTCCTGCACTTTCTCCTTATAAAGCGCGAATTTTTGAAGGGTCAGGGAGGTCCTGGGAAAATGAATCCAGGGGTCAATGCTCACTTCTTCTACCTGTATCAATCCACTGATCCGGCTGTTGGCCCGAATCAGCAAATCCTTTGCGATTGAATCCCTTTTGGCATAGATCAGGAGAATCCCCAAAATGGCAATGCCAAGAAGTGATGCAAT
>CBFCWO010000125.1:0-6925 GCA_965601625.1 uncultured Flavobacteriaceae bacterium | reverse complement strand
ATAGCAGCAGATGCACGGTCTTCCGCCATGGGAGACATCGGGGTGGCGAGTTCCACAGATGCATTCTCCCAGCAATGGAATCAGGCTAAGTTTGCCTTTGCCGAACGAAAGGCCGGAGTCGGGATCAGCTACACACCCTATCTGGAAAGTATCATTACAGATGTTGCGCTTCTCAGCGGAAGCTATTTCAATAAGATCAACGATCGAAGTGCTTTTGCATTTTCCCTCCGCTATTTTACACTTGGAGAAATCGAACTGAGAAATACCTTTATCGAAGAGGGTGTTCTGGTAAAGCCCAATGAACTGGCAATTGACGGATCCTATTCCCTTAAATTGAGCGAGGTCTTCTCCATGGGGATCACAGGACGGTTCATCAGTTCCAACCTCGAAATCCCACAACTTGGGAATGCCGTGCAGGATGGAAACACCTTTGCCGTCGACATAGGGGGATATTATCGGGGCAGGGAAAAGGCTTATGACAATTTTGACGGCCGCTGGGTCTGGGGCTTCAATGTTTCCAATATCGGACCCAAGATCAGATACGATGATGCCGGGCAGGAGAACTTCATCCCCACCAATCTCGGTCTGGGGGGTGGATTTGATTTCATCTTTGATTTTGACAACGTACTGGCACTTCGTGCCGAATTCAATAAACTGCTGGTTCCCACCCCCAGGGACTTCAATGGAGATGGGGTCATTGATGCCACGGACAATGAGGAATACCAGAAGATCGGTTGGTTTGAAGGGATGTTTACTTCCTTTACAGATGCCCCGGATGGTCTGAGTGAGGAGTTGAAAGAGATTACCTGGGCTTTAGGGGCCGAATATATTTTCAGGGAAGCCTTTATGCTTCGTGCGGGGTACTTCAATGAAAGCGAGGAAAAAGGGTTTCGAAAATTCTTCAGCCTGGGAGCGGGATTCGTATACAAGAATGCGGAGATCGATCTTTCCTATCTATTTTCCACCGCACAGGTGCGCAACCCGCTGGAAAACACACTTAGATTCTCTCTCACCTTCAATCTGGGCCAGGAGTACTACAATGACTGATCCACAAACGTTTTTACGACCCGCCTTTAGGCGGGTTTTTTGATACATCACGGGGTTACTTCTTTTGATGTATCTTTAGGTATGGAGAAGCAGCATCTGGGATTTGACCTGATGATTTACGAGAGCGTAGATGAGCTTTCGATGGATGACAGGGAACTGATGAGCAGGGCCCGTGAAGCCCGTGACGGAGCCTATGCACCCTATTCGGGATTCCATGTCGGGGCTGCAGTGCTCCTGGCTTCCGGAGACGTGGTCGCCGGTAACAATCAGGAAAACGCCTCCTTTCCCTCCGGGCTATGCGCAGAGCGTGTTGCCGTCTTTTATGCGGGTGCGGCACATCCGGGGATTCGGATCCTCTCCATTGCGATTTCGGCTTCGGGAAGGGTTCAGGAATTGAGCATTCCGGCCGCACCATGCGGTAACTGCAGACAGGCGATTCTTGAATACGAACAAAAACAGGGTTATCCGATAAGGATCCTGATGCAGGGCGCACAAGGGAAAATCTATGAATGCCCCTCGGTGGCATCCCTTTTGCCCCTCGGTTTTGACGGCAGCTTTCTCACCTGATCCGGGGGCATGGCAAAGGGCCATTGTTTCTTTGGGTTCTAAATGTTTTTCCGAATTGATTTAATGTTTATTTTTGCTCTCCAACGTCGGAAAAATCGGGGAATTCAATACCTTTCCCCACCCTGTAATGACTGAAATAACCCCTTCATGAAAAAAGTTACCAAAGAAGTCTACCTCAAATGGTATGAGGATATGCTTTTCTGGCGAAAGTTTGAGGACAAACTCGCCGCTGTATATATCCAACAGAAGGTGCGTGGGTTTCTGCACCTTTACAACGGGCAGGAAGCTGTCCTTGCGGGTTCATTGCATGCCATGGAACTGGGCAAAGATCGTATGATCACTGCATACAGGAATCACGTACAGCCCATAGGAATGGGGGAGGACCCAAAGAAGGTCATGGCTGAGCTATTTGGCAAGGTTACCGGTACTTCCAAGGGGATGGGTGGTTCCATGCACATCTTCTCAAAAGAATTCAACTTTTACGGAGGGCACGGTATTGTCGGCGGGCAGATTCCATTGGGCGCAGGCCTGGCCTTTGCCGATAAGTATTTTGGCAGGGATGCAGTTACCTTATGCTATATGGGAGATGGTGCTGTGCGGCAGGGAAGCCTGCACGAAGCATTCAACCTGGCGATGCTCTGGAAGCTTCCCGTGGTCTTTATCTGTGAAAATAACGGTTATGCCATGGGCACTTCAGTGGCGCGCACGGCCCACACTACAGACATCTGGAAGCTGGGGCTGGGATATGAAATGCCATGCGGGCCTGTAGACGGAATGGATCCGGTTGCGGTTGCAGAAGAAGTCAGCAAGGCCATAGAACGCGCCCGCAAGGGTGAGGGTCCTACCTTCCTGGAGGCCAAGACTTACCGCTATCGGGGACATTCAATGTCCGATGCCCAGCATTACCGCACAAAGGATGAGGTCGAAGAGTATAAAAAGATCGACCCGATCACCAAGGTCAGGGAAGTTATCCTTGAAAAGGCCTATGCCTCAGAAGACGAACTCAAGGAGATAGACAACCGCGTTAAGGAGCATGTGAAGGAATGTGAGAAATTTGCCGAAGAATCTCCTTTCCCACCCAAAGAACAATTATACGACGTGGTATACGAACAGGAGGATTATCCATTCTTGGAACATAAACTTTAGGAATCAGATGGCTGAGATAATCACAATGCCCCGACTTAGTGATACCATGGAAGAAGGAACCGTGGCTAAGTGGCTCAAAAAAGTAGGTGATAAGGTAGAGGAAGGTGACATCCTTGCTGAAATCGAGACGGATAAAGCCACTATGGAATTTGAATCCTTCCATGAGGGAACACTGCTTCATATAGGAATACAGGAAGGAGACGGAGCGCCTGTGGATGCGCTGCTGGCCATTATCGGGGATGAAGGTGAGGATATTAAAGGATTGCTCGATGGACAGACAGCCACCGCCGCTCCGCAAGTTGCAGAGGTTCCGGAGTCCACAGCTGCTGAACAAACTGCTGTGCCTGCAAGCCAGGCTGCAGATATTCCGGAAGGGGTTGAAATTGTGACCATGCCCCGCCTGAGTGATACCATGGAAGAAGGCACTGTGGCCTCCTGGATCAAGAAAGTGGGGGATCAGGTCGAAGAAGGCGATATTCTTGCAGAGATTGAGACCGATAAAGCTACCATGGAGTTTGAGTCCTTTTACAGTGGAGTCCTCCTGCATATTGGTATTCACGAAGGGGAATCCGCCCCTGTAGATGCCGTGCTGGCGGTGATTGGTCCGGCAGGGACGGACGTTTCAGCGGTGCTAAGCGCTGGTGCCGCACCAAGCCCTTCGGCTGCTCCGACAGAGGAACCGGCTGAAGCTGCCTCTGATCCTGTTGCTGAGAGTGCACCGGCTGCCCCTGCGACAACCAGTGACGGTGGCCGAATTTTTGTCTCCCCCCTTGCGCGCAAAATGGCAGAAGAGAAAGGAATTAACCTTGCAGATGTCAGCGGGTCGGGCGATCAGGGCCGCATAGTAAAGAGAGATATCGAAAATTTCACTCCCAAGGCAAAACCTGCGGCAACTCCTGCGCCGGAGACAGCCCAGCAGCCTTCTGCCCCTGCCATGCCATTCGTGCCGGCTGGAGAAGAAATGGTGGAAGAGGTGAAGAATTCACAAATGCGCAAAGTGATCGCAAGGCGGTTGGGAGAATCCAAGTTTACGGCCCCTCATTACTATCTGACCATAGAGGTGGATATGGGCCAGGCGATGGTTTCAAGATCCAGGATCAACGAATTGCCGGATACCAAGGTGTCATTCAATGATATGGTAGTGAAGGCTTGTGCCATGGCACTCAAGAAGCATCCGCAGGTGAATACCAGCTGGAACGACAGCACCACAAAATACAACAGGCACATACACATTGGGGTGGCTGTGGCCGTCGAAGACGGGCTGGTGGTTCCCGTTCTGAAATTTACAGATCAGATGAGCCTGACCCAGATCGGGGCCTCGGTCAAGGATCTTGCAGGTCGTGCACGGAACAAGAAGATTACCCCTGACGAAATGGAGGGGAGCACCTTCACGGTTTCCAACCTGGGCATGTTCGGGATTTTGGAGTTCACCTCTATCATCAATCAACCGAATTCTGCCATTCTGTCCGTTGGTGCCATTGTTGAAAAACCCGTGGTGCGGGAAGGGCAAATCCAGGTAGGGCACACCATGAAAATTACCCTGGCCTGTGACCACCGCACCGTGGATGGAGCAACAGGTGCTCAGTTCTTACAAACCCTGCGTGCATATCTCGAGCATCCGGTAACCATGCTGGCATGATAAGATCCCAGCGCATCCGGTCTTGCCTGTTCCCTCGTGATCGTTCAAAGGGGGGGCATTATTGGATTTTGGCCGGGACCTTATTATTTATGGTAAGTTCCTGTGGCAGCCTTCGCAAGACCTCTGATGCGGGCACCGAAGCTGAGCCCGTCACAGCGGTCATGTCGTCCAGCAGGGATATCAGTGACTTTAGCGATACGGGAATACTCCAGGAGCAGATGCAGCTACTCGCCTCGGACGAGCTTAAAGGAAGGGACACGGGTTCTGAAGGGATTGAAACCGCCGCCCGGTTTCTCGAGGAAAAACTGGAGGGGTATGGCATTGCGCCCTACTTTGAGACATACCGGGATACCCTTGAAAACTCCAAAGAAATCGCCTACAATATTGTGGGGTTTTTAGAGGGGTCCGATCCGGAACTGAAACGTGAAATTATTGTGATCGGTGCCCACTATGATCATATCGGCATTGTGGCTCTGAAGAATGGGGATGGGATAGCCAATGGGGCCAATGACAATGCCTCCGGAACGGTAACCGTGCTGGAGCTTGCCCGGTATTTTGGAGGGAAGAAAGCCCCGGCCAGAAGCCTGCTTTTTGCCTTTTTCAGTGCAGAAGAGCGGGGTTTGCTGGGTTCCAAGGATTTGGCTGGAAAACTGAATGCGCAGGCTATCGACCTTTATACCATGCTCAATTTTGAGATGACCGGGGTGCCTATGAACGGAAAAAAATATTTGACCTACATCACCGGGTATCAGAGGTCCAACATGGCAGAGGTAATCAACACCTACGGAGGGCAGGATCTGGTGGGTTACCTCCCTACGGCAAAGGAGTACAATTTGTTTCAGCGGTCAGATAATTATGCCTTCTACCAGGAATTCAGGGTGCCATCCCATACCATTTCCACTTTTGACTTTGAGAATTACTCCTACTATCATCAGCCTGGAGATGAGCCTTCCCGGATGGATTACAATCACATGGCCGGGCTGGTAAATCGAATGATTCCCGCCATCCAGGGCATTGCGAACGAAAAAGAACGCAAAATTTCAGCTAAATAGTCATGGGCCGGGTAGTCATCACAGGAACGAGCCGGGGGATAGGGTATCAGTTGGTGCAACTTTTTGCCAGGGCTGGGCACGAGGTGCTTGCCCTTTCCAGAAATGAAAAGCCGGTTAGCCAGCTCAACCTGCCGGGAGTCACCTGCCGGGCATTTGACCTTGCTGATCCCGCTCACCTTGAAGAGGTATCGGATTGGGTGAACAAGAAATGGGGCGGTGTGGATATCCTGATTCACAATGCCGGGGCCCTGCTAAACCGACCCTTTGAGTCCACGACCCTGTCAGACTTCCAGCAAATCTATCAGGTCAACGTATTTGGGGTGGCCGAATTGACGCGGGTACTTTTGCCGTCCATGGATCCTTCGGGTCATGTTGTGGTCATAAGTTCCATGGGGGGCATACAGGGGAGCGCCAAGTTTCCTGGTCTTGCGGCCTACAGCTCGAGCAAAGGGGCTGTGATTACCCTCACGGAATTGCTGGCAGAAGAGTATAAAGAGACAGGTCCTTCCTTCAATGTCCTTGCACTGGGGGCGGTACAGACCGAGATGCTGGAGGCGGCTTTCCCGGGCTATCAGGCCCCAGTGAGTGCCCTTGAAATGGCGAGCTTCATCATGGATTTTGCGCTGACCGGGCATCAGTATTTCAACGGCAAAGTGCTTCCGGTCAGCAATTCAACCCCCTGATTGGCCCGGCCCATTATCCCGCCAAAGTGTGAACCGAAGCTTATTTTCCTAATTTTGTGGCATGAGCCCGGTTCTTGAACGCTATCTGCCCGAAAGGGCTGTCGCCCCCTGTACGGAGTTGATCCAATCCTATGGGGTGCACCTGAGGATTGTGGATGAACGGGTGAGCAGGCATGGGGATTACCGTACCCTTCCGGACGGAAGTCATCTGATCACGGTAAATGCCATGCAAAACCCCTATCGTTTCCTGATTACCCTTATCCACGAAGTTGCCCATCTGATTGCCTTTGAACGTTTCGGAAGGGCTATTAAACCTCATGGGACTGAATGGAAACGCACCTTTCAACATTTGATGCTCCCCTTTTTGCAGCCCGGGATCTTTCCGGCAGAACTTCTGCCCCTGCTTGCGAGGCATTTCAAAAATCCCAGGGCCAGCAGCAGCACGGATTCGGCCCTATCGGTTGCCCTGAGGGAATTTGATCCCCAACCCCGCGAAAAACAATATGTATTTGAGCTGCCCGAAGGAAGTATGTTCCGTTTGTACAATGGCCGCATTTTTCAAAAGGGCCCTAAGAAAATCAAACGCTACCAATGTGTGGAAATTGCCACAGGAAAATTGTACCTTTTCCAACCCCAGGCGGAAGTGGAGTGGGTTACAAATCCCTGATATTGTAGTAGACAGTAAGCAGTCTCAGTAGGCAGTAGGCAGTCTCAGTAGGCATTGTGATAAACCATCTTGTGATATATTTCTGACTTCACCTGGTTATGGAATCCCCGGGGAGGCTATCTTG
>CBFCWO010000124.1:0-6961 GCA_965601625.1 uncultured Flavobacteriaceae bacterium | reverse complement strand
CTCCATGGGCTTCGGGGACCAGCTTGGTGATCAGGTAAATGGTATCGAAAACGCGTTGCATCTCTTTGCTTTCAAAATCGGTTTTGATCAGGGCTTCGTTGTAGAAGTAGGTTTCCCCGGCCTTAATATCAGATTTTGAAGTGGCAGCCCAGTATTCCCGATCGCCTTCGGATACTTTCAGATACAGGTATTTGCTGGTAGGAACGGTTTCCAATATGGCAACCTCACGCACATTCATGACCACATCCTTATGGACATCCGCCATGTTTACTTCCGTTTCCAGGGGGAAGGTGCCTTTGTCTTCCGGCCCTCCCTTACACGAAATCAATCCTGTCAGCAACCCTGTCATCAGGATCAACGGCGTATATTTTAATTGCCTTTGGGTCATGTATAAATGGGTTTTTGATTTATGCCAACGGCACCGGCAGGCATTCGGATACTACCTCCTGCAGGGCGTTGGCATTGTGAAGCGCTTCAGGTCTTTTCAGGACCCGGCGCATGATCCTGTCCGTGATGGCTTTTAGTTCCTTTTCCGGATGATCTCCCTGCCGCATGGGTTCTCCCTCCGTTAGGATATGGATTACCGCTGCCTTTCGTTCTGCCATCAGGTTCCGGAAGGGCTGGCTCCGATACCATTTCAGGTATTCAGCCCACTCTTCCTCAACCAATTGGCTGACGTTTTCGGCAGCAGCATTCCTGACTTCGCGGTTGCGTAGCAATTGTCCTGCGATGGAATCCATGTCTTCGAGCACCACATTGGGTTTCGCCCCGAGCTTGGGGTCAATGTTGGCGGGTACGGCAAGGTCGATGAGCAAGACGGTCCTGCCCGGATCGATCCCTCCCCGGATCAGGGCAGGGGCATTGCTGGCGGCGCTGATGATCACATCGAAGCGGGAAAGATCATTGCGCTTTAATTGCTCCCAGGGCCAGCTCTGTACCTTGTGTAATTGGGCCAGATGGTCCGCTTTGGACTCGGTGCGGTTGGTCACCCAAATGTTTCTGTAACCGAATTTGGTATTGTATTTAAACAGCTGCCGAACGATGTCCCCGGCACCTACAAACAGGATCTTTTTGTCCGCGGCTTCCCCCCCAAAGGTTTGCCCGATCGTCTTTAGGGCCTTATAGGCCGTAGAGGTGGTCCCGTCACGGAATTCAGTTTCGTTGGTCACTCGCTTATGGCAGCGAAAGAGGCTTTGCATACACCGCTCCAGCAAGGAACCCTGCAGTCCCTGCTGTAATGAAAAATGATAGGCTTTTTTGATCTGGTGAATGATCTCAGCGTCCCCTAACACGGAGGACTCCAGTCCTGTAGATACCTTTAAAAGGTGTTTGACGGTCTCTTCGGTTTGTTCGCTAAGCACGAAATCCGCCTGATCTTCATCAAGCACCTTGCCCAGCTTCCATCCGATGAAAAAATCCCGGATCTCGTCTGCCGTAGTCCCTGCAGATTCGAAATACAGCTCCGTCCGGTTACAGGTTACCAGCAGCAACAGGGATCGCAGATCCGGAAAAGACTTCCTCAGGGTATCGGTCAGTTCCTCCCGCTGTTGCTGGCTTAAATGGAAGCGTTCCCTCCGGGCCACGGGGGCCGTTTTGTGGGAGACGCTTATATATCGTAAAAAGGTGTCCTTGAACATTCTTTTGAACGTCATTTGATTATCAATCGGTTTGGCCGGGTCGGAATCAGGTTATTCCTTCAATGTGCGCATGTAGTTTACGATCAACCACATATCTTCCTCATCCGGGATCTTTTTCTCATAGTTGGGCATGTCTCCCCTTCCGAAGTAACTCTTATAGAACAGCTCCCCATCGGTCTGCGACTGAAATTCAGCCGAGGAGAAATCCCCCAAATCCCCTTTGAGACCGGCAGCCTTGCTGCCGTCCCCGTATCCTTCACTTCCGTGACAGGACTGGCAGTGCTTTTTGTATAGGGCCTTTCCAATATTCGCATCCACGCCGGGATCCGTAGGGTTTTTCATGTTGACGTATTTGTCAGGCACCACCCATTCATCCTGAGGAGGCGTGTTGAATGCCACCAATACAAGGGTCAGTACTGCAACCGGTAAAAAGAATTTCAGTGTTTTCATTATTTAGTTTTTAGCAATTTTATACAGATTAAAGATTAAGTACAGAATCAGGCCCCAGGATCCAAATACGAGCAGCCCTGTGAAAATCAGGATAAAGATGGGAGTTCTGCTGCTGCGGCCCCATAGTGTCCTTTGATCATATGTAGATACTTCTACAATAGGCGTGCCAACCTGGGCTTCCAAAGTCGCTTTTACCGTGCCATAGGTATCATTGTCCTCGATCATCACCTCAATGTCCAGGATCCCGTCTTTCCCGGGGATGTCTCCCGGTACAGGCACTAAAATACTGCCTTCGGCATCGGTCATTAAAAGATCCTCACTGATCCTTAGGGGCTGGAACATCCGCTTTACCTGCACCCGGATCAGGGCATCCTCGACAAGGCTGTCCAGGGCCACGTCTTTCAGGGAGGCCGCGATATAATTCAGGCTGTCCTGCTGTTGCAGGGTGGCCTGTATGGCCGCATCCCTGAATTCCACGCTGCGACTGGCCGCTCGAAACGTATCATTTCCGCCAAACGAAGCCCCGAGAATATAGAGTCCTGAGGAATCCGCCTGTATCTTCCCCAGGTTTTCCAGGGTGAACCGGGCGTTTCCATCAGGTCCGGTGCGAACCTCGCCCAGGGGAAATCCTTCTCCATCCACTTCGTAGAACACCTCCAGGTCAATATCAGGCACATTTACATTGGTGCGGTCGATCCGTGCGGAAGTGGACAGGTCCAGATAAACAGGCCCATCCATGACCTTTGTGTACACCGCCCTAAGGCGGAGACGTTCTTTTTTCTCCTGTGCTTCTCCATGATAGGTTATCAACATAAAGAATACAACCAGCAGCCCCGTCAATCCCAACGCGTATGTAAACCGATCCACTCTCATGAAGCAAGCTTTTTTTGGGGTTTTTTCAGACCCTGTTCTTCTGCAAGCCGGTCAATGGACATAACGGGCACATACCTAAGCAGCAGGGTGATGATCAGCAGGGCCATCGCCAGCGTTGCCCCTGTTATGACCCATTCGTGAAGGCTGGGCGTATAATGGTGCCAGGATTCCGGCACGCCCTGTATCGGCAGGAATGGGTGGAGCAGGGTAGGGGTTACAATCAAATAACGCTTCCAATACGCACAGATCACGGCCACCAGAGCGATGAGGTACAACGCCCTCGGTTTTCTGTATCTTCTGAATAACAATAGGACGGAAGGCAGAATTAGCCCGACCCCGGTCACGATCCAGAATGGCAGGGCATAATCGCCCCTCAGCAGCGTGTCCAGATGCTCTGAATCCGCCTTGCTTGAGGTGAAGATCGGGATTATATATTCATTTATATTAAAGTACAGATAAACAAGGCAACTCAGGTGGAAGAGTTTCCCTATTTTATCAAAATGGTATTCCGTAATGTAATTTTCAAGCTGTTTATTCCGCCGCACGATGTAGGAAACCACAATCAGCGCCCCGAGCCCTGAAACGATAGCCCCGGTAATAAAATAAGGAGCGAAGCTATTGTTAGCCCAGCCAACGCGATAGGTAGTCGAAAACAAATAGGCATCTATGGATTCCAGGATCAGACCGAGGGGGATGATCAACAAGACCAGCAGGTGGACAGAGCTTTGCTGCAGCTTAACCTGCTTGTCAGACCAATTCCATTTCAGTGCGAAAAAGCCGTAAATCCTGCTCAGCTTTGGTTTAATCTTGGCATAGTGTTCACGAAGGATCGCCAGGTCCGGAAGCAGGGGGTAATACAGCAATAAAAGGCTTACGACTATAAAAGTGGGAATGATTATGACATCCCAGGTGATGGGAGATTGGAGGCGCGCATGCACGAACAGGTTCAGCATGCGGTCCGGGCGTGCCATATCGATAATGATCGTAATCCCGGCCATAACGATACACGCCAGGGCAACGACCTCTGCGATTCGCACAAAAGGCCTTCTCCACTCACTTTTGGTAAGCCGGAGGACGGCTACCACAATGGCGGCTACAAAACTGGTAGCTACAAAGAAGACGAAGTTTGAAATATAGAATCCCCAGAGCACATAGTCCCGCATATTTGTCACCACCTGCCCCTGGATCAGCTGATCGATATAGGCAACTACCCCCGCGATGATCACGACCAGGAGCAAAGCCACCCACAGCTTCCCCTTCAGGCTAAACTTTTGGGGCCCTACATCCTTTATGAGTTGTTCATAACTGCTCATGACGCATCTGGTTTTTCGACCGACTGGAACTCATTATAGTTTTCCAGGCCCTCCTCAAAAGGCAGCCTGTCTTTAGGTGGCAGATAGTAGACACTGGGTTCCGTTCCCAGATCCTCAAAAAGACGATAGCCCGCATTATCCTCCAATAATTTACTCAGGCGCACAGTGTCGTTCCCATTGGTTACCGTATCCTCGTATTTATCCCCAAAATAGAATACCCCATTGGGGCAAGCAGTCACACAGTGAGGCAATTCCCCTTTGACAGCCTGGTGCGGGCAGAAATCACACTTGTCCACGGTACCCATTACACTTGGCACTCCCGCGTGTTCCGGGCTATAGCTGTGTTCCAGCATATCCATGTTCATCTCGAATTCCTGTTTGGGTTCGCTCCAGTTAAATACGCGGGTAGAGTAGGGGCAGGCAGCCATACAGAACCGGCAGCCCACGCAGCGATCGTTGTCGATCAGGACCAGGCCATCTTCCCGCTTAAAAGTGGCATCCACAGGGCAGACGGTTACGCAGGCCGGCTGATCGCAGTGCATACAGAGGGAAGGCATCCAGTAGGGTGCGGTATCCTCGGTTTCCTGCATTTTATAGACCTTAAGCCAGGCATTGTCCCCGGTGACAAAGTGGTGCTTGTTACAGGACCGTTGGCAGGCCAGAGCGTTCTGGCATTTGGCCAGGTCCACCACCATGACGAATTTCCGTCCGGGCATGCCCCTTCTGACCTCATAGGCCTGTCCGGCGGCAGCCATTTCCTCCACCTGGGCGGCATCTACTTCGATAATGTTCCCATCCGTATCCATCAGCTCCACCATCTCCCCGGAGGCTTCGTTCGGTTCAGACGCAAAGCCTTCCTTCAGGTGCGCCAGGGCTGCCCCACCCAAAATCGAGGCCAGGCCCAGTTTCCAACCGTTGTTCAGGAATTTCCTGCGGGTATCCTTTTGCTGTTCTTCCATGGAATTAAGAATCTTTTTGGTCCTTTTTCAACCAGGAAAGCAGTTCTTTGTTACTGATGTTTTTTCGAACCACCTTGGATTTTTTCAGGCCGCTCACTTTTACCCGGACGGCTGTTCCATCCGGTTTTAAAAGGGTTTTGTATTCCTCTTCGGGCTGTTCTTTGGCAGAAGCTTTTACCCGTGACGGCAGCAGCGACAATAGCAAACCTGTTCCCAGGATAGGCAAGAACCTGCGTCTGCCCAATCCTTTTTGCTTCCCTTGATCTTTTTTCATTTCAGTTTTCGTCGGGATTAGAAATTATAGAGTCGGGTAATGGTAAAGCCCAGAAGAATACTGTCGAAGCCATCCAGGAACCGGTTCTGGTTCTTGAAATAATTCACCTGGGGGGTAATCCCGTTCAGAGAGGACAGGTATACCTGAAAGGCATGGGAGGAGGTGACGAATTCCATGCCAAGACTGAAGCCAGGAAGTGGATTCAAGGCCCCATCCGGGAAATCCGTGACCACGCCGGCCGTATTGGGAGTTTCCGTGAAGCTTGTAATCGGCAGACTGTAGTCTACGGTGATTGCCGTATTGGGTGTCACCTTGTACCGGCCTCCGAAGGCGATTCCGATAACGTCGTTGTTCATTCCTTCAGGAACCAGATTGTAGTGAGAAATGCTGGGCGCTATCTGCAGGGAAAAGTTCGGATTGAACCTGCGGGAGATGATCAGCTGATGAAAGAAGGAATACCGGTCCTGTTCCAGGTTAAAGTTTTCTTTGCCTCTGGCATTGATGGCAAAGTTCCCGTAGTAGCTTATGTTAAAGGGAACTTTCCCGGAGCGGGTCTGTTGCAAGATCCGCACTTTCCAGTTGAAATCCTGCAGGCGTTCAAACTTCATGGTCCCGAAACCGACCTGCAGCCAGTCCAAAACGGTATAGTTAGCACCGATACGGATGTTGGCAGCCCCCCAGATGCCCGCCAGGTCGTTGTTTCCTCCCCCGATGGTGCCGAAGCGGTGCTGGAAGACCACTTCAAGGGTGTTTTTCAGGTTCAGCTTGTCCGTTGGGTTGTCGATCAGGAAATTGCTTTCAAAGGCCGGGCGTTCCGGTTTGTCGACGGGCTTTTCGGGTTCTGCTTCAGCTTCCTGACCGGAAAGGACCAGGGGTCCGCAGCACAAAATAAGAAGGAGGTAGTATAGTGGTCTCATTGTTGAGCTTCTTTAGGTTCGTTATTCCAGGGCACCCTCGTTGATCCATGCCTCGATCAGGCTTATTTCATTGTTGGTCAGGCCGAAACCAACCTGCGGATGGTCTTTGCCCGGCAAGCGTTGAAAGAACACGCTGGCTTCCGCATCCCCGGGCACTACATAATCGCGCAGGAGTGAATTATAGGCGTTTTCCGAACGCAAGTCCGGAGGGGTTGAGCCGTTATGACACCCGGCACAATTGTAGCTTTCTATAATAGGGAGTATGCTTTCCTCAAATGAAATGTCGTCCTCCGGTGGAGGGAGTTCCTCTTCGGCGGGTGCGGAGTCGTAGTAGCAGGAAGTACCGAACAGCAGCAGGCTGCCTGCCAGGATCAGAAGTGCTTTTTTCTTCATTTCATATGGTTTAAGAAGGAGCCGTCTGGCTTGGGATGAACCGGACCGATCTTCCCCGGACCAGGGAGGGCTGGGAATTCAGCATTCCAAGCCTTCCCATCCGGAGCTCGTTGTCTTAATTTTCGTTCTGCAGGGCTTCGATGGA
>CBFCWO010000123.1:0-6964 GCA_965601625.1 uncultured Flavobacteriaceae bacterium | reverse complement strand
ATGGGCTCCAACACATCCGGCCGTTATCAGCAGCGAGGCGTTTCCGCCACCAAGGAAGACGTCCACAAGGCCATTAAGCACATCGACAAGGGGTTGTTCCCCAGGGCATTTTGCAAGATCGTACCCGATTACCTCACGGGGGATAAAGACTATTGCCTGGTCATGCATGCCGATGGGGCAGGAACCAAGTCTTCCCTGGCGTATATGTACTGGAAGGAGACGGGGGACCTTTCCGTCTGGAAGGGCATTGCCCAGGATGCCCTGGTCATGAACCTGGACGACCTGCTCTGCGTGGGGATCACAGACAATATCCTGCTGAGCTCCACCATTGGCCGCAATGCCAACAAGATCCCGGGGGAGGTTATTTCAGCTATTATTCAGGGGACGGAGGAACTCATCGAAGACCTGAGTCAGTGGGGGATCGGCATCCACAGCACAGGAGGTGAGACCGCTGATGTGGGAGACCTGGTGCGGACGATCATTGTGGACTCCACGGTGACTGCGCGTATTCGAAGGGACAGGGTTATCGACAATGCCCGGATCCGTGAAGGGGATGTGATCGTTGGGTTGGCCTCCTACGGGCAGGCTACCTATGAAACTTCTTACAACGGTGGAATGGGCAGCAATGGCCTTACCTCAGCCCGGCACGACGTATTTCACAAAGCCCTTGCCGTGTCCTATCCGGAGAGCTTTGACCCCGAAGTGCCCGAGCCCCTGGTGTACTCAGGCTCCATCGGCCTGAAGGACCCTGTGGAAGGAACCCCCCTGGATGCCGGTAAACTGGTCCTTTCGCCTACCCGGACGTATGCGCCTGTGGTAAAGAAGATACTCGAAAAGCACAGGCCGGAGGAAATCCACGGCATGGTCCACTGCAGCGGTGGGGCACAGACCAAGATCCTACATTTTGTGGACCGCCACCACGTGATCAAGGACCGCCTCCTGCCGGTACCGCCCCTGTTCGAACTCATCCAGCAGGAATCACAGACCTCCTGGAAGGAAATGTTCCAGGTCTTTAACTGCGGGCACCGGATGGAATTTTATGTGCCTGAATCCCTGGCGCCGTCCCTGATTGAAATATCCGAATCCTTTGGGATCGAGGCCCGGGTGATCGGCAGGGTGGAGCCCAGCGAGCAACCCAGGCTGACCATCGAAAGTCCATACGGGACCTTTGAATACTGACATACGATTTTTCCACAGGCCTCGTTCTATTTAGAGGGCATCAAAGAAAACAGCTTGCTATGGAACGAAAGGCATTTTTACGATCACTGGGAGCGGGGGCAGCCTTTGCCCTCACTTTTCCCTGTCTTCAGGGGTGTTCATCGGATTCAGAACCCCAGGTGGGAGAAGAAATCCCTTCCGGCGTCGATTTTACCATTGACCTCAGCGGTCCTGACGGGGACGCGCTTGGGAACAACGGCGACTTTATTATCAGGAATGAGGTGGTTGTGGCCAGAAACCTGGAAGGGGTATTCGTTGCAGCCAGCCGGATTTGCAGCCACGAGCAGAACGCAGGTGTTTCTTTTGTGGAAACCCAGGGTGGGATCTTTGAATGTGAGGTCCACGGTTCCCGATTCGACCAAAACGGAACACCCCTGAACACCATCACCCAGAACCCTCTGAAGATTTTCAGGACTTCCTTAGACGGCGACCTGCTGCGTATCTTCGAGTAGCTTAACCGCTACGCATTTGGATCCAGTTGATTTTCAACGCAATAATGGCTAAATGCAACTGTTCGTGCATTCAGGCGTGGGCCTGCTTGCCTGAAAATGCGCTTAAAAATCGTACCTTCGCAGGAAGTCGAAATAGGTATGCTGGACAAACTCAATATCGTCAAACAACGGTTTGATGAGGTTTCCGATCTGATCATACAGCCGGACATCATTGCCGACCAGAAAAGGTATATCCAACTCAACCGGGAGTACAAGGACCTGAAGCTCCTTATGGATAAACGGGACCTGTATAAGGAGCTGTTGGATCGTATGGAGGAGGCCGAGGAATTGCTCAGGGATGGAAACGACCCGGAGATGAGCGAAATGGCCAAGATGCAGCTTGAAGAGGCCCGGGAGGCGCTTCCCGGACTGGAGGAGGAGATCAAATTGCTCCTTATCCCCAAGGATCCCGAAGATGCCAAGGATGTGGTCATGGAGATCCGTGCAGGCACAGGGGGGGACGAAGCAAGCATCTTTGCGGGCGACCTCTACCGCATGTATACCAAATACTGTGAATCCCGCGGTTGGAAGACCCATGTGATGGACTTTAGTGAAGGGACCAGCGGGGGATACAAGGAAATCCAGTTCGAGGTTTCCGGAGAGGATGTCTACGGTACTTTAAAATTTGAGGCAGGGGTGCACCGGGTGCAACGGGTCCCCCAGACGGAGACCCAGGGCCGGGTGCATACCAGCGCGGCTACGGTAATGGTCCTGCCTGAAGCGGAAGAATTTGAAGTGCATATCGACCCCAAGGATGTGCGCATCGATTATTTCTGTTCCTCCGGCCCGGGGGGACAGTCGGTCAATACCACCTATTCGGCCGTGCGTCTGACGCATGAGCCCACAGGGATCGTGGCGCAATGCCAGGACGAGAAATCCCAGCATAAGAATAAAGATAAAGCCTTCAAGGTACTCCGTTCCCGCCTCTACGACCTGGAGCTGGCCAAAAAGCAGGAGGAGGATGCGGCTAAGCGCAATTCCCAGGTGAGCAGCGGAGACCGCTCTGCGAAGATCCGAACCTATAACTATCCCCAGGGACGGGTAACCGACCACCGCATCGGCCTGACCCTTTACGACCTGCAGAACATCATCAATGGGGACCTGCAAAAGATCATCGATGAACTGATGCTGGTTCACAACACCGAGAAATTAAAGGAGGCTTCCGAAACCTTTTAGAGCGCAATGGATACGGCAAAACTGGTAAGTCAGATTCGGGAAAAACAGAGCTTTCTGTGCATTGGCCTGGATACGGATTTGGAGAAGATCCCGGAATTCCTGAAGAAAACGAAAGATCCGATTTTTGCCTTCAACAAGGCCATCATAGATGCCACGCACCACCTGTGTGTAGCCTACAAGCCCAATACGGCCTTTTATGAGGCCTATGGAAGCCAGGGCTGGGCAGCCCTGGAACGAACCATTGCCTATTTGAATGAAAATTACCCGGACCACTTTACCATCGCAGATGCAAAAAGGGGGGATATCGGGAACACCTCTGGGCGCTATGCCAAAGCGTTCTTCGAGGTCATGGATTTTGATGCGGTTACGGTAGCTCCCTATATGGGGCGGGACTCCGTGGAGCCCTTTCTCGACTTTGAGGGAAAACACGTTATCCTACTGGCACTGACTTCCAATCCCGGGGCCTTTGATTTCCAAACCCTTCCCAGCCCGGAAGATGACCTTTACCTGCAGGTCCTTCGCAAGGCCAGGACCTACCGGAATGCCCACCAGCTCATGTATGTGATTGGGGCTACCAAGGCCTCTTACCTCGAAAAGGTGCGTGAGATCATCCCCGATGGATTTTTGCTGATCCCGGGTGTAGGTGCTCAGGGTGGGAGCCTGGCGGAGGTATGTGCTTATGGGTTAACCGGGGAAGTAGGGCTGCTGGTAAATTCTTCCAGGGGCATTATCTATGCCTCCCGGGATACGGATTTTGCAGCGGCAGCGGCACAACGGGCCGAAGACCTGCAGCGGCAGATGGCTGAAATCCTAAAAAATAAAGGGGACTAAACGAAATCCTGTAAAATCTTCTGGATCTTCTGAGCCTTTTGCTCGAAAAAATCCTTCATGGCAGATCCTGTCCTGGCGGCTTCGGCTGCTTTTTGGTTGAAGTGTCTCAACTGGTGTTCTAGTAAATCCAGTCCATTCACGCCTCTATCCAGGGTGTGCGTGGCTCCGACTTTACAATGTTGCTTTTCCATGGCGCTTTGGGTTTATAACAAATTTACGCTGAAATTGAGGTTTTGGATGTCCCCACACCGTGGTATTTACCTAAAAATCAGGTTTTTTGTCTAAAAGTTAACCTTTTCTTTATCTGGATGGGGGCAAATGATGGGCTGTTTTTGCGATTCCTGCATTTTTGACCGGCTGTGATTTCTGTGTGGATTTCACCGGTTCCGAAGATTTCCAGTACCTTTAATAACGGAGTGCATATGAGACGTTTCCTGCTGTTTTTGCTCTTGTTTTCGTTCTGGACGCTACCTGCCCAGGAGGAAGCGAATTGTGCCTGTTGCACGGATGCGCATCGGGCCTTTGACTTTTGGGTGGGTACCTGGGAGGTCCGCCTGGCGGATGGAACCCCGGCAGGGATCAATCGCATTGTCAGGGCTCAGGGCGGATGCGTTTTGCAGGAGCATTGGGAGAGCGCCCAACAGGGTTCTTCAGGGACCAGCCTGAATTTTTTTAATTCGGCCACCCGGCAGTGGGAGCAGCTGTGGGTGGACAACAGTGGAAACATCCTCAAGCTGAAGGGCGGCCTGCGGGGGGACCAAATGGTTCTCGCCTCAGATCCCTATGAGGGGCCCGATGGGCAGCTGAGGGTGAATCGGATTACCTGGACGATACAGGAGGACGGAATTGTCCGCCAGCTTTGGGAAGTATTGCAGGAAGATGAAGTGGTGCAGGTACTTTTTGATGGATATTATCACCCTGTACCTGAGGGATCGCAAAGATGAGAAAGGGAACCAAAAACCCCACCGTGGGAAGGGTGGGGTTAATAAACTAACTAACTCAAAAATACTAACTCAAATAATCCGTTACAAAAATCTTTAAAATGCGGGTGAAAAAGGTTGCCAAATAGTTAAGCCCGCATTATACTTTTGTCAAAGGGTTATAATTAGAACGCTATTTTTCAGCCTTTTAGTATGAGCGGTTTCAAAAAATCCGGAACCAATAGTGCAGAGGAATTGAAAGGGCCGTTGATGTCACATTTCAATGTCCATTTTCACTGCTTGAAATTGCGATATGTGGAATTTGACGGATAAAATCAGCAGGTTGATTACAAAATCCCAAATAGGGATGGACAATTTTTGCATTTTCGGTAAATTGCACTCCCGTAGAACGCGTTGCCTATGAAAGCCCAAGCCCCTTATAAACCCACCCATAAGATCCGTATCGTGACCGCGGCTTCCCTTTTTGACGGGCATGATGCTGCGATCAATATCATGAGGCGGATCATCCAGACTACAGGGGTTGAGGTCATTCACCTGGGGCACGATCGCTCCGTGGCTGAGGTGGTGGATTGTGCGATTCAGGAAGACGCCAATGCCATTGCCATGACCTCCTACCAGGGCGGGCACAATGAATATTTCAGGTATATGTATGACCTGCTGCGGGAACGGGGTGCGGGCCATATCCAGATCTTCGGTGGGGGAGGGGGGGTGATCCTTCCCAAAGAGATCAAGGCCCTGATGGACTACGGGATCACGCGTCTGTACTCTCCGGATGACGGGAGGGAGCTGGGATTGCAGGGAATGATCAATGACCTGGTCTCCACGGCCGACTATGCGGTGTCCGACCTGCCCGTCCCTGAAGAAACTGGGATTAAAGATTTCCTGGACCAAAAGAATATCCCGGTCATCGCACGGCTGATCAGCCTTGCCGAGAACCGGCCGGAGCAGTACGCCCAGTTGCAGCAGTCCTTTCCAAAACCCAAAACCCTGGCGCCGGTCCTGGGGATTACGGGAACCGGCGGAGCAGGCAAGAGCAGCTTGGTGGATGAACTGGTGCGCAGGTTTTTAAACCACCACCCAGACAAAACCCTGGGCATTATCTCCGTGGACCCGTCCAAGCGCAAGACCGGAGGAGCCCTGCTCGGGGACCGGATCCGGATGAATGCCATCCATCATCCAAATATCTATATGCGTTCCCTGGCCACGCGCCAGTCGAATCTCGCACTCTCCAAACACGTCAGGGAGGCTGTTTCCGTATTGCAGGCGGCCCGCTTTGACCTCATTATCCTGGAAACCTCAGGAATCGGCCAGTCCGACACGGAGATCCTGGAGCATTCGGATCTTTCCCTTTACGTAATGACCCCGGAGTTCGGGGCGGCCACCCAGCTGGAAAAGATCGACATGCTGGATTTTGCAGACCTGGTGGCCATCAACAAGTTTGACAAGCGGGGGGCTGCAGATGCCCTCCGGGATGTTGCAAAGCAATACCAGCGCAACCACGGCCTTTGGGAAGCCGACCTGAAAACCCTTCCTGTTTACGGGACCATTGCTTCCCAGTTCAACGATCCTGGCATGAACCGCTTGTACCAGGCGGTTATGAAGGCGCTAGGGGAGCGCGGTCTCTCCTGGGCCAGTGGGGATGAAAGCCCGGCGGAGGAGGAACCCGAAAAGGTGTTTATCATTCCTCCTGCCCGAACCCGTTACCTGTCCGAGATCGCAGAGAACAACCGGGCTTACGATGCGACGGTCCTCAGCCAGGTGGAAACAGCTGAGCGCCTATACGGCCTGTACCTGACCCTTTGCTCACTCTCTGGAATACCCGCTGACCAAAGCCAGGGCATCACGCCAGGCGGCTTGGAAGAAGGATTGTTCCTCGAAGCGGATACAGGGGAGGAATCCGGGGAACTGCGCACACAGCTGCTGCAGCGTTTCAGGGAGGAACTCAAAAACCTGAACCCGCATCACTGGGACCTGCTGCAACAATGGCCTGCCCTGAAAGCCCGCTATAGGGAACCCTTTTATACTTTTTCGGTACGGGGGAAAGAACTGAAGATGGAAACCCATACGGAATCCCTCTCACACCTGCAGATCCCCAAGGTGGTCCTTCCACCCTACAGGAGTTGGGGAGATATCCTCAAATGGGTGCTGCAGGAAAACGTTCCGGGATCCTTTCCCTTTACCTCCGGCCTGTACCCCTTTAAACGGGAGGGGGAGGACCCCACGCGCATGTTCGCGGGTGAGGGAGGTCCTGAACGCACCAATCGGCGATTTCATTATCTCAGCCTGGACATGCCCGCTAAGCGGCTG